>CAMDQC010000042.1 GCA_945905735.1 Prosthecobacter debontii | reverse complement strand
TCCAATGCTTTGTTCGTTTTCTCTTCTTCTCTGCTTTTTGGTTTTCTCACTCGTTTGTGTCCTCTCTTTTGCCTGGCCACACAAACTTTCTGATAGGTCCTCAGGCGCTTCGCGCGTTTGGGGACAGCGACAGGAATGTCGCCGCTCCTTGTGCGCTTCGCGCTCTGTTGCATTTTTAACCACACCCGAGCAAGGGCGTCTGTGGCTTGTGAATTTGCCCCGTTTCGTCTTCGACTCTTTAATCACGCCGTTTGTTGACCGGAGCACCCTATCTGCTCTCTTTGCGCGCGATGCGCCTTCTTCATACCATCGTCGCGCTCGCGCTTTTCGTGTTCACTTTTACCGCTCGCGGGCAGTCTGGGCTCGTCGCGGGCTTTCACTTCGATGAGGGGAGCGGCTCGACGACTGCGGATACGACGGCAAATGGGCACGTCGGCACGCTGAGCGGGGCGACTTGGACGGCGTCGGGGAAATACGGCGGGGCGCTCGTTTTTAATGGAAGCAGCGATTGGGTGACGGTACCCGATGCGGCGTCGCTCGACCTCACGAATGGCGCGACGGTGATGGCGTGGGTGTATCCCACGGCGCTCGGCAACTACCGCACGATTGCGATGAAAGAGACCGTCGGCGGCGCGGCGTATTACATCTATTCTGGGCCGAGCGATACGGCGATGGGCGGCGGCGGCTTCGCTGGCAGCTACAGCGAAATCGCGGGCGGCGCGGTGCTGCCGCTCAATACGTGGACGCACATCGCGATGACTTACAACGGCACGACGATCCGCGTGTATCGCAATGGCGTGCAAGCTGCGACGCTGACGCACGCGGGCGTGTTCGACACGTCGGCGAGCCCGCTGCGCATCGGCGGGAATCTGACGTGGGGCGAGTGGTGGCAGGGGCGCATTGATGAAGTGCGCATCTACAATCGCGCGCTCACCGCGACGGAAGTGAACACCGCGAGAAACGCCGCGCTCGTCCCGCTGCCGTCCGCGCCGACCATCCTCGCCGCGACTCCCGCGCAGGGCTCGGCGGTGCGCTCGCTGGCGCAAATAGATATTCTCTTTAGCGAAGCGGTGGTGAATGTGAACGCGGCGGACCTTCTCGTGGCGGGCGTTCCCGCGACGGGGATGACTTCGCTGGGCGGAAATGCGGTTCGCTTCACCTTCCCCGCGCAGCCCGTGGGCGCGGTGTCAGTGGCGTTCGCAAGTGGGCACGGCATCGTGGATACGGAGACGCCGCCTGTGGCGTTTGCGGGTGGTTCGTGGAGCTACACCGTGGACCCGAACGCGCCGCTGGAGGCGATTCGCATCAATGAAGTCGTCGCCGCAGGAATGCCCGGCGGGCTCGTAGATGAAGACGGCGACCCGGAAGATTGGGTGGAGCTTTATAATACCGGAACGACGGCGGTGAGCGTGAGCGGCTGGTCGCTCACGGATGATTCCGCGCTGCCGCACAAGTGGGTGTTTCCCGCGAGGACGATCCCTCCGGGTGGCTTTCTCACCGTGTTTCTCTCCGAGAAAAATCGCGCGCCTTCCTCGGGGAATCTGCACGCGAACTTCTCGGTGAAGCTGACCGGCGGGCGGCTCCGGCTCTACAACGGCGGCACTCCACGCGACCTCATCTCTTCTTTCGATCCGCTACCGAGCCAGCAGCCGGGCCTCAGCTACGGCATCAATGCCAGCGGAGTTGCGCGCTACTTTTCCACCGCCACGCCGAGCGCGGCAAACTCGGGCACGGAGTATGTGGCCATCGCCGCTGCACCGACGATGAGCGTCTCGGCGGGTTACTACACCGCGCCGATTTCCGTCGCGCTCACCACCACGACGCCGGGCGGCGCGAGCATCCGCTACACGATGGACGGCACCGTGCCCATCGCGACGAGCCCGCTCTACACGACGCCGCTCACGATTTCCGCGACGACGGTGCTGCGGGCGGCGGCATTCCTCACAGACTACGCGCCGAGCGATGCGACCACGCGGACGTATCTCTTCCTCGCCGACGTGCTCACGCAATCGCCCACGGGCGCAACTCCCGCTGGATGGCCTGCGACGTGGGGCGCAAACCGCGTGGACTACGGGATGGACCCCGACGTGATCGGCCCAGGCGCTCCGTATCAAAGCCGCGCGCTCCCCGCGATGCAGGCGATTCCCGCGCTCAGTATCGTCATCAATTTGCCGGACCTCTTCGACTCCAGCACCGGCATCTACGCAAACCCCGGACAGAACGGCGACAACTGGGAACGCCCGGCCTCGCTGGAGTTGCTGCGACCCGATGGGCAGGCTGGTTTTCAAGAAGACGGCGGCCTTCGCATTCGTGGCAATTTCTCCCGCGACACGAACAACGCGAAGCACTCCTTCCGCATGTTCTTCCGCGAGCGGTACGGCGCAGGAAAGCTGGACTATCCTATCTTCGGCGCGACCGGGGCGGATAAACAGGACGTGGTTGATTTGCGCACATCGCAGGATTTCTCGTGGGCGTTTCTCGCCAGCACGGAGGCGACATTTATCACCGACTCCTTCGCCCGCGATTTGATGGGCGCGATGGGCCAGCCGACGACGCGCGGGGACTTCTACCACCTCTTCATCAACGGCCAATACTGGGGCCTCTACAACACCGAGGAGCGCGTGAATCCGAGCTACGCCGCTGCATACTTCGGCGGCACGGAGGACGAGTATGATGTGGTGAAAGTGGACAGCTTTAACACCCAGCTCGCCGCCGGTGATTTCGCCGCGTGGACGCAGCTCTGGACGCTCACGGAGGCTGGCGTAACCAGCGATGCCGCGATGCAAGCCCTGCTCGGCAACAACGCCAACGGCACGCGCAACACCGCGCTGCCCATCCACCTCGATGCCGTGAGTTTGTGCGACTACATGCTGATGAATCTCGTGATCGATAATCGCGACGGACCGACCTTCATCGACGGCCAAGTGCCGAACAATTTCTTCGCCGTCCGACCCCGCGACGGGCGCGCGGGCTTTCGCTTTCTCGCGCACGATTCCGAGTATTCGATGTTCGACGTGAACAGCGACATCACCGGCCCCGCGACCGCTGTGGGCGCGACGCTCACCTCCTCGAACATGCGGCGGATGTGGGACAAATGTATGCTCAACGCGGAGTTCAAATCGCTCTTCGCCGACCGCGTGCAAAAGCACTGCTTCGCAAATGGCGCGCTCACTGCCGCCAGCCAGACCGCCGTGTGGCAGACGCGCGCCGCGCAGATTGATCTCGCCGTCATCGGTGAGTCCGCGCGCTGGGGCGACTCCTCCCGCGCCACTCCGCTGACTCGCGACGACCACTGGCTACCGCGCATCAATTACTTCGTGAACTCGTGGTTCCCCACGCGCACCGGCAACGTCATCACGCAACTCCGCAATCGTGGATATTTCCCCACGCTGGCTGCGCCGACGCTCGCGCCGACGCCGGGCACGGTGCCGCAGGGAACCGTCGTCACGCTCACGCAATCGCCCGTCCTCGGCGTGATCTATTACACGCTCGACGGCACGGACCCGCGCGACTTCGGCGGCGTGCTGAACTCCGCCGCGCAGGTCTGGCCCGGCTCGATTACGCTGTTGAGCAGTGTGCGCCTGCGCGCCCGTGTCAAAGACGGCGCGACGTGGAGCCCGCTCATCGAGGGCGACTTCTTCCTTTCGCAAGACCTGACAAAACTCGCGGTGAGCGAAGTGATGTTCGACCCACCAGCCTCCGGCGCGACGGACGGCGCGGAGTTCGAGTTCGTCGAACTCACGAACACGGGAAACAAAACGCTCGACCTCTCCGGCATCGCATTTACCGAGGGAATCGCCGCCACGTTTGCCCCCGGCACCACGCTGACTCCCGGCGGCTACATCGTCGTCGCGCGGAACCCGACCGCCTTTGCCACGCGCTATCCTAGCGTCACCGTCGGCGCGACGTTCACGGGCAAGCTGGATAATAACGGCGAGCAACTCACGCTCGTCGCGCCCGGTGGCGGCATCATCTGGCACCTCTCTTATAGTACGCAGCCGCCGTGGCCCGCAACGGCTTCGGGCCTCGGCTTCTCCATCGTGAACGCTGCACCTGCCACGCTTCCCGCGCCGGATGAAGGCCGCCGCTGGCGCGCAAGCTCGGCGCTCTACGGCTCGCCCGGTGGGGCGGATCCGCTGCCCACCACGCCGCAAATCGTCATCGGTGAACTACGCGCTGGGTCGTCGCCGTTTATCGAACTGCACAACCCGACGCCCGCCCCCGTGGATGTCTCCGGCTGGTTCCTGAGCGACACGACGGCTATTCCCGCGAAGACGATCATCGCGCCGGGAAGCGTGATCCCCTCCGGCGGTGCGGTGTCGTTTTCCACGCTTGGATTTCCGGTGAATGAAGCGGGTGGCACCGTGTTTCTTTTTGCGCCGATGCCGAGCGGTTACAGCCACGGCTGGAGCTACGGCGCGACGGATGGCGGCATGGCGCTGGGCCGAGTGGTGGACTCGACGGACGAGGAGTTTCTCGTCCCAAACACTGCGCCCACGCCGGGCGTCGCAGCGGCGACTTCGCAAGTCGGACCGGTCGTCATCAACGAGATTTGGTATCACGCACCCGTCGGCTATTTTGAAATGATCGAGCTACGCAACACCAGCGCCAGCGCCGTGTCGCTCGCGGGTTGGCAGCTCGATGGCTTCGGTGTCGTCTTCCCGGCGGGCACGAGTATCCCGGCAAATGGACTGCTCCTCGCCGTCGCCGACGACCCCGCCGCGTTTCGCACGCGGCACTCCGTTCCCGCCGCCGTGCCCATCGTCGCGGCGACGGGTTCGCTCGATGATGGCGGCGAGCCCATCGCCCTTCAGCGCCCGAGCACCGCGACGCTCGGCGCATTCATCTCGCTCGAAAGTGTGCGCTACAACGACAAGTCACCGTGGCCCACGACGGCGGACGGCAGCGGCCCTTCCCTCCAGCGCATCTCCGCTTCCGCGCTCGCGCTGGAGCCGACGAACTGGCAAGGCCAAGGACTCACGCCCGGCTTTCCCAACGCGACAAATCAAGCGCCCACCGTCGCGATCACCTCGCCCTCGCACCTCTCCACTTTCATCCCGCCCGGCGCGTTCACCATCACCGCGAGCGCCGCTGATCCCGACGGCCAAATCGCACGCGTCGAGTTCTACGACGGCACCACGAAAGTCGGCGAAGACACCACCGCACCCTACTCGCTTGCGCTCACCGATGTCGCCAGCGGCCAGCACTATTACACCGCGCGCGTTGTGGACGACGCCTTTGCCAGCGTGGCCTCCATCCCCGTGCTCTCCACCGGGCTCGCGGGCGCTCCCGTGACGCTGAGCCCGTGGGGCGCGGTGTGGAAGTACCGCGATACCGGCGTCACTCCCCCGGCAAACTGGACCACACTCGCCTACGACGATTCCACATGGAGCAGCGGTGCCGCCGAGCTGGGCTACGGCGACGGCGACGAGGCCACCGTCGTCGCATCCGGCCCCGCCGTTCACTACGTCACCACATGGTTCCGCCGCACCTTCACCGTCGCAGATGCCGCGCAAATCTCCGCCCTCACGGCGCGCATGATTCGCGATGATGGCGTCGTCGTTTATCTCAACGGCACGGAAATCTGGCGCGACAATCTCCCCACCGGCTCCGACGCCACGACGCTGGCCTCTGCCAGCATCAGCGGCACCACCGAGAGCGTGCAAATCACCAATACTCTCAACGCCGCCAACCTCGTCGAAGGCACCAACATCCTCGCCGTCGAGATACACCAAGTCCTCACCGACAGCTCCGACATCTCGTTTAACTTCGAGCTCAACGCCGAGCTCCCCGGCTCCGCGCCCGACCCCGATACTGACGGCGACGGGATGCGCGACTCGTGGGAAATGGCCAATGGATTCGCCTACTGGAACGACGCCGATGCCACCGCCGACGCCGACGCTGACGGCACCAGCAACCTCACCGAGTACCGCCTCGGCCTCTCCCCGCGCAACGGCACGCAATCCTTCCGCGCCACCACCAGCACGGGCGCTGGCGGCCTCACGCTCACATGGCCAAGTGCTGCCGGCATCACCTTCACCATCCAGCGCACCGCCACACTTTCCCCCGCCGACTGGCAGCCCATCGGCACCGTCACAGCGACTGGAGAGAGCAGCACTTTTACCGCGCCCTTCACGGGCACCGCTGGATTTTACCGCGTCGTTTTCTCTCAGTAGGACCTACGCGCGAACCAGCTCCAGCGCACGCTGGGCGATGTCGGCGACGGGGGCGAGTTTACCGAGCCCTTGGTAGCCGCAGGCGAGTTCGCCTTCGACGGGATCGATGAACTGCACGCCGCGCGCTTTGAGCGTGGCGACGTTGGCGAGCGTGGCGGGGTGCGCCCACATTTTGCCGTTCATTGCGGGGGCGATTAAAACGGGAGCCAGCGTGGCGAGGGCGATCTCGGTGAGGGGATGAGAAGCAAGGCCGTACGCAAGTTCGGCGATGGTGTTGGCGGAAGCGGGGGCGATGAGTAGCAGAGTCGCGCGGTCGGCGAGTTCGATGTGGCCGGGCTTCCAGCCGCTCTGCGCGTCGCGGGCGCTGGTGACGACGGGGTTGCGCGAGAGCGTTTGTAGCGTGAGCGGGGTGATGAATTCGCACGCCTTCGCGGTCATCACGACATGCACTTCTGCGCCGCCCTTTACCAGCAGGCTGGCGAGGTCGGCGGCTTTGTAGGCGGCGATGCTGCCGGTGACTCCGAGGATGATGACGGGTGCGCTCATGGGTTCTTAAAATGATAGTTCTAGTCGGCTGGAGCGCATCCGCTCGGCGCTCATCAGCGTGCGGAAGCGATCGAAGTCTTGCGCGGCTTGCCCGCTGACGATGGTGTAGCGGTAGTTGCGCCACTGGGCCATCTCGCCCGCCGCATTGCCGAGGCGGATGGCGAGCTGTTCTTCCGTCTCGGTGGCGCGGCTGCGGAGGCGGCGTTCGAGTTCCACCATGCTCGGCGGCATGAGGAAAATATCCACCATCGCTGCGTGGCAGATGGCGTCGGCGTTGGCGCGAATTTGCGCGGCTCCTTGGATGTCCACATCAATGAGAATGTCGTGCCCGGCGGCGAGCCCGGTGAGGACGGTCTGCTTCGACGTGCCGTAGTAATTACCGTGGACGCGCGCGTATTCGAGGAACTCGCCAGCGGCGACGCGACGCTCAAATTCCGCGACGCTGAGGAAGTGATAGTCGCGCCCATCCACTTCGCCGGGGCGCGGCTGCCGCGTGGTGCAGGAGACGGAATAGACGAAGTCTGGGTTGTCCGAGAGCAGCCGAAGGAGCGTGCTTTTTCCCCCGCCCGACGGCGCGGAGAGGACGAAGAGAATGCCTTGTCGTTTGCTCATTCGATGTTCTGGATTTGCTCGCGGACTTTCTCCATCTCGGCCTTGCAGGCGATGACGAGTTGCGCGATTTCGATGTCGTTGGCCTTGGAGCCCATCGTGTTAAATTCGCGCGCGATTTCCTGACACATGAACTCCAGCGTGCGTCCGACCGCTTCGTTCTTTTTGAGGTGCGCGGCGAATTGATCGAAGTGGCTGTCGAGCCGTGTCAGCTCCTCGGTGATGTCGCATTTATCGGCAAAGACGACGACCTCTTTCACCAACCGCTCGTCATCAATCGGCAGTTCGATGCCCGCTCGCTTGATGCGCTCTTGCAGCGTTTGCCGGTAGCGTTTCATCACGCCGGGGACGATTTTATGGACCTTCTTCACCGAGTCGCGGACGAACTTAATGCGTTTCTCCAAGTCCTTCGCGAGATGCCGCCCTTCCGCCTCACGCATCTTCATCAGCTCTGCCAGCGCGCCCTTTAGCGCAGCCTCGACGGGTATCCAAGCGGTCTCCGGCGATGCCTGCTCTTCCGGCGTCCGCAATACGCCGGGCGCGCGCAAGATCGTCTCAATGGTGATCTCGCCGCCTACACCGAGTTCCTTTTGCAAATCGCGCATCGCTCGCAAGTAAGTCTTCGCCAGCGGACGGTCGAGCGCGAGGTCTTGCGGGGCCGCCGCGCCCGCGTGGAAAGCGATGACGACATTGAGCCGCCCGCGCGTGACTTCCGCATTGATGGTATCGCGGACACGGGGCTCCAGCTCAGCGAGTTCCCGTGGGAGATTTACCACCACGTCGGACTGCTTTCGGTTCACCGAATTGAGTTCCACGGTGAACTTCGCGCCATTGTGGACGCTTTGGCCGCGTCCGTAACCAGTCATGCTTTTCATCTGCCGCCGACGCTACGAACGACGCGCGATGCGGGCGAGAAAAAGTTCCGCACATCGGACAAACGGACGATGTTCAGGCTAATTCGCGGGCTTTTCGTCCGGAGCGGTTTCTCGTGTTGGGATATTGACGCGAAAGCCCGGCTTTGGCTTCGGGAAGCGAAACTCGGGCTTGGGCACAGCGCCGTCGTGGTCGGGCAGGGGTGGAAGGTCTTTGGAGCCAAAGAGCGGGCCTTCCGGGAGCACGGGCCCCGTGAATCGCCCCTGCCTACCATCGCCCGGCACGACCGGGCGGCCCTGCCAATTCGTCGGCAGGCCGGGGTACAGATTTGTATTTCCCTGCGCAATTTTCGGCGCAGCGGACTCCACAATATCCTCGGTCGCGACGTAGCCGGATTGCCCTTCATCCGTCATCACACGGCTGTATCCGTATTCGCGCCGCATGAGCACAATGTGCTGGCCTTGCTTGAGCGTGAAGTCTGGCCCGAATGTCTGCGCAGGGCCGTAACGATACATCGGCGTATCCACGCGCACTTGGTAGTGCCCGGTGACGCTCGTCGGGTCCGACGACGCGCAACCTACGAGCGCCAGCGCTGCCACTCCGAGTATGCCAGCCAGCCGCATTTAGCCGATGTAATCGCGCGGGTCTGTGACGTGCCCGGTGAGCGCGCTGGCGGCGACGGTGTACGGCGAGGCAAGGAAAACCTGTGACTCCTTGTGGCCCATGCGGCCAGGGAAGTTCCGGTTCGTCGCGCTGATGCACTTGAGCGCCTTTTCGTTCATGCGCCCAAACGTATCCTGAGGCCCACCGAGACAGGCGGCGCACGAGGCGTTCTCCGTCATTTGCACGCCCGCGTTTTCGAGGATGCTCCAGACGCTTTGCCCGTCCATCTGCGCGGCCTTCAGCTCGGCGACGACCTTCGTCGTGGCAGGCACGCCGAAGGTATGAATCTTGACGTTGTGCCCTTTCACCACTCGGGCGAAAGCGAGGAAGTCGCTCGTCTTCCCGCCTGTGCAAGAGCCGATGTATGCGCGGTCGAGCTTCACGCCCGTCATCTCGCGAGCGAGCTTCCGGTTACCTGGATCGGGGTGACAGGCCACGGTCGGCTCCAGCTTGGAAAGGTCGTAGGTTTTGTCGAAAACGAACGCCTGCTCCGCGTCAATGGTGACGGGCTCGAACGTGGACTTCGTGCCGTTCTCGGCGATGCGTTCGCGGACGTAGTCGCCGCACTTTTCATCGTAGGGAAAGATGCCGTTTTTCCCGCCCGCTTCGATGGCCATGTTGGTGATCGTCATGCGGTCATCCATGTCCATATTGAGCGCGCCTTCGCCCTCCCACTGCATCGCGCGGTAAGTCGCGCCGTCGAAGCCGATGTCGCCGATGACGTGAAGAATCACGTCCTTCGCCATGACGCCCGGCGCGAGCTTGCCGGTGAGCAAGAAGCGCATCGTCTCGGGCACCTTCAGCAAAATCTTCCCGGTGCCGAGGACGAAGCCAGCGTCGGTGTTGCCGATGCCTGTGGCGAACTGGTTGAACGCGCCCGCCATGCAGGTGTGCGAGTCCGTGCCGACGAGCACTTCGCCGGGGCGCAAGTGGCCTTTCCACGGCAGCGTGGTGTGGCAGACGCCGGCGAAGTTTTTGCCGTACTGCTGCTTGAGCTGGCCCTTCGAGGCGTCGAACTTCCAAGCGCCGTTCGGGTCGTCAATCACGTCGTAAAAATAGGGCATGTCCTGCTCGCGGACGAACTCGCGAAGGATGTCCACGTTGCGATTGCTCATCGAGTCGGCGGTAAAAATGTAATGGTCGGGGATGATGACGACGCGGTTTTTGTCCCACACTTTCGCATCCTTGCCGAACTCGCGCTTGAACACGCCGATAGTGCCCGGTCCGCAGACATCGTGAGTCATCAACACGTCCACCGAGACCCAGACATTGTCACCGGGTGCGACGTGAGTTTTCCCGCTGGCGCGGGCCAAAAGTTTTTCCGTAAGCGTCATATAAGTATTTGAAAAAGGGCGCGCACATTGCCGCGTGTGCCTGTGTGGCGCAATGGGAAATCACGAATCCCGAACGTTGCGTAGAAGAGCACGCAGCTACCGGTTCTTGCTGCTGCCGCCAGTGCTGCTCGGGTCGAAAGAGAGCGGCACTTTTACGTCGGGCAGGTCTTTGAGGGTGAAGGTGAGGAGCATCCCGTAATCATCCTGCCCCTTGTTACCAGCGCGGTTGTTGCGGCTCACGAAGCCGAGACTGGCGACCCAACTGGAGAGATCGCGGTGGACTTCATATCGCTGGCTTTCGAGGAAGCTGTCTTGGATTTCGTAGTACTCCCGGAAGGAAAAACCCCAGTTATCGTTGATGCGAAAGTAGCCTCCGAAGTCCACGAGCGAGCTGTCTTGGAAGAGGACGTTCTTATTGATGTAGCGATGTCCGACGCCGACTTGCACGCTGTCGTTGATGAGGAAATTTGCGCGCGAGTTGACCTCGGAAAATCCTTTATCGAAGACGGGGACTTGGGAATCCACGGTGAGGCTGACCCACGAGATGGGCTGCCAGCGGAGGCGGTTGACGAGGTTGGAGAACTTGCCGGGGTCCGGGTCGAGGCCGAAGTCGGGATTGTTAAAGCGGTAGTCGAAGAAGGTATTCAGTTCGAGCCAGTTGATCGTGGCGTTGTCGCGCCGGGTCTGGAGGCGGTTGCGGATGCCGATGCGGGCGATATTCCAGTTATCTATGGAGTCAATGGTGTTGAACGCGGGGAAATCAATCGGCGGGAGCTGGGTGGAGCGTTGGATGCGGTCGAACTTGAGGATGTCGCGCCCATCTTCGCCCGCGTGGACGAAGCTGAAATTTGCGTAGGGCTGGACGACGTGGCGGAGGCCGTCGAGACCGATGGTTCGGCTCTGCACTTGCTCGTAGGCGCGGGATGCCTTGAAGGAAAGCTCCAGCCCCGCGTTGAGCACGGGGCGGAAGACGCTGCCTTCTTTTTCAAGGCGGCGAAGGGCAGTGCTGGCGGCTGCTTTCGCGGGGTCGGTGAGGCGCTCGCCGGTGATCGGATCGTAGGAGATGAGCGCGCCGCTTTCCGAGTACCATGTGCCTCGCACGCCGATACGGGGGACGGCAGAGAGCCAGCCGCCGAGAGTTTTCGGCAGGGAGATTTGGTGGAAGGTATCGAGGCGGTTGGCGTTGTAGTCTTGGAAGGTGGAACCGTCGGCGAAGTTGCGATTGAGGTGCGCCATTGAGCTTTCACCTTCGTAGAAAAGCCGGGTGCCAAACAGCGGTTGCCGTGTGATGTCGAGGGCGACCTCGGGAAGCCGCTCTGTGGTGTCAAAGAAGTGGTTGAGCTGCGTGCGCGCGATGAGAGAGAGCGCGTAGTCGTCGCCCAGCCGGGTGAGGGCTATGAGATTGTCAGGCTGTGGGTTGAGACGGAATTCACCTTCGTAGAAATCCTGAAGGAATCGGGGGTCGGAGACTTTGTTGATGTCCACCTGGGCGTAGATGTCTTCGGTGAAGTAATGCTTCGCTTGAAAAGAGACGCGGTAGCGCTCGGGGTCGATAGCCTCGCGCCGGACGCCGGTTTTATTGATCGAGGGGTTCGCATCCTCCATGACGTAGGAGCGGAATCGGCCCCAGCTTTCTTTCTTTTCGCCGTCTTCCCATTCGGTCTCAAAACCAAGCGCAGGGCCGCGCTCGCTGCGGTAGTCCAGCCGCAGTTCGCCGTTCATCGTCTCGCCCATGGGGAAGTTATAGCGCGAATGCACGTAGGCTCCCCACACGGAGCTGTAGCCGGGCGTGATGGTGAAGCCGTTCTCTTTATTCAGCGATTGATAGACGTAGGGGAACCACAGGATGGGCGTGTCGCCGATGAAGAGCTTCACGTCTTTCATGATGACGCGGTCGTCGGGATAAACGCGGACGTTTTTAGCCCGCATACTCCAATCGGGTCGCCCCGAGTCGCTCGTGGTGAAGAGTGCTTCTTTCACCAAATAGCCGGGGCTGTTCGGGATGTTTGCAAACGACGCACCGGAGTAAAGAAACGGCTGCGCGGTGCCGCGAATGTCGGCGGCGGTGATGTCGCCCGTGACGAGATTATAAACGGCGCGCTCGGCGGTGACGAGGCGGCCTTTGTCGTAAATGCGGACGTTGCCTGTGGCGATGACGTCGTTCGTCGGCTCCACGAAACGCGCCGAGTCACAGAAGATCGTTGTCCCTCGTCGGGAGATGTAAACGTCGCCGTTGGCCGTCGCAGTCTTTCCCGAGTCGGTATAGGTCATCACCTGCGCGGTGACTTTGACGTTGGCCGCGCCAAGGACGTCGTCCGGTCCCTCTTCTCCCACGCCGAGCACCTGCGCGGAGCTGTGGAGGATGAAGCAGAGCGTTGCGAAGATGATAGCGGTTGTTTTCATCGTGGAATCAGGTTTGCGGCTACGAGGCCATCGCTTGTGGGATGCTTTGCTCGAACGTCTCGCGTAGTTCGGCAACGGTGACGGCGAGCAATTTCTCATGCGCGGAGATCGCCAGAATCTCGCCGCCGACAACACCGATGCGGCTGTGCGGAAGCGTGGCGAGCTGCTCCATCACGGCGTCCACATTCTCCGTTGCGACCGTAATGATGATGCGCGATTGGCTCTCACCAAAGAGCAGTCCGGCACGAGCGGCGTGGGCGGGATATTTCGCCAGCGCGGGGCCGCTTGGAAGTTCAACGGTCGCGCCGATGTTGCCGCTCATGCAGCTCTCGGCGAGAGCGACGGCCAGCCCGCCTTCGCTGCAATCGTGCGCGCTCTTCACGAGGCCCGCCTGAATGAGCGCGAGGACGGCGGACTGCACGCCTTTCTCCAGCGCGATGTTGAGCCGGGGCGTGTTGCCCGCTTTTTGCCCGGCGACGACTTTATAATAGTGCGACGCTCCGAGCCCGAGTTGGCCAGCGCCGGGATCGATGACTGGGCCGACGAGTAGGATCACGTCGCCCTCGGTCTTGAACGCTTGGGTGGTGACATGCTCGGCTTTGTCAATGAGTCCGACCATGCCGACCGTTGGCGTAGGGTCAATGGGGCCAGCGGGGCTCTGGTTATAAAGCGAGACGTTGCCGCCGACGACGGGCGTGCTGAAGTCGCGGCACCCTTGCGCCAGCCCTTCCACGCACTCCCGGAGCTGCCAGAAAAGCTCCGGGTTGTGCGGGTTCCCGAAGTTTAAATTGTCCGTCACCGCGATAGGCCGCGCGCCGGAGCAAGCAAGGTTGCGAGCCGCTTCCGCGATGGCGATGCGCGAGCCTTCGCGCGGGTCTTGCAGGCAGTAGAGCGAGTTGCAGTCGCTCGTCGCCGCGACGATCTTATTCGCCTCGCGGATGATAAATACCGCCGCATCGCTGCCTGGCAGCACGGTGCAACCGATGCGCACCATGTGGTCGTATTGCCGCCACACCCACTGCTTGCTAGCGATGCTGGGATGCGCGAGCAGGCTGAGCAGAGCCGCCTTTTCACCCGTCGCCGCGAGTGTGGAAAAATCGAGCGGCGCAGGCGTGGCGCGCGGCGTCCATTCGCGGGCGTAAACGGGCGCGTCGTCGGCGAGTTTCGCCGCTGGGATTTCTACCACGGTCTTGCCGTTCTCGGTCACGCGCATCATCCCGTCGTCCTTCACGCTGCCGACTTCGGCATACGGCAAGTCCCACTTTTCAAAGATGTCCACGACGGTCTGTTCGTGGCCTTTTTTCACGATGATGAGCATCCGCTCTTGCGACTCCGAGAGCATCGTCTCGTAAGGCGTCATGCCCACTTCGCGGCGCGGCACTTTCGTCAGCTCGATCTCCACGCCCGTCCCGCCACGCGACGCCGTTTCGCACGTCGAGCACGTCAGCCCCGCCGCGCCCATATCCTGGATTCCGGCGACGGCATCCGTCGTCAAAAGTTCGAGGCAAGCCTCCATAAGCAGCTTCTCCCGGAACGGGTCGCCGACTTGCACGGCGGGCCGGTCTTCCTTCGATTCCTCTGTCAAATCACGCGACGCAAACGCCGCGCCCGCCAGCCCATCGCGCCCTGTTTCAGCGCCCACGTAGAAGACGGGATTGCCCACACCCTTCGCCGCACCGCGCGCGATTTGCTCATGCCGCAGCACGCCGAGGCAGAACACATTCACCAGCGGATTCCCGTTGTAGCTTTCGTCGAAAAACACCTCGCCGCCGATGGTCGGGATGCCGATGCAGTTGCCATAATGCGCGATGCCTTCCACCACGCCTTTGAAGCGCGAGCGGTTCCATTTATTCTGCGCCGTGTCGCCGTGAATCGGCCCGAAGCGCAGCGAGTTCAGCGAGAACACAGGCCGTGCGCCCATCGTGAAAATATCGCGGATGATCCCGCCCACGCCCGTCGCCGCGCCCTGAAACGGCTCAATCGCGCTCGGGTGATTGTGCGACTCCATCTTGAAGCACACGCACCAGCCATCGCCGATGTCTATGACGCCCGCATTTTCCTCCCCCGCCTTCACGAGCACGCCCGGCCCCGTCGTCGGGAACTTCTTCAGCTCCAGCTTCGTGTTTTTATACGAGCAGTGCTCGCTCCACATCACGCTAAAGATGCCCAGCTCCGTGAAGTTCGGGTCGCGCCCGAGGATGGCTTGGATGCGGACGTATTCGTCGTCCGTGAGTCCGTGTTTTGCGATGAGTTCCTTAGTAATTGCTGGCTCCGTCATTGGTAAGGCGCGCAGCTTTTGGGAAACCGCGCTATTGGGCAAGGCGAAGTTCAAAAATCGCGAAGCGGAGCGCACTTGCCAATTCCATCTCCAACCCCCGATGCTCTCGCACACGATGCCGTTTCATCTCGATAGTAAAATGCAGCCGCGCGGCGATCAGGCGCAGGCGATTGCGAAGCTCACGAAGTCCCTGGAGGCGGGGAATCGCCACCAGACTTTGCTCGGCGTGACGGGCAGCGGGAAGACGTTCACGGCGGCCAACGTGATCCGAAATCTCGACCGCCCCGTGCTGCTCATCTCGCACAACAAGACGCTCGCCGCGCAGCTCTACAGCGAGTTCCGCAGCTTCTTCCCGGATAATGCGGTGGAGTATTTCGTGAGCTATTTCGATTACTACCAGCCCGAGGCTTACATCCCACGCACGGACACGTTCATCGAGAAGGACTCGTCCATTAACGACGAGATCGAGCGCCTCCGCCTGAGCACGACGGGCTCCCTGCTCTCGCGGCGCGATGTGATCGTGGTGGCCAGCGTCTCGTGCATCTATGGCTTGGCGTCGCCGGAGGATTTTTTGCAGATGCTCCTCACGCTGAAAGTCGGGCAGACGATCACGCGCGAGGCCGTGCTCTCGAAGCTCATCGAGATGCTCTACGAGCGGAACGATGTGGCGTTTGAGCGCGGGCGATTCCGGGCGCGCGGCGATGTGGTGGAGGTGCATCCGGCGAGCGCGGATGAGGAGGCGCTGCGCATCGAGTTTTTCGGCGATGAAATCGAGCGCATCTCGCGCTTCGACCCGCTCACCGGACACACGCACGAGCACCTCACGCATCTCACGCTTTTCCCCGCGAAGCAGTTCGTCACGCCTGCGGACCGACTGCGCACTGCGCAAAACACGATCCGCGAAGAGATGGAAGAGCGCGTCGTTTGGTTTGAGAAAAACAACAAGCTGCTGGAGGCGCAGCGGATCAAAATGCGGACGCTCTACGATTTGGAGATGATGCAGGAGATGGGATTTTGCAGCGGCATCGAGAACTACTCGCGGCATCTCAGCGGGCGCGAGCCGGGCTCGCGGCCTTACACGCTGCTGGATTTTTTCCCGAAGGATTCGCTGCTCGTCATTGATGAGTCACACGCGACCGTCCCGCAAATCGGCGGGATGTACGAGGGCGACCGCGTGCGAAAGCAGACGCTCGTGGACTACGGCTTCCGGCTGCCGAGCGCGATGGATAATAGGCCGCTGAAGTTCCCCGAGTTCATGGAGATGGCCGGGCAGACGATCTATGTGAGCGCGACGCCGAGCGAGTTTGAGATTCGCAATAGCGTCGTCGGCAACATGGGCTACGTGCCTTTTTCCAAGACGCAGGGCGCAGATGAATCCGTGGAGCGCGTGTTCACCACCGTCATCGCCAGCGGCGGCGCGGAGCCCGTTGAAGAGTTCGACGTTCACACGCCCGGCGGACCGCTCATTGTGGAGCAGATCATCCGGCCCACGGGCTTGCTCGACCCGAAAATCACCATCCGACCGCTCAAGACGCAGATTGATGACAGCATCGAGCTTTGCCGCCAGCGCACGGAGCGCGGCGAGCGCGTATTGATCACCACTTTAACCAAGCGCACCGCCGAAGACCTCAGCGACTACATGAAAGACGTGGGGCTGAAAGTGCGCTACTTGCACAGCGACATTGATACGATTGAGCGCGTGGAAATCCTCCGCGCCCTGCGCAACGCCGAGTTCGACATCCTCATCGGCATCAACCTCCTTCGCGAAGGGCTCGACCTGCCGGAAGTCTCCCTCGTCATCATCCTCGACGCCGATAAAGAAGGCTACCTGCGCTCGCAGACTTCGCTCATCCAGACGGCGGGCCGCGCCGCGCGGCATGTGAACGGCGAGGTGTATCTTTTCGCCGACTCCGTCACGCGCTCCATGCAAGCGCTGCTCGACATCACCGAGTATCGCCGTGCGCGGCAGCTCGAATACAACGCCAAGCACGGCATCACGCCCACGAGCGTCCGGCGCTCCGTGCAAGAAAGCCTCCACGTCATCCTCAAAAGCAGCGGCAACAGCAGCGTCGTGCGCGAAGGCAGCGGCGGAGATTTTTCCCTCAGCGAGACGCTGGCCGAGCTGCAAGCCGACATGATCCAAGCTGCCGGAAACCTCGACTACGAAAAGGCCGCGCTCCTCCGCGACCAAATCGCCGAGCTGAAATCCGGCACAGGCATCTCGAAGATCGAACCGAAGAAAAAACCTGTGAGCTACGGGAAGGGGAAGCGAGGAAGGAAATCGTAGCGGTCACGGTTCCTCGTTTGCGCGCAGGCTTTTCAGCAGCGCCTCAAGCTCAACAATGTGAGCGATGTCCTTGGGGCGCTGGATCGCTTTTTTGCTTTGGATAATCCGTTCGATGGGGAGCATCTTCACCTTCATCCCGAGCCACTCGATTTCCACTGCGCGTCGGTATTCGTAGGGGAATGTTTTCAAGCCCGTGACTACGTAAAGAAAGTTCACGAGATGCTCCCCCTGAAGGATGACCGCGCTCGGCGAATGAAGTGTGGCGTGGAGCTGATCGCACAAGTTGATAACCCGCATGTAGCGCCGCCACGGCAACCCGATCCAGATGTCTAAATCCCGCGTGACGGTGGCAGCTCCTTGCAGGACTGCCGCACCCATTCCGACGATGAGAAATGGGATGCCTTCCCGTTGGAGGGCTTCAAAGAGCTGAACAATCGGACGGAATTCCTGTTCGCTTTCCAACGCTCGTCGGGAGTCATCTGGAGGTTCCGTTCGTAGAAGAACTTTTCGTCCTGCTCGAACTGGTGGGGCGTCGGCATCCACTTTGAGGTGGGGCGTTTCTTTTTTGCGGCGCTTTTTTTTTCCACGAGCCCAATGAACCGTAAGGGGATTCCGTGCTCAAGACGGATTTTGAGCGGGTGAAATATATGTTCGCCGCAGTGTAGCGATTCGCGCATGAGTGGCAGGCGTTTTGAACACCATCGGCAACATTCTTGATCTTCCTTTTTCATCGCTCGAACGAGCGCTGGTCGCGGATGGGCTGCGCCCGGTCCATACGAAGGCGCTTTGGGGGGCGGTGCATCGGGAGGCGGCGACGGAGCTGGGCCAATGCGACAATTTTCTCCCGCCGCTACGCCGCTGGGTGGCCGATGGGCGGCTGCGGCTGGAGGTTCCGGCGGTGGCGGCGGATACTGCGAGCGCGGATGGGTTCACGCGGAAGTTCCTGCTGACGCTGGACGACGGGCAGACGATTGAGACGGTGCTGATGCGCTATTCGGGGCGGCACACGGCATGTGTGAGCACGCAGGCCGGTTGCGCGATGGGGTGCGTTTTTTGTGCGACGGGGCAGATGGGGTTTGTGCGTCATTTGCGACCGGGCGAGATCGTGGCGCAGGTGTTGCACGCGAATCGCGCGCTGGCGGCGAGCGGGGCGCGGCTGCGGAACCTTGTGCTGATGGGGATGGGCGAGCCGCTGCATAATTATGATTCGGTGATGACGGCGCTGGAGATCATCTCGGATACGGGCGGGATCAATATCGGGCCGTCGCGCATTTCTATCAGCACGGTGGGCGTGGTGCCGGGGATTTTGCGGCTGGCGGAAGAGCGGCGTCCTTACGGCTTGGCGGTCAGTTTGCACGGGGCGAGCGAGGAGGAGAGGAGCGCGCTTGTTCCGGCGAGTAAACGCTGGCCGCTGGCGGAATTGATCGCGGCGTGCCGCCATTATTGCGAGGTGATGGATGCGAAGATTTTTTTCGAGTGGACGTTGATTGCGGGGAAGAACGATTCGGTGGAGACGGCGCGACGGCTCGTCGCGCTGCTGGCGGGCATCCGGTCGCATGTGAACCTCATCCCGTTGAACCCTACACACGGTTTCGACGGAACGGCGACGGCGGCGCAAGCGGCGCGCGAGTTCTCCCACACGCTACAAGAAGCGGGCATCCCGAGCACGATTCGCCAACGGCGCGGGATTGATGTGGCGGCAGGCTGCGGGCAGCTCCGGGCAGAGCGGCGGCGAAACTGAATCCTTGGCGCGGCTCGCGGGCTGGGTAGGGTGGTGGGCGTGCAAGTTACTTCTGTTATCGAGCTACTTCAGGCGCTGGTCCGCATCCCGAGCGTGAATCCGACGGGCGATCCCGGCACGCCGCATACGGGCGAGCAGGCGATTGCCGATTGGCTCGCGGCGTGGTTGCGCGCGGAGTTTCCGGCGGCGCGAGTGGAGCTTCGCGAGGTGCTTCCGGGGAGGCCCAATGTCGTCGTCCGCTTTTCCGACAGCGGGGGAAAGAAGCCGCGTGTGCTGTTTGCACCGCATACGGATACGGTGAGCGTGGGCGGGATGACGATTGATCCTTTCGGCGCTGAACTTCGCGACGGGAAGGTGTGGGGACGCGGCACGAGCGATACGAAGGGCTCGATGGCGGCAATGCTTTGGGCGATGCGTTCGGTGCGCGATAGGTTGCCAGACTTGGGCTACGAGGTGTGGTTTGCCGGGCTGTGCAGCGAGGAGGCGGGGCAGCATGGGGCTTCGGCGTTGGCGACGGAAGAGCACTTCGATTTCATCATCGCGGGCGAGCCGACGGGGCTGGATGCGGTGGTCGCGCACAAGGGCGCGCTGTGGCTGGACGTGACGACGCGGGGCCGCGCCGTCCATGCCGCCGAGCCACACCGGGGCGACAATGCCATTTACAAAATGGCAGACATCCTCCGCTGCGTGCGCGACGAGATAGCGCCGATGTTGCGCAGCGCGGAGCATCCGCTGCTCGGGCACACGACGATCAGCGCAGGGACGGTCTCCGGCGGGAGCAAGGTGAACATCGTCCCCGACATCTGCCGTGCAGAATTGGACATCCGCTACCTCCCCGGCGAGAGCCCGCTGGAGCCCGTGAGCGCCCGCCTCCGCGCAGTGTGCGCGGATGTGGAAATCAGCCACGTTCTTTCCAAACCGATGCTCACCGACGACGCCCACCCGCTCATCGCGAAGCTGCGTGCGTGCGGTTCGCGCTGCATCGGCGCACCGTGGTTTAGCGATGCGGGCGTCTTTGCGCAGCACGGGATGGCGGCCATCGCGATGGGGCCGGGCTCCATTGCGCAGGCGCATACAAAGGATGAGTTTATCGCCGTGGCGGACTTGGTAGGCGGCGTGGAGTTCTTCGAGCGGTTCTTGCGGAGCCTTTAGGAAATGACGAATGACTGAATGACGAAGTTCGCCGAGGTTCGTCATTCGTCATTTCACGAAGGTGAATGCGCGCCAATCAATGTCTGGCAGGAAATTATCGCGCGCCTCCATGATGAGGAGTGTGGCCTCGTCCACTTGCCCGGCGGCGAGTTCGTCGGCCAGCGTCTCGAACCGGCGGAGGTGCGTCTTGGTGCGGAGCGTGGCGTATTCGCGGGCGGTGCCAGCGCGCATGAGGAAGGCCCAGTCGCTGGATTGCGCGAGGAGGAGTTCGCGGGCGAGCTGCCGGAGGGCACGCTCGTGGGGCTCGGCGGTCTGCGCGAGCTCCGCCATCCGCCGCTCGGCGGCGTGGAGCAGTGGGTAAATCCACGCATTCACCGGGTCGAGCCAGACGCCCCAATGCCCCGCGTCGCCCCAGCTCGATGCGGCGGGCTGCACGAGCTGATGCGTGTCATTCTCGGCGAGGTATTGCGCGGGCGTGGTGAGCGGGACTTCGCGAGAGCCCGCGCACTTTCGCAGCACGGCCTCCAACCACTCCGGCCCCTCGAACCACCAGTGCCCGAACAGCTCCGCATCGAACGGCGCGAAGATCACCGGCGGCACATCCATATACTCGCGTAGCACTTGCAGTTGCGCCACGCGCTCGGCGACAAAATGTGCGGCGTGACGCTCGACGGCGCGCATGGCGGCGGTGCGGTCGTAGGGCTCCTTCGGCTCGTGGCCGGTGATGCGGTGGAGCTTCAGCCCGGTGAACTTCCGCGCGCCGTCGGGGAGGAAAGGATGTAGTGCATCGAGCGGCGCGTCCCATCCCGCGTCGCGGTAAAACTCACGGTAAGCCGGGTCGCCGGGATAGCCGTCGGCAGTGCTCCACACCTGCCGCGCCGAGTCCCGGTCGCGCCCAAACGCGGCGACGCCCGACGGCATGAATACAGGCGACCAGACCGCGTTGCGCGGCTTCGGCGTCGCACGGGTGAGGCCGTGGGCATCCAGCGCAGTCCAGCGCACACCATGCTCCGCGAGCAAGGAGTCGAGCCCCGGCGTGTAGGCACACTCGGGCATCCAAAACCCCGCAGGCTCGCGCCCAAACATCTCCCGATGGGCGGCGACGCCGAGACGCACCTGCGACTCCGCTTGCTGCATGAGCGGGAGAAATCCGTGCGTGGCCGCACAGGCGACAAGCTCTAGCCCGTGGTCCTGCAATTTCCCCAAAGCCCCAACGATATCGTGCTCGATGAGCGCCCACCATTCGCGCACGCGAAAGAGCCGCAGCAGGTGGAAGCGCGCCGCCTCCGCGCTAGGTCCGCCAGCCAACCGTCGCGCCTCGCTTTCGGTGAGCGCGATGAGTTGCGCAAGATGCCGCTCATAGCGCTCGAGCAGCAGCGGGTCGCGCAGCATGTGGCCAAGCGTTGGCGTCACCGTCATCGCGAGGCGAAAAGGCACGCCTTCTTCCGCGAGACGAAAGAGCATCTCCACGAGCGGCAGATACGTCTCCGTGATCGCCTCGAAGAGCCAATCCTCTTCCAAAAAATGCTCGTGCTCCGGGTGGCGCACGAACGGCAAGTGCGCGTGGAGAAGAAGCGCCAGCACGGCTTTTAGCTCTGCGGAACGAGAACCTTGCGGGCGAAGATGGCGTCGTAGCCGGGCACCGACGCCTCGATGATATACGTCTTGCCGACCACCATATTGCGCGTGGAAATCGTCGCCGTGTATTCCAGCCGCTCGCCGGGATTGATGGCGATAAAGCTCGGCTCGCGCTCCACCCGTTGATCGTCGGACCAGCGTTGGATGACGTTGCCCGCCTCCGTTTTCACCACGACTTCGATATGCTGGCTGGTGGCAAACGAGAGCTGCAACGAGTGCTTGGATTTATTCGCGACGAGCACGACAGCCTCCAGCGCGCGCGTCGTTGAAAGGCGCACCACGTCTGGCCTGAGCACGACGCTCGTCTCCAGTTCGCGGTATTTCGATGCCTCCACTTTGGGTGCTTTTTTCCCTTTCGCAAATGGCGCGACGACGAGTTCCTTGGCCTTGCTCGCGCCGCCTTTCGTCGTCTCCCATGCGACCTGTGAGCCTTTCTGTGTACTGTTCCACGCACGTTCGAGGAATCCCGGCTTTCGCACAGGCTGTGGTGTCTTCGGGCTCGCGCAGCCCGTCATCCCGACGACGGCTGCAATGGTGAAAAGGCGCAATATCATAAGCCTACTGTGGGCATCCGGCTGGCGCGTGGCAAATCGCATTTGGTCCGGCCGCCGCGTTTGCTGTGGGGCGCGAAAGTAGGTAGCGGCTTTAGCCGTCGCGGCGCAAATCCCCGGAAGGCCGTGTATCCTTTGGTGGGAGCTCTGAGTCATCGGGCTGGGGATGATTGAAGCCACCGGGAGCGTTATCCTCTGCCTCGGCGACAATACCGTTGATGAGCGCAGCGACGAGAACGATGGCAAACGCCGGCCAAAAGCCAAAGTCGGAGAAGTAGCTGACGCCCCCAGCAACAAGCACAGCAACGGGCAAACAGATGAGAGCAGGAATCATCGCAATCTTACCCTTTCTGTCCTTCATTTTTTAAAGATGCGCGTTTGTAGTCGGCGACATTCGCGCGGATGAGTTCCTCCGCCTCCTCGGCGGTTCCTTCGGTGATGGCGCGGATGGGAAGCCAGTTGAAAATGTCCGGCACATGGAAGAGGAGGAAGCCGTCGGCTAGACGACATGCTTTGGTGAACACTGCCCAGCTATGTTGAGCGCTGCTTTTCGTGGTGGTGGTGGTGAGGCCCTCTGTTGAAAGCTGAATGCGGACGTGCTCGTCGTGGTAAGGTGATTTCCGAAATCGCCGCCCGATGACCCACTCATCGAGGCGGCGAGCGAACACGAGCAGTGTAAGGAAGGTGGCAATAAACGCCACACCCCAATATATCTTGGCGAGCGCGCAAAGCACGATGAGTCCGACAAGGCAGAGCCCGAGGAATCCCTTTAGGATGGCTACGAAACGAGCATTTTTCCCGGACGCACGATACCGCCTGAACATCTCAATCAGAAACGACTCCGAGAATGTGAATTCAAAGACTACCATGTGGAGTTTTCAGGCGATGAATTGACGTTACTTCTTCTCCGCCTCCGCGATTTTCTTCGCCAGCTTATCCTGTATGTCAGACTCCAATTTCAGCGCCTTTTTCCAGAGCTTGAGGGCTTCGTCTCGCTTGCCCAGTTTATCTAAAGCGTCGGCGAGGTGGTCAAAGACGGTAGCGTCTTCTTCGCCAGCCATAAGCTCGATGGCGCGGTTGAGTTCCTTTTTCGCCTCTTCGTATTTCTCGCTCTTGAAATACCACCAGCCGAGGCTGTCGACGTAGGCCGCGTTTTCCGGCTCCAGTTCAACGGCTTTTTTGATGAGCGTGCCGGCTTCTTCGAGGTGCTCACCACGGTCGGCCCACATGTAGCCGAGGTAGTTGTATGCTTCGGGAGAGTCGGGCTTTAGCTCGATGCACTTTTTCAGCAGCTCGGCGGCTTTTTCAAATTGCCCTGCTTGTTCGGCGGCTGCGCCATAGCTGAAAAAGAATGCGTCGCTCGCGAGGTCTTCGTTGCGCCCTTTCATCTCTTTCTGCGCGGTGGCGAACATCTCTAGCGCGAGTTGGTGCTTCTTGGCGAGGGCGAGGCAGCGAGCGAGCGAGTAGGTAACTTCGGGGCGATCCGGGAACTTCTCGCGGGCGGACTGCATGGTCGCCACGGCGCGGTCGTAGTGTTTGTGGCGCACGAGCGTCTCGGCGAGGCTGATGTGGTTTTCCGGCTTGGTGAGGTCGAGCGCGAGGGAGCGCTGGTAATACGCAAGCGCCTTTTCTGTTTGGCCCGTCTGATCATACACTTCGGCGAGCATCATACCGAGATCGTTGCGGTCTGGGAAGTCGGCTACGAGGCGCTCCAGTAAAGGAAGCGCGTCGGCTTTACGTCCGTCGGCGACGAGGGCGGTGGCGAGTTTTTCGCCGAGATTTTCAAGCGAGGGATGGTTGGCGGGTTGCTTGAGCGCGCGGGCTTGCTCGAAGTTGCTGATCGCCCGTTTATGGTCGCGCAGCAGTGCAAAGTAATCGCCAAACTGTGCCAGCGCAGCGGCGTTTTTCGGATTGAGTTCGAGGGCGCGCTTGTAGGTCGTTTCGATGCGCTTCTTCTCGTCCTCACCGGGTGGTTTGTGGTTTTCGAGGCCGCTGTTTTTCCGCAGGAAAAGGGCGAACTCCAACCAGAAGTTCGCATCCTGCGAGGGGCTCTTCATGGCGCGCTCAATGAGTTCGTCCGTCTTCTTGCCCTGCCCATCAGCGGCGGAGAAATCGAGCACCGCCTTCCATGCCGGGAAGTAGTCTGGCGCAAGCTCCACCGCTTTCTCTGCCGACTGGCGAGCGAGGTCGCTTTTGTTCAGGTGATCGGCATAAATCCGAGCGAGATAAAGGTGCGTCTTGGGTTCCTTCGGGGAAGCGGCGATGGAGTCTTTGATGACTTGGATCGCCGCAGTGGGGTCGTTCGTTTTGAGTAATTCACGGGCGACTTTGATCGCGAGTCGAGGATCCGCAGGATCGAGCGCCGCTGCTTTCTTGTAGGACTTCAGTGCTTTATCCGCGTTGCCGCGCTCAGCATTTATCTCAGCTTCGGCGTAAGCGGCGATGGCGGCGGCCCGGTTTTCGTCTTGCTGATCGAGCAGCAAATCCGTCGGCGCAGGCCGATACTCCGAAGGCCACGCATCCGCATTGCGCGGGGCATAGGGCTTCGGGTCGGTGACGGCAGGCGCGACGACAGGTGCGACCGGGGCAGAAGCCTTCTTCGGGGGCTCGGCAACGCCGGGGCCTTCGTAGAGATCGTCGGTCGCAGGAGGCTTAACGGGTTTTGATTCCGGCTTTGCCTTTTCTATGACGGGCGATTTCGGCGCAACAGGAGCCTTCTTTTTTTCGGCTTTCGCCTCAAAGAACACTCCGCTCGCAGCGAGAAAAGCTGCAGCCAGCATACCGGGACCATGAGCCCGCAAAGCGCGAAGCGAGGTTGACCGGTTGCGTTTCATACGCGGACGCTAACGCGCCTAGCTCTTGTAACGCAAACGCTTCTTGTGGCGGTTGAGCTTCATCCGCTTCTTGCGTTTGTGCCGGTTGATTTTCGCTTTACGGCGCTTTTTGATACTTCCCATGAGTGATACTTTTTTGGTGAGGTTTTAAAGTGGACGCGGAGAAAAGCAGGCCCGCCGCTGTGCGGCAACCGTTTTCTCTCCTCTCTGCGATCTTTCTCAGTAAACGACTTTGTTTAATGGATACTCGATGATGCCTTCCGCGCCGAGTTCCTTCAGGCTCGGGATGATTTCGCGGACGATCTTCTCGTCCATAATCGTCTCCACGGCGACCCAGCCGGGCTCGGTGAGCTTTGAGATCGTTGGGCGACGGAGGGCGGGGAGGGCTTTGAGCAGGCCGTCGAGGTTGGCTTCGGGCAGGTTCATTTTCAGGCCCACTTTGTCGCGGGCGGCGAGCGCCCCTTGGAGAAGGAGGACGAGCCGTTCGATTTTGGCTCGCTTCCACGGGTTCTCGTAAGCGGCTTTGTTGGCGACAAAGACGGGGACGCTCTCCATGAGCGTTTCGAGGATGCGCAGCTTGTTCGCCCGCAACGAAGAGCCCGTTTCTGTGACATCTACGATGGCGTCCACAAGGTCCGGCACTTTCACCTCGGTCGCGCCCCACGAAAACTCCACCTCCGCCTTCACTCCATGCTTGGCGAGGAAGGCACGCGTCATCTCTACCGCCTCGGTTGCGATGAGTTTTCCCTCTAAATCTTTCACGCTTTTGATCGGGGAATCCTCCGGCACGGCGAGTACCCAGCGCGTCGGTTGCGCGCTCGTTTTGCTGAACATAAACTCGCCCAGCCGCACGACATCGCTGCCGTTATTCTCGATCCAGTCGCGCCCGGTGAGCCCGCAATCGAGGTAGCCGTGCTCGACATAGCGGCTGATTTCCTGCGCCCGCAGCAGACGCACCGTCAGCTCGGGGTCATCCACCGCAGGCTTGTAGCTGCGGCTGGAAACCGAGATCGAAAACCCTGCTTTTCCAAAAAGCGCAATAGTCGGCTCCTGCAAGCTGCCCGAAGGCAAACCGACGCGAAGCATCCGTGAATTATCTTCCATAAGGGCGGCGGGTTCTAGGGACGCGGGCGGCGGTTGGCGAGGAAAGAAAGCGAGGAAATGCTCACTCCCCTGCCTGTCGAAGGATCATCTCTCGGAGGTCGTCGCGGATGTAAAACCGTGCGTCTGATTGTAGCCGGTCCACGATCGCACCAACTGAAGAGAGCGCGCCCTGCGCTTTCGCAAAAAGCAGTTCGCCGAGTATTCCCGCAGCAGCGACTCCTCGTTCGCGGGCCAGCTCTCGCCCAAGCCGGTCATCAATGATCAATTTGTCTGCACGGAGATGCTCCGCGAGTGCTATAGCTTCAGCTTCTCCCAGATCGACTCGCTGCTCATGCTCACGCGCGAGTGCGGAATCCGACAGGGGGCAAACCTTCAGCCAGTCATCGCGAAACGCGCGGCTCAAACGCTCCAGCGCGACAGGATGCGAGAGCGCGGCGAGTTCCCTGTTCACTGCCTCTGGAATCAGCACTTGGCCGTAGCGATTCCGCAAGAGATCGAGCTGACCGACGATAGAGAGATTGGAAAGCGGCGACGTATTACTGACGACCTGCATCCGCGATGTCCTCCAGCGCATCGGTCAGACAATAGTTCCTCGGGATGCCGCGTTCTGCCAGCGCGCAAGCAAAGGCAAAATGATCCATGCATGCCATTTCAGCACCTCTTCCGAAACTCAGCCAGCCGCGCGCATAGTAACGCGCCGCGAGTTCCACCTGCATGTGGCGTTCACGTTCTCCCGGGCCTAATGGCAATTGCCGCAAAACAGCATCATCAACTTCCAAGGTAATGCTCATGGGACAACACTGTATTCTGTTCAGCAAACGTTCAAGCACCCGTTTTCCCAGCAACCGTCTTGCGAAGCCCGCGCTGCACCCGCCAATCTCCTACCCATGACAATGACCGCCAAACCTCATCCGCTTCGCCGCGCCGCACGTGCGTTCGGCTGGACGCTCGTCGTCGTTCTGGCTTGGTGCGCCGCCGTCATGGGCCGCATCGTGTATGTCGGCAGCCGTGACTATGCGGAGAAGGCGGATGTCATCATCGTTCTCGGCGCGGCAGTGCGGCGGGGCGAGCCGTCGCCCGCATTTGCAGGCCGCATCCGGCACTCTATCGACCTTTGGAAAAAGGGGCTCGCTCCGCAGCTCATTTTCACGGGCGGGCTCGGCCATGACGGGCTCATCCCAGAAGCCGAAGTCGGTCGCCGTGCCGCCGAACACGCGGGGGTTCAAAGCGGCGACATTTTTACCGAAACGGTCTCCACAAAAACGTGGGAGAACTTCACCGAAGCTGCTCGGCTGATGAAAGAGCACCACCTCCAGCGAGCAATCATCGTCAGTGATCCGTATCACCTTCTTCGCGCCAGCATCATGGCGGAAGATGCCGGGATCGCCGCCGTCACATCGCCCACGCCGCACACTGCATTCCAGACGTGGCGGACGAAAATCCCTTTCCTCCTCAATGAACTCCGCCTCTGCCACTCACATTGGATTTACAGAGCGATGGGGCGACGGTAACTCCATTTCCAATGCGCACTCTCGCCTTTCTCGCACTCACGCTCACCGCTACCGCCGAGTCGGCCCGTCTCCGTGTTTTCATCGCGCTTGCTGATAACAAATCGCAAGGCATCCTCCCGGTTCCTGCGGCCATCGGGGATGGCGATGATGCGGCAAAGAACCTCTACTGGGGCTGCTCGGATGCCCTTAAGCCCGTGCTCAAAGCCAGCGGCATCTGGAAGCTCGAACGCTCCGAAGCCAATCCACGCCCCGACATCATCGAGCGCGCTTTCTTCCTCCATAAAAGCGGTAAGTGGCAAATCGTCGCCGATGTCTATCGCGGCTCCGCCATCCGGCAATGCACCGTTGATTTTTTCGCCGCTCTCGCCAGCGAAGAGCCGCGCGAAAGTTTGCCGCTCGTCGCCTATATCGGCCACGATGGGCTTATGGATTTTGCCCTCCCCGAAGCAGCTACCGCCCGTCGTGGGCCGGGCCGCGAAGCGATCGTGCTCTGCTGCAAGAGCCGCGATTTTTTCGCCCCACATCTGGAGAAAGTCGGCGCAAAACCGCTACTCACCACGACACAGCTCATGTATCCCGGCGGCTTCATCCTTCGCGCCGCGCTCGACGGCTGGATGGCTGGCGAGACGCCCGAGCAAATCCGCCAACGGGCTGCCGCTGCCTACGCTCGCAACCAGAAGATCAGCGTGAAAGCCGCCGCTGGGGTTTTCTCCGCGCCGTAGCCCGCGTCACTTCGCCCGCAGCCAGCCGACGATGTCCTCGCGGAGTTTGCGCGCGTCTTTATCGAGCAGATACATCATGTGCCCGCTCTCGTAGTGCGCGTAGGTGATGTTCTTGCGGAGCGAGTCGGGGATTTCGAGATGGTCGATGGAGTAGCGCGTGGCGTCTGGCGGCACGGCGAGGTCGCGAAGGCCGGCGCAGACGAGGAGGCGGAAGGACGGGTTTGACTTCATCGCATCGGCCAACGCGCCATCGGTGCCAGCGAAGCGGTTTGCGAATTTTGTGTAGTTCCACGGGAGGCCGCCGAGCACTCGGTAAGTCTGGTCAGTTTCCCAGCCGAGCGTCCCGCGCAGGTAGGCGTTGGCCATCGCGTTAAATGGGCCGACGATGGTCGAGAAACTCGGATCGAACTCCGGCGCGGGCGAAGTGCGGTCTGCATCCTCAGCGATCACACGACCATCGAAACGCCCGATGATTTTCCCCTCGGCGCGCAGCAAGTATTCGCGAAATGCCGAGGGGCTGACGCGGAGGTTGTGGTTCTCGATCAGCTCAACTGGCAACGAGGTGAAGCGGGAGATTTTTGCCGCGACCTTCTTTCGTTCCTCAGCAGATATGAGCCGCCCCTTCAGCAAAGCCACCGCGTATTCGCCGAAGGCAAACGCGCGTGCCTCGGCTTGGATCGCGGCGAGGTCGCCCGCGATCTTCCCGTGATAGTGCGCCGTCGCTGCGAGCGTGGGCAGGAATGTCATGTACGGTAGGTCGTTGCCCTCGCCGCTGAGGGTGGAGAAATTGATGACTCCACTGACGCAAACCAACCCGCCGAGCATCATCCCATGCTTGTCTTGCAGGTAGTCGCTCAGTCCTGCGCCGCGCAGCCCACCGTAGCTTTCGCCGCAGAGAAACTTCGGCGACATCCAGCGATTTTCGCGTGTGGTAAAAAGGCGAATGAACTCGCCGCACGCCTCCACATCCTCATCCACTCCCCAGAACTGCTCCCCTTTTTCCCCCTTCGCAGGGCGCGAACCGCCGGTGCCTACGGGGTCGAGGAAGACGAGATCCGTGGCGTCGAGGATCGAGTCTGGATTATCCGCAATCGCGCCAATCGCTGTGAACGTCTTCCCGTCCGCAGGTAGCGAAATCTTTTTCGGCCCCAGTCCACCGAAATGCAGCCACACCGCAGCACTCCCCGGTCCGCCGTTGAAGCAATACATCACCGGTCGCTTCGAGTCTGTCGCCGCGAGCGGTTTCCCATCCGCGCCAGTGGCCGCGTAGTAAACGAAGAACACATCCGCGCGCGGCGTGCCGTCATCCTTCAGCAGCGGCAGCGTGCCGGTCTTCGCGATATAGGTGACTTCATTGCCAGCGATCGTTACCGAGCCCTTGGTTTCCTTTGGCTCCTTGGGCTTGTCCTTTTTCTCCTCCTTCTTGTCACCGTCCTTTTCCTTCGGAGGTTCGGCGGGCTTCGTTTCCTGTGCGAAAGCACTCGCGATTAGTGCGGCGGAGATCAGTAGGTGTTTGAGCATAGTTTGAAGTTGAGAGCGGTGTAGCGCCGAGACTCCGCAATGCCAAGGGTTTCGCGTCGGAGCGAGCCATTGCATCACGAGATTCTTAACGCTCCGACCAGCCCGCCCGCCGTAATCGCCGTCGGGATTCGCAGGAGTAAGTCGGCATCGCTGATGGCCGTCATGTCGCCGGAGCTACGCCATTTTAGCGGCACCGCAACAGCGCGCCCCTCCGCGATAGAAAGGCGCGCGGGCCACCATGTTTCGCGTGGGTTACCGGGGAGCGCGCTGTCGGCGATGACGGTGAAAAGCGGGAGCGCCGTCTCGCCCGTCGTGAGCATCTCCAGCGCGGCACGGATGGCGACGTGCCAGCAGACGAAGTGCGAGAGCGGGTTGCCGGGGATGACGAATGCAAGCTGCCGCCCGCGTGTTGCGAAGATGAGCGGTTTACCGGGGCGGAGGTTCACTTGGGAAAACTGGATACTGAAGCCGAGTTCGCCGAGCGCCCGAGCGCCAAAATCATAGTCGCCCACGCTCGCGCCGCCGGAGATGAGCAGAACGTCCCAGCCAAAATCGGGCGCGGAGCCGAGCGCCGAGAGCAGAGTCGGCAGATCATCGCCAGCCCGGCGGGCGGTGACGCTTGCTCCAAATGCCGCGGCGAGTCCGGCGATGAGCGTCGTATTACTATCGCGGATCTTTCCGGGCTCGGGCGTCTGGTCGGGCGGGACGAGTTCGCTTCCGGTGACGACATGAAAGATGCGCGGCACTGTGCCGACGAGCGGTGCCGTGTGACCGAGTTGCGCAAGCAGCGAAGTCTCCACAGCGCCAAGCCGCGTGCCGCGATGAAGCAGGACATCGCCAACGGCAGCATCCTCGCCACGGCGACGGACGCCGTGCCAAGGCATGAGTTGAGAGTTGAGCGTTGAGAGTTGAGAGACGCTGTCGCCTTCACAGTGACAGTCTTCCTGCATCAAAATGGCGTCGGCTCCGGCGGGGAGCTGCGCGCCGGTGAAAATGCGGGCGCATTCTCCGGCAGCGAGCTCTATCGTGGGCGCGCTGCCTGCGGGGATCTCCGCGACGACGCGGAGCGGGCCGGCAGCTTCGGCAGCACGTAGAGCGTATCCATCGAAAGCGCTGCGGTCGAAAGCAGGGAAATCTTCCCGTGCGGCGACCGATTCTCGGAGCACACGGCCAAGCGCCTGTGCAAGCGGGACTCGCTCCGGCGGCAGTGGGTGACATGCTCCGGCGATGAGCGCGCGGGCGGCTTCGAGTGAGTGCATGAATGGCGAACCCTAAGGGACGGCGATGTAATCACGGGCAATCACATCCGCAGTGCCGAGCGACAGCGTATCAACACCTGAAGTGAGCCGCTGGACGAAGCCGTCGATTTTCAATTTACCGATCTGCTCTGCGACGAAACCGAAGTGGTCGCCACCGCCAGCGGTGCCGAATACTCCGCCGGTGATGACGATGCTAGCGATGCGAGCGATGAGCGGAGACGTACCGAGGAAATCTTCGTCCGTGCCGAATTGTCCATCCCCGCCACGGTCAACGCCCGCCGAGACGGAAGAGGCAACCCAGTTGCGGAGGACAGCGATTTTCCCGATGGATGCGCCGCCATTTACCAATGCGCCAACGGTATTGTAGCCCGCGAGAATCTCGGCGTTTTGCACGTTGCCGCCGACGGTGAGGGAGTTGATGGCGGGGGTTTTCCCGCTCCCTGCGGCGGTGATGCGGACGGGCGAATTGGAGGCGTCGCCGAGGATGTCGCGCTTGATGGAAACGTCCGCGATTTTTCCGCCCGCCAAGATTCCGCCGCTGCCGGTGAGGCTGCCGCCGATGGTCGTGGCTCCGAGGTCGCCGGTGATGCGGAGCGTGGCCCCGGAGAAATTGCCGAGCACTTTGAGCGCGCCGAGATTTCCGCTGACGCTGCTGAGCAGGTCGCCGCCTGCTGCCTGAGTGCTGGTGCCGAGCACGCCGAGGGAGCCAAGGGTGAGCTTGGAGAGGTTGTTGCCCACTTCGATTTTCCCGAGGTCGCCGGGGATGGATACGGCACCGAGCTTGATGCCTGCGGCGTGGATCGCGCCGACGTTCACGAGCTTGTTGCCGAGGGCGTCTTTGCGTTTGGCGGTGAACGCCAGCGCCACGCCCTGCGCCGCAGCCCCTGCGGCAGTGAGGTCGAGCGATTCGAGGAGCTGCCCGCTGCGCGTGGGCGCGGCGGGGAAGGGATCGCCGAAGCGGAAGCCGAAAAGCGCGGGCGTGAGGATGGGCTTCGTGGCGGTGAGGGTGACGAGGTCGCCGTCGAGGTCGCGCCATGTGGCGGTCTTGCGGTTCTTGCTGATGAGCAGTCCGTCGTTGTCGATGATGCTGACGGCGGTGCCGACTTGCGCGCCATTGATGTCGGAGATTTGGAGCGTGAACGTTTCGTTGGCCTCGGCAAAAAGGTCGCCGCGGATAATGACTTCACTTTCAAACTCCGTCTGCCCCGGTGCGAAGAAAATGTCGGTATCAATCACGTTGAAATCCGCGCCCGTCGCCGTGCCAGCGATGGTCTGGAGATGAATGGTGATGGGCAGCGTGGATGGGTGACTCAGCGAGATTTTGAACGCGACGCGCCCGGCTTCGTCCGTGCCGTCTTCGAGCGCGGTCGGCGAGACGTCGAGCAGGATGTCCGGCGCATTTTCATCGAGAATGACGATTTGAGCAGTGCCCGTCGCGACGGGGGCGGTTGCATTCGAGAGGTCCACGAAAAATGCCTCGTCGATTTCCGTGAGCGTGTCGCTCGTGATGGCGAAGGAGACGGTGGCGCTCGTCTCACCCGGCGCAAATGTGAGTGTGCCGCCCGCCGCCACGAAATCCGTGCCCGTCGCGGTGTCAGTGCGAGTGGCGTAATCGACTGTCTCCACCATGTCGGACGTGCCGGAAAGTGTGACGGTGACAACGTAATTACCGCCCTCTGTGAAAGAGCCGCCGGCAACGCTGAACTCGAAGTCGTCGTTCCGAATGACTCCCGTCGCAGTGTCGTCCGCGATGCTCAGTTCGGTCGTCCCGATAAGCGCGCTGAGCGTCACGGAGAACGTCTCATTAAACTCCACATAGGTATCGCCCAGCACGGGCACCGAGATGGTGGCGCTCGTCCCGCCGGTCGGGATGGTGAGGGTGCCGGAGACGCTGGTGAAATCAACGCCAGCCTCCGCAGTCCCGCCAGCGCTTGCGAAATCCACCGACATTTCATCTTCGAGACCGCCGGAGAGCTGGACGGTGAAGACAAAATCCTTCGTCCCGCTACGCCCTTCAACGGCGGCGATGTCACCGATGGATATAGTGACGGCGGCGTCGTCATTCAAAATAGCGCCGTCGGCAGTGAGAACGCCTTCGATTGCGCCGGAGACATTACTGAGATCGAGCGAGAATGCTTCGTCGAAAGAAAGGAGCTCGTCGCCGACGATGGGGACGAGGATTTCGACACTCGTGGTGCCCGCCGGGATTGTGATGAAGCCCGCCGTGAAAACGTAGTCGCTCCCTGCGATTGCAGAACCGTCGCGCGTGGTGAAGTCGAACGTGACATCGCTAGCGCTCGGCGCGGTGAGAATTACCACGAACACCGCATTCGTTGTTTCCGCATCGCCTTCATTGAGCGAAACGCCAGCGACACTCAGCGTCGTTGCGTCGTCATTGATGAGGGTCGCGACGGCGGTATCGTCCGCAAGAGTCGCATGCTGCGGGGCACTAAGAACAACCGTGAACGCCTCGTCCGCTTCCACGAGGTTTTCCCCCGCGATTGATACGGTGAATTGCACGCTCGTCTCGCCTGCGGGAATCGTCAATCGCCCGCTCGCCGCTGCAAAATCCAGACCCGCCAGCGCTCTGCCAGCGACGGTGGCAAAGTCCAAGGAGACGGCGAGGGTCGATGCCTTCGAGAGCAAGACTGTGAAAGTGAACAGCGTATCGCCGCCATGTCCTTCTGCCGTCGAGATGTCGCCGATAGTCAGTGATGGCGTGTCGTCGTTCGTGATGGTACCGAGCGCCTGCGCGTCTGTGACCAACGCACCGAGAGCGTTGCTGAGATCGAGGACGAGCGTCTCCGTCAGTTCAGGCAGCCCGTCTCCATTCAAAGCTACCGTCACTGTTTTCGAGGTTTCCCCCGCCGCAAAAGTCACCGTCCCCGTCGTCGCCGTGTAGTCGTCGCCTGCCAGCGCAGTGCCGTCGGCAGTCGCGAAGTCCACCGTCACGGAACTCGCCGATGGGTTGCTGAGCGTGACGGTGAACACCAAGTTCGTCGTCCCCGAGTTCCCTTCGGCGATCGTCGCGTCGGCGATCGTCACGACCGTCGTGTCGTTATCGGTGATTGTTCCGAGTCCCTGCGCATCCGAGATCGTCGCGCCGCTTGGGTTGGTGAGATTCACGAAAAGCGTCTCCGCTTGCTCCACGATCACGTCGCCCAGCGAGACCACCGTCACCGTTTTCGTCGTCTCTCCGGCAGCAAAGGTGAGCGTCCCCGCCGTTGCCGTATAGTCGCTGCCTGCCAGTGCAGTGCCGTCGCC
>CAMDQC010000041.1 GCA_945905735.1 Prosthecobacter debontii | reverse complement strand
CAATGAGCAGGTTGGGTTTGCAAACGGGGCCTGCGGGCGGTGGGAGGGCAGCGAACTTTTTTGCAACGCAGCCATCCGTTTTCGAACCCGGTGCGCACAAAGTCGCAACGCGTTGGCGGCTCTTGGCAATGAGATTATCGGCTCCGTGTTCGGGGTTGAAGACTTTGGCAATCCAGTCATCGCCGTTGTCAACGGGGGTGGACTGGCTGAAAATGGCCAGAGCGCCGCTGTCAATGAACGTGCGCTGGCTGTCTATGACCATGAGCGGGTTGTCAACAGGGTTGAGGCGACTGGCAATTGGCAAATCGCTCTTGTCAATGACAGTGCAAGGCTTGGCAATGAGAGTCTCCGCCTTGTCAATGGGCGGATCGGCGCTGTCAATCGACCCATCGGAGTTGTCAATGGACTCACCTCCGTTGTCAATTGCGGCGTTTTCAACGACTTACGACAATTTTGCCGCGTAAAAGGCCTGACAGCCTCACGCGGCTTCGCCCGCATCCGGCATCGCGCATCCCCCTCTCTCAACTCTCAACCATCAACTCTCAACTAACAAATGAACGACAACACATCCAACAAACTAGACATGGCGAAAGCCTGTATCACGCTGGTTGAAAAACCAGAGAGCATCATCATCTGGCAAGGGCAGCCGCCTTTGGACTTTGCCGCCGATTTTGCCCGCATGAAGCAATCGTATATCGGGCTGCGCGACCTCGCCATCGCTGCGGATACCGATAATTCCGGAGATGCCGACGCAAAAGCCGACGCCGAGGACGCCTTGGAGAAACTCACCCTCCAACTCGCCGCCGCCCTGCGCAACCACTTCAAAAAAACCGGCAACACCAGTGACCGCGCAAAAGTGACATTTCCAAAACGCGCCCTCGTCCGCCTGCGCGACCAGGCACTCATCACAAAATGCACCGAAATCCGCGACCTCGCCATGCAAGCGCGCGACGAGAGCGGCGCGGCGGGCCGTGGAGTCACCATGGCAAAAATCACCGCCCTCACCGCTGCCATCGCGCTGTTTGACGACCTCCAGCGCAAACCCCGCACGAGCATTGGCGGCAGCGCGACAAAGCGCCGCGAACTAGTCACCGGAGTGGCCGACTTGATGGAGCAACTGACGGACTTGGACGACCTAGTCGCCCAACTGGAGCCCACCGCACCAAACTCCCCGAGCATCCCGGGACGTTCGCCCGAAGCCGTCGCCGCCTTCATCGCCGACTGGAAGCGCGTGCGCAAAGTCATCGACGCTGGCCACGGCCCCACCGAAGAAGACCAACCGCCCACCCCACCAACTGCATAGTCGAGGCCAGACCGTGCGCTGCCAAGAATCTAACCAACAGTGAAGTCATCCATTTTCCCCAAAAAATTGACAGCTTGCCAAGTTTCGCACCCGGCACACCCCGAGTTCGGACCCCGTCCGGACCGTAATGGCAGGGAGAGTGCCGGGGAAACCGTGGGGCCGGAGTTGGCCACCCGTGCGGCGGTGAAGGGGTTTTCCGGTTCAGCGTTTTATCTGCACCGGCTGCTTTTCCCCGGCTTTCCTGCGCGCCTTCACGGGCTTGTGAACACAGCATGCGGTGCCGCTTTCGATCGCGCTTTTCAGCGCTGCGGCGAGCAAGGGGCCGAGTCGTGATGTCTTGCGGGTGATGACACGGATGGTCCGCGAAGGGGCGGGCTTGAGCGGGAGGAAGACGAGACATTTGTCCGGCGGAGACGCATCCACGGCCATGCGCGGGATGAGCGTGACGCCCATGCCGGCGCAGACCATGGCTTTGAGGGTATCAATGCTCGCAGCGATGGAGACCGGGGCCACGGCGGCGCTGTTCGCGTTGCAAAAGCCGATGGCCTGGTCGCTGAGGCAATGGCCGTCTTTGAGCAGGAGCATGGTCTCTTTTTCAAGCTGCTTCGGCACGACCTGGTCCTGCTTTGCGAGCGGATGCCTGCGGTCCACGGTGAGCAGAAGTTCATCGTGCGCGAGCTCGGTCTCGGCGATGAGCGAGTCGTTCGTTGCCGTGGCGATGATTGCCGCATCGAGCTCGCCGCGCGCTGTGGCCTGCACGAGATTTTGAGTGATGTCTTCGATGATGCGCAGCGTGGTGCCGGGATATGTTTGTCTCATGGACTTCAGAATCGGCCCGAGCTGGTAGGGCGCGATGGTCGGTATGAGGCCCAGGGTGATCGTTGCGGGCATCCGTCCGATTTCCACCGCGGCGTCGTCGAGCAACTCCTGGCGCGCTTGCAGAATACTGCGCGCGCGCTCCACGAGCGGGCGGCCCGATGGCGATACGACCACGCGGCGGCTGGTGCGTTCGATGAGTTGCACGCCAAGTTCGGCCTCGAGCTTTTGCAATTGGAGGCTCAATGCGCTCTGGCTGACGTTGCAGCGCGCGGCGGCCTGACCGAAGTGGCCCAGCTCGGCCACGGCTACGAGGTATTCGAGATCACGGAAGTTCATCAATAGGTAGCGTAAATGAGTTCTGGCTGATTTACCAATCAGATAAAATCGCCGCGATACGGTCATCACGACGTCCGTCCACGAAGGAACAAACGGACCTCGATTCAAAACTACATGAAAACCTACACAAACAAACTCAAGCGTCCGGTGATGGACGTCGGCATCCAGACGCTCATCGTCCCGCTCATCAAATACATGACGCCATTCCGGCTCGGAGCCATGGCGTTCACCACATTGATGGGAGTATTGCACGCCGAACCCGCGAAACCCGCAGCGTCCGGTGCGGCCGAAAGCAAATGCCCAATCATGGGAGAACAAGCCCCGGCAAGCCGCCATACGGCCGCCGGAGCGATGACGACCCGCGACTGGTGGCCGAACCAACTGAACCTGCAAATCCTTCACCAGAACACGGCGAAAAGTAATCCGATGGGCGAGGCGTTTAACTACACGGAGGAGTTCAAGAAGCTCGATCTCGCGGCGCTGAAGAAGGACCTCACCGAGTTGATGACCACTTCGCAAGACTGGTGGCCGGCCGACTACGGGAACTACGGCCCGTTTTTCATCCGCATGGCGTGGCATAGTGCGGGAACCTACCGGGTGACGGACGGACGCGGCGGTGCCTCCTACGGCACGCAGCGGTTTGCCCCTCTCAATAGCTGGCCCGATAACGCCAACCTCGACAAAGCGCGCCGCCTGCTCTGGCCGATCAAGCAGAAGTATGGACAGAAGATTTCCTGGGCCGATTTGATGGTTCTCACCGGCAATGTTGCTTTGGAAACCATGGGCTTCAAGACGTTCGGATTCGCCGGAGGGCGCGCGGATGTTTGGGAACCGCAGGAGGATATTTACTGGGGCCCGGAGTCAAAGTGGCTCGGCGACAAACGCTACTCGGGAGACCGGAAACTTTCCAATCCGCTCGGCGCTGTGCAGATGGGTCTCATTTATGTGAACCCGGAAGGCCCGAATGGAAAGGCCGACCCGCTCGCCGCAGCAAAGGATATCCGCGAGACGTTCGCCCGCATGGCGATGAATGACGAGGAAACCGTGGCGCTCATCGCGGGCGGACACACATTCGGCAAAGCGCACGGTGCAGCCAGCCCGGAAGGGAAAGTGGGCCCCGAGCCCGAGGGCGCGTCCATCGAGGAACAAGGCCTCGGCTGGAAGAACAAGCACGGCAAAGGCAATGCGGGCGACACGATCACCAGCGGACTCGAAGGCGCATGGACCAGCGCACCGGCCCAGTGGTCGCACATGTATCTCTCGAACCTCTTTGCATACGACTGGGAGTTGACCAAGAGCCCCGCCGGTGCCCAGCAGTGGATTCCCAAAGGCGGCGCGGGGAAGGGGACTGTGCCGGACGCCCACGATAAGTCGAAGAGCCACGCGCCCATCATGTTCACCACGGACCTCGCGCTGAAGATGGACCCCGCTTACGGGAAGATCTCGAAACGCTTCTTCGAGAACCCGAAAGAGTTTGAGACTGCGTTTGCAAAGGCTTGGTACAAACTTACACACCGGGACATGGGCCCCTATTCCCGCTGCCTCGGACCGCTCGTGCCGGAGCCGCAAAAGTGGCAGGACCCGGTTCCCGCGTTGGATCACAAGTTGATCGACGACAAGGACGCCGCCGACCTGAAGGCCTCGCTGCTCGCATCGGGCGTGTCGCCTTCGCAACTGATCTCGACCGCATGGGCGTCGGCATCCACCTTCCGCGGAAGCGACAGGCGCGGCGGGGCAAATGGAGCGCGCATCCGCCTCGCACCGCAGAAGGATTGGGAAGTCAACAAACCCGCCGAGCTTGCAAAAACCCTCGCAGCACTTGAGAAAGTCCAAAAGGACTTCAACAGCGCACAGACGGGCGGAAAGAAAGTCTCGCTCGCCGATTTGATCGTCCTCGGCGGAGCCGCAGCCATCGAAGCTGCGGCAAAGAAAGCCGGACAAGACGTAAAGGTGCCGTTCACACCCGGACGCACCGACGCGACCCAGGAAATGACCGACGTCGCATCCGTCGCCGTGCTTGAACAGACCACCGACGGATTCCGCAACTTCCTCGGCCATGAGCTGGACCGCCCTGCGCCGGAAACCCTCGTGGACCGCGCGCAACTGCTCACCCTCACGGCACCGGAAATGACGGTGCTCGTCGGAGGCATGCGCGTTCTCGACACCAACGTAGGCTTCCCAAAAATGGGCGCCTTTACCAAGCAGCCCGGCGCGCTCACCAACGACTTCTTTGTGAACCTGCTCGACATGGGCACGGACTGGCAGAAGTCGGCAAAGTGCGAGCACTTCTTCGAAGGCAAAGACCGCAAGACCGGCGAAGTCAAATGGACCGCGTCCTCCGTGGATCTCGTGTTTGGCTCGAACTCGCAATTACGCGCCATCGCTGAAGTCTATGGCAGCGCCGACGCAAAGCAGAAGTTCGTCACGGACTTCGTTGCCGCCTGGACCAAAGTGATGAACCTCGATCGCTTCGACCTTGATCCAGCACTTAAGGCCGCGCCGAAGACCGCTGCGCTGCGCTAAGGCTGCACGTTCGGCAGACAAAGGACGGAAATCCAAAACGACCCGCTGGCCCACACCAGCGGGTCGTTTCATTTCTGCGAACGTGAGGTGATATCGAAGAGTGAGGAAGGACGTGGAATCCTGAGCAATTCTTCCCTCACAGAGTTCCCGCCCAGGCCCTCCAGCCATCATTACGTTGTTTCCCTTTGGAAGGAAACCGAGTCAGGCGAGAAAAACGAAATGAAGAGCCAGTAAGCACCCGGATGTTTTCCATTTCATCGCCTTTGGGATAACGCGACAGGCAGATGGACCAGTTCTAAACAGCTCCATTCACCAAATTGCGCACCGGTTGCCCGAGCAGGGCGCGGCGGCAGTTTTCGCTGCCTTTGATGCGCATATCCATGAGGCCTTCTTCGCTGTAAAATGCGGAGTGCGGATTGAGGATGAGGCGGTCGTGGGCGGGGTGCGCGGGGTCGCGCCAGGCTTGCAGGAGCGGGTGGTCGGGGGATGGCGGTTCGGTTTCCAATACGTCGATCCCGGAGCCGCCGAGGTGGCCGCTGGTGATGCCGTCGAGCACGGCGAGCACATCCACGACTCCGCCGCGCGTAGGCCGCAGGCAATTTATCAAACCATCGGCCCCGACAGGCCGAACGGGCTCAACGCAGCTCTGCTCCCCCTCTCATTGGCGGTTCCGCTCCACCGCCTTTTTGTGGATGGCCTTCTGCGCTTTTTTCAGCCGTTCCGGCCAAGCAAAAGTCGGCGTGCTGGAGGGGTCGTAGCCTGCCATGTGGGCGGTGAGGCGCGTCGCGGGCTTGGTGTATTTCACCTCCGTGTCGCCGAAGACTTCGCGGCACATCGCGGCGAGGCCGGGGTCGTATTCGAGCAGCTCGGCGCGCGTGTTGACGTGGTTATGGTCGTGGTCGTTCTCTCGGTTGTTGTCGAACCACGATTGCACCCCTTCGGCGAAGTATTCGTGATGATTAACGCTGGCGTATTTGCCGCGCCAGAGGCCCGCTTTCATCGCCTTGGCGTAGGTTTCTTTGAGCCGGGGATCAAAGGTCGGGTCCACATTCGAGAGGCCGCGCAAGTGGATGCTGTGGGCGAATTCATGGATCAGGATGCACTCTGTCGAATATGGGTCGCCTTTGTAGCCGAGCACGTTTTCCTCCGCGCAGGTGCAAAACGGGTCGTGCTGGCTGCCGCCCGTGCCGCGAGCCCTCGCGTCCCAGAAATCCTTCGCAGAAATGCCGGGGAACTCAGACTCGCCCGTACGCCCCATACGCTCGAATTCGGGCAGGTCTGTGGTGTATTCGTCGTGCGCCATAATGCAGAGCCGTGCCCCACTTTGGATCATCGCTTTGCGCACGTCGGGCCTTTTGGAAAGGAGCATGTCCACGAGGAAAGCGGCTTCCTTAAGCGCATACGGATTCACTTTTGAGGAAGCTACAATCGGAAAGCCGGTCGCGCTCGCCGTCTGGGTGTAAAATGCGGGCACTCCGTCTATATTGGGAGGGTCGAAGCGGATGGCTTGGACTTTGGTGAGGCTCGTCCCAGTCACGGTGGTCTTGCCTTGGACGATAGCGAAGCTGTGCCCGAGCGTTGTGGTGATTTCCAAGTCGCGTCCGGCTCGAACGCTACCCGATGGCACGCGTTCGGTGTCCGATTTGAGCCAGAAGACTTCAACCGGCTCTTTGGTCCCGTTGATGATTTGAAGTTTCGGCCTATCCTCCGCGCGGGCAAAAATGGAGAGCACCAAAAGTGATACGGCGATGGAGATGTAGTTCATGAAGATGCAGGAGCGTCGAGCCGTCGTATGCGGGAGCGCCGGCCTGCGCGACTGATTTCCGCCGCAACTCCGCGCATCCCCCCGAATCGGTGGAAACGAATCTCGCTATCCCTAAAGATTTTCTGAAAGATCCGCGCGTCACCCCCGTATGTAAAAACGCCATGAAAATACTCACCGCTCTCTCTTTACTCACCGCCACCGTCGTCGCCGCGCCGGTCACACTCATTCATCAAGACCGCGTCTGGCGAGCGGACTCGGCTTTCGAGGTGCGCTTCCCCGAGCCGATGATCGCTGCGGAGGCCGTCGGCAAGCAGGGTGCCTCGCCGCTGACCATCCAGCCCAAGGTCGCCGGGAACTGGAAGTGGCTCTCCACGCAGAGCGGGCTCTTTACGCCCACGGAGGCTCCGGCGCAGGGCGCGACGATCCAGCTCGGGCTACGGGGCGATGTCAAAGATGCAGCGGGCAAGGCGGTGAAGGGACCGTTTCGCGAGACGCTGACGACGGCTCCTTTTCGCGTGAAGGGTTGGCTGGCGAGCCTCAACACCGAAAACGCTCCGGCGTCGCCCACAGTAAGTCTTCTTTTCAGCGCGCCGGTGGACGCGAAGGCTCTCGAAGAGCACATCTGGTTTCTCGGCCCGAATCTGCTGAAGGTCGCCGCAAAGGTGACGCAGGCGGTGCCGAAAAAGGGCGGCGAACCCGTCTTCCCGGAATACCGCTCCGACGACCGCAGCACGCTCGCTTGGGAGGATGCGTTCCGAGTCGCGCACGAGACGGCGACGGATGGAAAAGACCTCGCCGAGGCACTGCGTGCGGCGCAGAAAAACCACGTCTTCGTGCAGCCCGTCACGGAGCTGCCGCCGGGCGAAGGCTGGACGCTCATCGCTTGGACGGGACTGCCCGCCTCGGCTGACGGTTACAAGCTCGCCGGGCCTTACGAGGTGAAGATCGGGCGAGTGAAACCGTTCACCGTGGAGCGCGTGAAGACCGAGAATCTCATCAACTCCGGCAAGCTGCTCACGCTCGATTTCTCCAAGCCATTCGCCAAGACGGTGAAGCAGGAAAACATCGCACAGTGGGTGAAAGTTTCGCCCGAGCCGCCGGGGATGAAACTTACACTGGATGCCTCGTTATGGAGCGATGCCTCGCTGGCAGTGAGTGGCAATTTCGAGCTGGGCAAAGACTACACCGTTTCCGTGGCAGCGGGAATCGAGTCCGTCGGCGGACAGAAAATGGAGGCGTGGAGCAAGGCGTTCAGTTTCGCCCCAGTGAAGTCGCGGCTCTACTTCCAAGAATACTCCACGCATCAGCAGCGGACGGGCACGCGGGAGTTTCGCGTGCTGGGGATCAACACGGCGCATTTCCGCATAACCGCGCGACTCGTGCCGCGCGAGCAGACGGCGGCGGCGCTGGCGGCGTATCGTAAGTATCACCGCGAAGAGGTCGTGGATGAAGACGAGCTGCTCCAGCGCGTCGAGGACACGGCGATGCCGGGCGAGATCGTCTGGACGAAAGACTTCACGCCCGAGCAGAAGACCGACGAGCAATTTATCATCCCCGTGAAGTGGGACGACATCCTCGGCCCCGACAAGACGGGCACCGTCTTCCTCACCGCCGAACAGCCCACCAAACTCGCGCCAAACGTAAAGCGCGTGGGCTCGCAGGCGCTCGTGCAAGTCACTGACGTCGGCGTGGTGTGGAAGGGCAGCGTGGGCGGATTCGCGCAGGCGTTTTCGTTGAATAGCGGCAAGCCCATAGCCGGTGCAAAGTTCGCGCTGCTCGATGAAAAAGGCGTGTCGCTCGCGGCGGCAACGTCGGCGGCGGATGGCACGGCGCGTCTGCCCAAAGTGGAGGACGCGGAGTGGCTGGCGGTGACTTCCGGCGACGACCAGCAACTCGTGCCGTTTGGCGGCGAGCGGCATGAAATGGAGTTCGGGCGCTTCCGCATCAATATGTGGGGCGACGAAGAGGACGTTTATGATTTTGGCGGCGAGGAAGGCGGCGAGATGCGCGGCACGATGTTCAGCGACCGGCCTGTGTACAAGCCCGGTGAGACGGTTCACCTCAAAGTCGTCGCCCGCGATTACACGCCCGACCGTCCGCACATCCCGGCGGGGAAGAAGGGCACGCTGCGTGTTTTCTCGCCGGACAACCGTGAGGTCTTTTCGCAAAAGGTGACGCTCTCCGCGATGGGCTCGCTGGCGGCGGATGTCGTGCTGCCGAAGAACGGCGTCGGCGGTTTTCGCGCGCAGCTTTTGTTTGAAGGGGAGGAAGGCGAGGGCGACGACGAGTGGGCGGGCGTGAAGCATTTTTTCCGCGTGGAGGAATACGAGCCGAACGCTTTTGAAGTGAAGCTCGCGATGCCGAAATCCCCGATGCTCGGCGCACCGCTGAACGTCCCGCTGGCGGCGAAGTATTACATGGGCAAGTCGCTGGCGAAGGCGCAGGTCGCGTGGTCCCTGCGCTCGGAGGACGAGCGATTCGAGCCCGCCGGGTTTGAGGATTTCCACTTCACAGAAGCTCTGAATGATTACCGGCTGCGCGAGAAATTCGCGGGCAAGAATGATTACTCCGACCAAGGCAAACTCGCACTGGCAGAGGGCGGGACGGCGACCATAACGGCGCAGGTGCCGCTGAACACCGCGATGCCGCAGCCGCGTTTTGTGCGACTCACGGCGGAAGTCACGGACCTCAATCAGCAGACCATCGCCGAGCGCCAGACGTTCACGATGCACAGCTCAGAGTTCTACCTCGGCATCCGCACGATGCCCGAGGTTTTGCGCGAAGGCGACGCGCTGCCGCTGCAAGTCATCGCCGTGAGCAACGACGGTAAGCCGATGAAGGACAGCATCGAGACGACGGTGAAACTCACCCGCGTCGAGTGGCAGACGAACCGCGTGCAGGATGCCGATGAAGCGGAGAACTTCCGCAGCGAGCCGGTGATGCAGTTCGTCGGCCAAGCCACGTTGCGCACACAGCCGCTCGTGGAGAAAGCGGGCGACTGGGTGCTCGCCGCCGATGCGAAGAAAGACACGACCTTCACCGTCGCGAAGCCCGGTCTTTACTTGCTCTCCGCCGTCGCCACGGATGCGACGGGCCGCAATGTCATCACCACGACAGCGGTGCATGTGTGGGGAAAAGACGCGCTCACCTGGAACTACCGCAACAAGTCGCAGGTCGAGCTGGTGCCGGATAAAAAGGAGTATCGGCCCGGCCAGGAAGCGGTGATTTTGATCAAGACGCCCATCAGCGGCAGCGCGCTCGTTACGGTCGAGCGCGAGAATGTGAAGCGGCATTTCGTCACCACGTTGGAGGGCAATGCGCCGAGCATCCGCATCCCCGTGGAGGAAGGCGACGCGCCAAATGTCTTCGTCTCCGTCATCATCGTTCGCGGCGCGCAGGACAGCCCGCGCAAATACAAATCGCCCGAGTTTCGCGCAGGCTACACGCAGCTCGCCATCGCGAGGCCCGACGCGAAACTTTACGTGAACTTGCGCCCCGGCAAACCCGCGTATCGTCCCGGCGATGAAGTCTCCGTCGTGTGCGAAGTGCGCGACAACGACGGCAAGCCCGTGCGCAACGCGGAGGTCACGCTATGGGCGTCGGATGAAGGCGTGCTGAGCCTCATGGGCTTCCAGACGCCGGACGTGCTGGCGTATTTTCTGCAAATGCTGCGGCTCGACGTGACGACTGGCATCTCGCTCTCGCACATGCTCACCGACGACCCGGAAGGCGCGCTGTTTGAAAACAAAGGCTACCTCGTCGGCGCGGCAAAAGGCGGGCTGAAAGGCGGCGAGGCCGATGTGCGGCGGAACTTCCTCGGCACCGCGTATTGGAACGGCACGCTGAAAACGGATGCTGATGGAAATATCGCGACGACCTTCAAAGCGCCCGACGGCCTCACGCGCTACCGGCTCATGGCCGTGGCGCAGACATTGCGCGATCAGTTTGGCAGCGGAGAAAGCGCGTTTGAGATCAACAAGCCCGTGATGATCGAGCCGTCCACACCGCGCTTCGCCAACGTCGGCGACGCAATGACGGTCCGCGCCGTGCTGCACAATACGACCGCCGAAGACGGCGAGGCGAAAGTCGCCGTGCTCTTCGACGAACACACGAAAGCTGCGGAGAACCAGCGCACGGTGAAGCTCCCGGCGGGCGGATCGCTGGCCGTGGATTTTCCCGTGGAGTTTGTGGAGCCCGGCGAGGCGAAATGGATATGGACGGTGAACTTCACCAGCCCGGCGGGCGCTTTCCGCGACGCCACGGAATCGAAGCTGAACGTGACGTGGCCGACGCCCTTGCTCGGCGAAGTGCTCGTAGGCCGAGGCGAAGGAAACCTGCTCGCCAACGCCGACCCTGCCTTGCTCGAAGGCGCGGGCACGGTGCGCGTGCGGTTTTCCAATTCGCGCATCTTTGAGTTGAGCGAGGGCGTCCACGAGCTGCTGCACTATCCGTACGGCTGCATCGAGCAGACGACCTCCGGCATGTTGCCGTGGATTTCCCTGCGCGAATTTCGCCCGATGCTCCCCGGCATGGGCCGCACCGAGGAGCAAATCACCGACCTCGTGGACAAGGCGATTGCGCGCATCCTTTCCATGCAGAATGGTGACGGCGGGCTCGGCTACTGGCCCGGCAACCGGAGCGAGCAATGGGCCAGCGCTTACGGCGGCATGGGGCTCGTGATGGCGCAGCGTGCGGGATTTTCCGTGCCTGAGCCCGATGTGAAAAAGCTCGGCGACTACCTCAGCAAGACGCTACGTGGCGCGGCGGACTCGGCGGATAAATGGCAGCTCTCCGAGCGCGTCTTCGCCGCTTACACCCTCGCGCTCATGGGCCGCGCGGAGCCCGCGTACCACGAAATCCTGAGCAAAAAACGCGACCTGCTCACGCAAGAGAGCCGCGCTATACTCGCCCTCGCGATCCTTGAAAGCAAAGGCCCGCAGAAGACCGCCGACTCGCTCATGCGGATGCAGGATAAGGCTGTGGAGGCCGACTATTGGTTCGGCAGCACCGCCCGCGCACAGGGCATCCGGCTCCTCGCTTGGACGAAGCTGAGCGGCAAATCCGCCGCCAGCGACGAACTCGCCGACACCCTCTTGAGCCTGCGCCAGCGCGGGCACTGGGGCAGCACGCAGAGCAATGTGTGGGCGCTCATGGGCTTCGCCGAATACGTGCGCAAGACCGAGGCAGGCCGCAAAGAAACCGCCGCCACCTTCGCGTATGGCGCGGCGAACACGCCCTTCACGCTGCCCGCAAAGGGCGGCTTCTTTGAAAAGGAGATGCCCCTCGCCGGCAAGACGCCGCTCCAGCTTTCGGGGAAAGGGCTCATCTTCACCCAAGTCACGATTTCCTCCCGCCCGAAGACGCTCGTCACCCAGCGGCAAGATCGTGGCTATTCCATCGAGCGCACCTACCAGCGCATCAACGACGACGCCACGCTCGCCCCAATCGGCGAGCCGCGCGTCGGCGACCGCGTGCTCGTGACCATTGACATCACCGTGCCCAAAGCCAGCCGCTACGTCGTCATTGATGACCCACTCCCCGCGACGTTCGAGGCCGTGAACCCCGAGTTTCGCACCGCCGCCGCGCAAGGCGACCAGCTCGCGAACGCATGGTGGAGCCACCGCGAAATCCGCGCCGACCGCGTGCTCTATTTCACGAACACTTGGAGCAGCGGGAAATACCAGATGCGCTACGTCGCGAGAGTCCGCGCCGCCGGCACCGCCACCGCCCCGCCGACGAAGGTGGAGGAAATGTACGAGCCCGCCCACTTCGGCCTCGGCGACTCTGCGGTGGTGAAGGCGACCGGCTTTTGAACCCTTCGGGGTTCTAACCAAGCTTCAGCCGATCATCTTCGCCGAGAAGCTCTTCCAGAGTGCTCCATCCATTTTCATCGGTTGCCTGAAATGCGTGGAGATACACGGCCACAACGCCGGGGTCGTGTTTGGTAACGAGGTCGGTGATGACTTCGGCGATCTTCGCCTTCTCGGGCGCCGCAGGAAGTTCCTCGATGGTGCCGTGTTCGTCGTGGGAGATGCCGAGGCCGTCGAGGAAATCGCAGAGCAACTTGCTGTGCGCGCCTACGAGCCAGATTTGCAGGATGTGCGCTGCGACGTTGGCGTTGCGACTCCGGCCCAGCCCATCGCGAATCCAAGCGTAGCGCTCGGTGCGGGGCTTTCGTTCGAAGAAGACCGGGCGGATTTTGTGTTGCTCGCAAAGGGTTGTCACCGTGGCTTTGAGGAGATTGGGCTCCTTCTCTGCGAGGTGGGCGAATAGTTGTGCGGCAACGGTTGCCGGCATCTTGGCGAAAATTTCGTTCATTTTATACATCGTGCGGGCGCGGACCATATGCGGGCGCTCTCGGCTGGCAAGCTCGCGCAATGTTGTGCTTGCGCAAGTGGGGCCGGGGAAGTTGCATGTCGCCCCTTTTTCATGATCTATTCCTTTACGCTCAAATCCGTGATGCTGCTGGTCGGCCTGCTGCTCATCGCCTCGCATCTTTTCGCGATGCTCCAGGGTGGCACGGTGAAGGGTTGGCTTCGCAACTTTCCCCGACATAAGCCTTCCGGCGTAATTCTCACTTTAGTTTTGGCTGCGTGGTTTTTCTGGCTCGTGGAAGTGAGCGACCTCGGCGAGTTCGATAAATGGCGCAGTCTGGTGCAGTATTTGACGCCCGTTTCCGCGATCTTGGCGATTCTATTCATGCAGGAATTTCTCGCCGTGCGCGCGCTGGGCGGGCTGATGCTCATGGCTGCGGAACCTCTGTTGGAATCAGCCTTCATGCGGGAGGAGCAACTACGGCTTCTGCTCGTGGTGTTGACTTATGTGTGGCTCATCGCGGGGATGTTTTGGGTGGGGATGCCTTACACGCTCCGGGACCAGATTTCGTGGGTGACCTCCTCGGAAAAGCGTTGGCGAGCCACAGCTTTCGCAGGGCTCGCCTATGGGGTGCTTCTTTGTGTGGGCGGCTTACTTTCCCGATGAGACGACGTCGTTCAGCTTGAAGATCGGCAGGAACATCGCGATGACGATGCCGCCGACAATCACGCCGAGGAAAACGATCAAGAACGGCTCCATGAGAGAAGTGAGCGCCGAGAGCGTCGCCTCGATTTCCTCGTCCCAAAAGTCCGCCATTTTCTCCAGCATCGCGTCGATCTTACCCGTGGCCTCACCAGCGGAGACCATGCGGAGCATCATCGGCGGGAAAATCGCCTGACGGCTCAGCGCGGCTGTCAACGGCTCGCCTTTTTCCACATCCACGGAGACGCCGACAAGGGCCTTGGTCACCACGCTGTTGCCGGAGGTATCACCGACGATCTGCATGACCTCCAGAATCGGGACGCCGGAACGGATGAGCTGAGCAAACGTGCGGGCAAAGCGCGTCATACAAATCTTGTGAATAAGCGGGCCAAAGATTGGCAGCTTCAGCTTCCAGCGGTCCCAAGTATCTGCGCCAGTCGGGCTGTTCACCCATGCCCGGACGCCGTAAAAAGTCCCGACCATCACGCCGACGATGATATACCAATACGCCCGGATAAAATCCGACACATCGATGAGAAACTGCGTCGGCGCAGGGAGCTCGCCACCAAAGTCTGCAAAGATTCCCCCGAACACCGGCACCACTTTGATCACGAGGAATGCAGTAATCGCAAACGCGATACAAATAACGATGACCGGATAGGTGAGTGCCGACTTCACCTTCTTCGTCAGCCGTGCCGACGACTCAAGGAACCCGGCCAGTCGGTCGAGCACTTCGGCCAGCATACCTCCAGATTCGCCCGCCTTTACCATCGAGGTGTAAAGCCGCTTGAACACGGTCGGATGCTTCATGATCGCCTCGTAAAACGTCGCGCCATCCTGCACCTGCGCGGTCACCTCCCCGATGACCCGGCGGAGTCCCGCCTGCTTGCGTGGGTCCGCCTGCTCAAAGAGCGCCGTCAACCCGCTTACGAGCGGCAGGCCCGCATCGACCATCGTCGCAAGCTGTCGGGTGAACAACACCAAGTCCGTCTCGCTCACTTTGATCGGGCCGCGATCGATCTTCCCCGATGACTTCTGCTGGATGGTAAGAACCATCAAGCCGCGCGTCATCAGCGCGTTGATCGCGTTTTCTTCGTTAAGACCTTCTTGGACGCCGGAGATCGTTTTCCCGGCTTGGTCGCGAGCTTGGTAAGCAAATGAGAGCATACGACCTGAGAAAAGCACGCACGGTGCCAACAGGTACTGCTCGTTGTGGCCTTTATAAAAGACAGAGTCTGTCTCGCAGCCGCGCCCTCCCCCACGCTGCGTGCTCGGCGATGAGCGGGTCCGGGTCGCGCGCGGCTTTTTCTAAAGCGGGCAAGTCCTCCGCCGTGCCCACGTTGCCGAGCGCCACGCACACATTACGCAGAAAACGGGCGCGCTTGATTCGCTTGATCGGCGACCCTCGGAACAGCGTGCGAAACGCTTCATCGTCTAGCGCGAGAAAGTCCCTCAGCGGCATCCCCACAAACTCCCGCGCTGCGAACCGCACCTCCCGCGATTCCTGCGCGAAACGGTTCCACGGGCACGCATCGAGGCACTCATCACACCCGTAAATCCGGTGCCCAATCTGCTCGCGCAACTCTATCGGGATCGCGCCCTTGTTTTCGATGGTGAGGTAGCTGATGCACAGCCGCGCATCCACATGTTGCGGCGCGGTGATCGCCCCCGTCGGGCACGCCACCATGCAGCGCGTGCAGCTCCCGCAATGGTCCCGCGCAGGCTTGTCGGCGGGCAGCTCCAGCGTGGTAAAAATCGCCGCCAAGAAGAACCACGTCCCCAGTTTCGCATGAATGAGCATCGTGCTCTTGCCATGCCAGCCGAGCCCTGAGAGCGCCGCGAAATCCCGCTCCAGCACCGGCCCGGTATCCACATACTGCCGCTGTCGCCCGCCGTGCGTTTGCAGCCACGCATCCAGCGCATCGAGCTTCGGGTCAATGATGTCGTGGTAATCATCGCCCCACGCATACCGCGCGATCCCCGACGGCTCGCCGCGCTGCCAGTAGTTCAAAGCGAGCACGATGACGGACTTCGCGCCTGGCAGCACAAGGTCCGGGTTTGTCCGCCGGTCCACATTGCGCTCCAGCCAAGCCATGTCGCCATGCTCGCCCGCCGCCAGCCACTCCCGAAACGCCTCCGCGTGCGGCGGCACCCCCGCCGGAGCGATACGGCATTCGCCGAAGCCCAGCGCGTGCGCCTCGGCGAGCAGTGCGGATTTTAACTCAGCCCCCGTCACACGTCACAAATCCCCACCGCTTGCTTCAGCGACACGAGCGGATCGCGCTTGGGGATGAACTCTTGCGCAACGTGGCCCTTGTAGCCCGTCTCCACGATGGCCCGCATGATTGCTGGGTAGTTCAGCTCTTGCGTGTCATCAATTTCGTTGCGGCCCGGCACGCCGCCGGTGTGGTAGTGGGCGAAGTAATCTTTCCCGGCGCGGATGCGCGCGATCACGTCTCCGTCCATGATCTGCATGTGGTAAATGTCGAAGAGCAGCTTGAAGTTCGCCGACCCGATTGCTTTGCAAAGTGCGATGCCCCAATCGCTACGGTCGCACATATAATCCGGGTGGTTCACGCGACTATTCAGCAGTTCCATCACCAGCGTCACCCCGCGTTTCTCGGCGATGGGGAGCAGTTTTTTGAGCCCTTCGGCGCAATTTTTTAGCCCGGTTTCGTCGTCCATCCCGTTGCGATTGCCGGAAAAGCAAATGAGGTTCGTGAACCCCGCATCTGCCACCGCCGCGATGAAGGGCTCGTAGGCTTTAATGAGCAGGTCGTGGTGCTCGGGGCGATTAAACCCGTACGGGATGCTGCCGATTTTCTCGCCCTTCGGCCCGGCGATGGTGGGGAAGGAAGTCATCGCAGAAGTCAGCCCGTGCTTTTTCAATGTGGGGAAATCGGACGGCTCCACGAGGTCAATACTCGTCACCCCCATCGCCTTGCCCGCCACGCACAGGTCTTCGAGCGGCACCATCGGGTAACACCATTTGCAGACGGAGTGATGGATGCGCCCTTTCAGCCCAGCAGCTTCATCGGCAGCGGAAAGCCGGGCAGTCAGCGCAGCGGCAGCAGTCATGGACGTAGTGAGAAATGTTCGGCGAGATGTTTTCATGGTGGGCGGAGCCTACGGAGCAGCGGGGGGAATGGGAATGACGAATGACGAAGTTCGCCGAGTTCGTCATTCGTCATTTCCCCTACCCCTCCGCCGCACCAGCTTCGATGCGTCGGGTGATGCGGGTTTTTAGTACGACATTCATAACGAAGAGGATGAGAATGAATGGGATGCCTGCCGCGCTTTGCGCGCCGCCGATGAGGATTCCGAGGGTGACGAGGTGGGAGAAAAAGCTGACGACGAGTGCGGCTGGGAGGCCGCCCCATCTCAGCCGGAGCGAAAACCAGACGACGAGCCGGTAGTGGAAGATGATTTCGAGCGGGGTGATCCAGATGACATACATCACGGCGAAGAACGATTTACCACCGTGGTCCATGCTGTCCAGCATGTCGGGCAGCAGCCACAGGAACGAGACGGTGAAAAAGCACAGGATAGGCACCAGCGCGAGGAGCAACGCGAGGCGCTTGGAGCGAGCGAGTTTTTTGAGGTCCTGCGGGAGGAGGTAGATGCTACCGAGCGTCTGCAAGCGCTGCTCTAAGCGGTAGGCGCGCGAGGACATGGCGGCGAGTTCGCAGAGGCCGAAGAGGATGGAAAAGCCGAAGATCGATCCCATGAATGCGTTCTTCCGATACTGGTTTTCCCAACTCCCATCCGAGAACTCTTCGACATAGAGCCAGACTGCGGAGCCCGTGTAGAGCACGGCTTTGAGCCAAAATATCCGCCAGCCGCCGTGGATGAAGTGGAAGTCTTTCCATGCGATGCCGTCTTGCCATGCACGCCCGGCGCGGCCTTTCAGCCATGCGAGGCGTCCGCCTGTTTTCCGGCGGGGACCGGCGACAGCTTCGTCGCGGGCGAAGCGTCCAAAGCTCGCCCACGCGAGGGCGAAGAACACCACGCCCGCGACGAGGAAGGTGACGACCGTTTCCTTCCACGGTGCGCCGACCCAGCCGATGCTGATCGCCTCAAAAAAAGCCTGCGGGCCACAGTGGGCACTGACCACGATGCTCGCTTCCGAAACACTTGCCGCCCATGGAAATGCTACGTCGTATTCCAGCCAGTGGTACAGCTCATCCAAGAGTTCGCCGCTCCCCAGATACACGCTCCCGAAAATCGCCGTGAGCAGCCCGGCGTAGCCGCCGCTCTTTGCCAGCACGGAGGCGAAGAGGCCGACGTTGGCGGCGAAGAACAGGAACGCGCAGAGGAGCGCATAGACGATGAGGATTTGCTCCCACGCCATGCCGCCGAGCGTCACGGCCAGCAGCGCGAAGGGGAATTGCACGATGAGGAGGACGAGCCCGCCCAGCATCCGGCTCGTGCTTTTTCCAAAGAGGATCGCCAGCACGCTGAGGTCCGTCATGCGGAGGAGGCCGAGAGTTTGCTCCTCTTTTTCCTCGGTGATGGCGGAGGCAAAATAGCTGAGCGCGGCGATGCCGATCATGATCGCGTTGTAGATGGCGAAGGGCTGAAAGAACTCCATCCCGACTGCGCCGCCGGCAAAGGAGCTCCACTGCATGTAGAAGAAGAGCGTGATGAGCACCACGGTCGCCATGCCGCCGCGCATCCATGCAAACGAGGCCCCTCGCACTTGCTCGCGGAGGGCGCGGATGAAGAGTGCGAGGATTCCGTGCATGAACTACTCGACGGCTCCTGCGCGGGGGATGCCTCTCGCGATGGCAGCAAAAAAGATGATGCTGATAGCGACGAGCGCCACGCTGGCAAAGATGATCAGCCCGACGAAGGCGTCGCGCTCCGCAATATCCGCCATCACTCCGAGAAGGACATTCCAGATCACCCCGATAGCAATCGCTGCCGCCACAGCGCCGCGTCGCATTTTCAGCGAGAGCCAACAGGTGAGCAGTGGGACGGCGATGAGGTGGAGAAGCATGTAAATGAATACGGCAGTGTCGGCGTCCCTGCGCGTCACGTCGTCGAAGAAACTCACGACACTCTCCGGCGTCATCGCCATGCCCAGCCCGACGAAGCACAGCCCAGGGATGAACGAGCCGAGCACGCCGAGGATTTTGTGGCGGACGATGCGCCCGAGCGGGACCGGCAGCGTGAGCAGCGAGGAGAGCGTGAGCCCTTTCCTCTCCAGCCCGAAGATGCTGGCAGAGCCGATCACCAGCTCCACGCCGAGCCCGAATCCCGCGAATACGACCATCATTTCCCCGACGACTTTCGACTCCATGTAGCTGTTCTCGGCGATGGCCCACGCGATGATCCCAAAGGTGAGCACGCCGTAGCCGATGAAGCGCGAGATGAGCCCGCGCCGACCTCCGATGAGGAACCAAAAATCTTTCCATACGAGCGGGCGCGAGCCGGGGCGCGGGATGCGCAGGCTCTTGCTGCCAGGCTTCGCGGACTTCTTCTTGGGTGCAGTCTCGGCGGTGCCAGAGCAGAAGCGCCCAAACAGCGCCCACGCGAGGAGGAAGCACACGACTCCCGCGACGCCGTGGAAAAGCCACGGACTGCCTGCGGTAGGGAGGAATCCCCGCCCGCCGCCTTGGGTCAGCATGGTGAGTTGGTAGAGCGGATTGTTCGCCATCACCCAGCCCAGTGCCTCTTGCACGGGACTCTGCGTCGGGGCACCGCTCCAAGGGTTCCGCGCAAAGTTGGTCATGTAGATTATCGGCACACCGACATAGAGCACCGCGCCCACAAAAACCGTGATCGCCACCGCGACGCCCGTGCGCTTTGCGATGACGGACGTTAGCAGCCCGAGGCAGCAGAGGAAAAAGAGCGTGCAGAGCAATACCTCGTATCCTTTCCAAATCGTCGCCGCCGACACGCCGCCGAGCGTCACGCACAGCATGGTGAACGGGAGCTGCGAGACGATGAGCAGCACGCCGCTGACGAGTCGGCTGATCCCTTTGCCAAACAGGATCGCCAGCGGGCTGAGGTTCGTCATGCGCAGCAGGCCGAGCGTGTCGTCCTCTTTTTCCTCCGTGATAGCGGAGCAAAACGCCGTGATGCCGCCGAGCACGAGCCCGAAGAGATTCACCATCATCACGGTGAAAAACACCTGCAATCCCGGCGCAGGCTGGCGGGCGAAACTGCGCTGCTGGATAGCGATAAAGAACAGCACAACCAGCACAAGCGACGCTCGCCCGATAGGCGTGAACTTCGCGCGCGTGTCCTCGCGAAGGGAGCGGATGAAGAGTGCAAACGTCGGGCCGATCATGTCCGCACGCCAGGATCCGTGAGGTCCATGAAGGCGTCGTTGAGATGCTTCACATCTTCTTGGAAGGCGACGATGGGCGCTTCGCAGGCGAGCGCGGCGTGCAGCAAGGCATTCGGGGCGAGCTTCGTTTTATCAAACTGCACGGCGTATCGCGGCTGGCCGGCTTCCACCTGCCGCACGGAGGTCACGCCCGGCAGCGCGGTGAGCGCGGCGAGGAGCGCGGCGTGTTCGGCAGCGAGGGTGAGGATGTAGCCGGTGATGTCGCCCTCGGTCGCCGTGATGAGGCCGCGCATCGCGCCAGTGTATTTCACATGGCCACGGTCGAGGATCGTCACGCTATCGCAGAGCGTCGCGAGTTCGCTGAGGATGTGGCTGGAGATGAAGATGGTCTTCCCCAGCGAGCGCAGCTCTTGGAGAATCTCCATCAGCTCGATGCGCGCTCGTGGGTCGAGGCCACTCGCGGGTTCGTCGAGCAGGAGCAAGTCCGGGTCGTGGACGAGCACGCGGGCGAGGCTCACGCGCTGCTGCATCCCGCGCGAGAGCCCTTGGATGTAATCGTTCTTCCGGCCCGCCATATCGGTGAGTGCCAGCACGTCGCCGATGGTCTGGTCGCGCTGCTTCTGGCTGAGCCCGTAGGCTGCGCCGAAAAAGTCGAGGTACTCAAACACGGTCATCTGCCGATACATCGAGAAATGGTCCGGCATATAGCCGATGCGCCGCCGCACCGAGTTGCGGTCCTTCACGATGTCGCTGCCAAAAACGTGGACGGAGCCCGTCTGCGGCGCGAGCAGAGTGGCGAGCACTTTCAGCGTCGTCGTCTTGCCCGCACCGTTCGGGCCGACGAAGCCGTGGATGCTCTTTTGCGCGACGGTGAAGGTGACTTCGGAGACGGCGACGTGCGTTTTGTAGGCGTGCCGGAGGCCGGTGATTTCGATAGCTGGAGAATCGCTCATAGAGATTTGTGCAGGGTCTGTTTGTAAAGAATGGTGCCGCCGCCGAACTGGAACTTCTCCCCCGGCATCGAGAAGGATGCCGGCGTGCGTGCGTAGATGAAAAGCTGCGCAGTATCGGCATCGCCCTCGGGCTGCGTCACCCGCTGGCGCGTGTAGGCATTTGCGCCCGTGAGCTTCGCCATCATCAGCCAGCCCGCATTGTTCAGCCGGGCCTTCAGCCGCTGCTCCGTCGTCCCGGCCTGTGGCTCCTCGGAGTATCGTCCCCAGCTGTTATACTCGATCTTCTTGTCGGCAAATGACGCGTTCAGTTCCGTCGAAAAGTGAGAGCCTTCTGCGACCCATTCCCCGTTGGTCAGCGTCATCTTATACACCCGCCCGCGATACAGCACCGACATCCACTCTACCGCCTTCGGGAAATCCGCGTTCGGCTTCAGCCGGAATGTCTCCAGCCGCCCGGCATCAGTGCCTCCAGTGGGGCGCGTCTTCCACTCCTTCACCTCCACGCTCGTATCATCCCCCGTCAACGTCCCGCTATGGATAAACGGACGCCCCGAGAACAGCGGGATGTCCGCCTCCAGCGCCGCATCCGCGCCGGAGCGCACTCGCGCCCGCACGGTCCCCGAACTCGCCAGCGCCGCGTAAGCGTGGCCGGGGCCGGGGAATTGAAAGCGGTAACTATCGCTGCTCGTCGCGAAGGCGTGCATCCACTGCGTCGCCACATACCGAGTCCCGCCCAGCGATTCCGCGTAGCCTACCGAATGCACGATCTGTTTCTCCCCATACCCGCGCCGCCCCACCACCGTGAACAGCCACGCAAACAACAGCACCATCCCCAAAAAAGCCCCGAGCATCACTCGGTAGTCCCGCTTCCGCTGGAGGAAAAACACCGGCCCGATCAGCACCACATACACCACCGTCAGTAAATAGATCAGCCCCCACGGGATGTTCGGCCTCGTGATGTCCGAGAGCTTGTTCACCACAATCCCCGACGCATCCTGCATGTATCCCGACCCGTCGCTCAGTAGCTGCGGATCGCGCTCCAAGTTCGCCTCCGTAATCACCGCCCGCGTCTCCTTATGCTGCACGATGCGCCCCGCCCCGAAGACGGCCTTCGGCGTCGTCGTGTTCAAAGCGGCCAGCTCATCGGCAAACTCCGGGTATTTCCCATCCAACCCCGGCAGCAAATGCACCACCCCGCCGCGATATACCCAATCCCGAAACGCCTGCCGCCGCAGCGCATCCCAGCGCGGCACATGGTCCAGCACCGCGCCATACAGCCCCTCTGTTCCGACGACCGACGGGGGAAAAAGATTCTCCAAAAACGGGCGCAACCGCGACTGCTGGCCGCGCGGCGAATCCGGCGAATCAAAAATCACCGTCACCGGCCCACTCGATTTCATATTGTCCTCACTCCGCAGCGGCATCGAGTCGCCCTTCCCCGCCTTATCTCGCCACGACAGCTCCCAGCGCTGATACCCCGTCGTCACGTACGGATAAAACTGCACCCACCGCGTCGCCCCCGGAGAAACAAACACCGACTGTTCAAAAGGAACACGGCCCCCGCCATACCCGCCATCATCCAGCGACATGACACCCTCAAACGGCTGCGCCCCCACGTTCTGCACCTCCACCGAAACGAGGTTAAACCGCTCCGGCACAAACGCCCCCGCAAACCCCGCGAGAGGATTGCGGACGATCAACTCCCCCCGCGCAGAAAGCGCGAAGGCCAACGAAAAAAGCAGGGAAAACAGCAGGCGAATCATGTCGATGCGCGGGACCGTGGCAGAATCAACGGGCGATGGCTAGTGGAGTGATGGGCGGCGTGAGGGACTGAGCGTTAAGCCGTGGCTGATACGCCCCAGCAAAACGGATCGCGCTCGTCGAGAATCAGCGTCGCCTCTGCACACACGTAAGCGGTGCCGCAAATAGTCGGGCGGATGATGCCCTTTGCTTCGTCGTGCCATTCAAAGTGCCCGGTGAATTTACTCCCGAGGATGCTCTCCTGCGTCCAGCGTTGCCCGGCTTTTAGTTTCCCATCAGCGGCGAGGCAGGCGAGCTTTGCGCTTGTGCCTGTGCCGCATGGCGAGCGGTCGTAGGCTTTGCCGGGGCAGAGGACAAAGTTGCGCGAATCCCCGCCGCAAGCTGCCGGACCAAAGAGTTCGACGTGATCAATTTCCGGGAAGCCTTGCGCGTTCACCGCCATTCGGATGCGCCACGCGACATCCGTCAGCCGCTCCGTTCGCGCAAGCGCCAGCTCTTCGCCGTGATCGGCTACGAGGAAAAACCAGTTGCCCGCCCAAGCGACATCGCCCGTCACTTTTCCGAGGCCCGGCACGTCCACCACGACCGCTTTCACTTTGCGATAGCTCGGCACGTTTTCGACGCTGATCGTCCCGTCGCCGTGAATCGTCGCCGTCACCTCGCCCACGACTGTTTCGATGCGATGCGTGCCTTCGCCGATGCGCCCGAGATGCGCCAGCGTCGCCGCCAGCCCGATGGTGCCGTGGCCACACATGCCGAGCAGCCCGACGTTGTTGAAAAAGATGACGCCTGCCGCGCACGCTGCGTCGAGCGGCGGCACGAGCAGCGCGCCCACGAGCACATCGTTCCCGCGAGGCTCGCAGACGATGGCGGTGCGAAAGTGGTCGAACTCTTCGGCAAATCGCCGCGCCCTTTCCGCGACGCTGCCGCCGCCGAGCTCGGGCATTCCGTCGAGGACTACGCGTGTAGGTTCGCCGCCGGTGTGAGAGTCTATGATGTGGAGTCGCTGTGGCACGGCGGCGGACAGTAGGGGGCGAGGGGGCTGCGTCAAGGGAGTGCATTGGAACGGAAATGACGAATGACGAACCGCGAATTTCGTCATTCGTCATTCGTCATTTCCCCGTGGCTCCGAAGCTGCTTTTGCGCTCACCCGAAATGCAGCCCAATCACGCAATGCCGGAGCGCCGGAGCGTCTCTCTCATCATCGTGTCGTTACTCGTCGCGATCCTCGCGGCGTATTCTGGCGTAGTGCATTGCGACTTCATCTACCTCGATGACACGAGCCATGTATTTGAAAATCAAACGGTCCTCGACGGGCTTACGCTGGCGGGAATTAAGGAGGTCTTTTCCGAGCCGCACGCGAGTTTGTGGGTGCCGCTCACGAGGGTGTCGTTCATGGCGGATGTCTCGCTTTTCGGGCTGAACCCGAGGCTCATGCACATCGAGAATGTGCTCTGGCACGCGGGCGCTGCGGTGCTCCTCTTCCTCGCCCTCCGGCGGCTCACCGGGCGGCTTTGGCCATCGGCGATGGTGGCGGCGCTCTTCGGCTTGCACGTGGTTAATGTGGAATCCGTCGCGTGGATTTCCGAGCGCAAGAATGTGCTGTGCGCGTTCTTCGTCATGGCTGCGCTGCTTGCGTGGAGTCACTGGGCTCTCGAACGCAGCGTGCGTGCCTGGTGGCTCGCACTGCTCGCATTCGCGGCGGCGCTTTTGGCGAAGCCGATGGCGGTCACATTTCCATGCGTCCTGCTGCTGCTCGACGCGTGGCCGTTGCGCCGAACGGGCTGGCGATTGCTGTGGGAAAAGGTGCCGTTTTTCGCGCTCTCGGTCGCCGCATCCATCATCGCTACGGGCGCGACGCATTCGCGCAATTCCGTCCTCAGCCTCGACCACCTGCCGCTCGCTGCGCGTGTTTCGAATGCCCTGTGCTCCTACGGCGCATACCTCCGCGATCTCGTCTGGCCGAGTGGGCTCGCGGTATTCTACCCACACCCCGGCGTCGCGCACTGGGCTCCTGCACTGACTCTGCTTGTGGGCGGGCTGATGATAACAAGCGTCGCCCTTTGGCAGTGGCGGCGGCATCCGTATGTGCTGATCGGATGGCTCATTTTCCTCGGGATGTTGGTGCCGAATCTCGGCCTCGTGCAAGTCGGCTCGCAAGCACGGGCGGATCGCTTCGTGTACTTGGCGCAAGTCGGCTTTTTCATCGCAGTCGTCTGGCTCGCAGATGCCCTCCTCCCCGCATCTCGGCGGCTCCGCATCGCTGCCGCCATCGCCCCGCTTTTTGCGCTGCTCGTCGCTACCGCCGCACAAGTGCCAAAGTGGGAAGACAGCCGCGAACTCTTCCAACACGCAGCGTCCGTAACGGACGGAAATGCGATGGCGCTAGAGCATCTCGCCTACGCCCTCCGCCGTGCCGGAGAGACGGACTCAGCGATTCAAAAACTGGAGGAGTCTCTCGCTATCTTCCCCGAAAACGCCGTCGCTTGGAAGGAGCTCGGCACCACCCATCTCCGCATCGGCGAAAACAAGCTTGCCGCTCGCGACTTCCGCAACGCCGTCGCACTCGATCCGAACGATGCGTTTGCTCGGTGCAACTTCGCCATCGCCCTCGCCGCGCTCGGCGACACTGCCGCCGCCGAGGCCGTCTTCCGGCAAGTCCTCTCTGCCGACCCAGCGATGATGCAGGCCCATTTCCGCTATGGCCTCATGCTGGAAAAACTCGGGCGCACCGTTGAAGCCAAGGCCCAGCTCGAGGAAGCTCTCCGCCTCGACCCGCAGAACCCCCGCGTCTCCGAGGCGTGCCTGCGTTTGAAGTCTGACTTACCCTAACGAAAACTCCTTATCTGCCGACTCCACTTGTTCGTTCCGGTGGACCCACACGCTGTTGATCAGGCCGAATGCGAACATGAGCATGAGCACGAACGTCCCCCCGGAACTCACGAGCGGCAGCGGCAAACCCGTGATCGGCATCAGCCCGATGGTCATGCCGATGTTCTGATATGTGTGAAAGAATATCTGCCCTGTGATCCCCGCAACAATGAGCAGCCCGAACATATCTCGGGCCTGATGCGCCGTAAGCACACACGCGAGCAGCAGCGTGCCGAACGCCGCGATCACCGCAGCCCCGCCAAGAAAGCCCCACTGCTCGGCGATGGTCGTGAAAATGTAGTCCGTGTGAGCCACGTTTGAGGGGATCAGGCCAAGCTCTAGTTGCGTCGTCTGGTCCGTCATGCGCTTGCCATTCAGCCCTGCGGAGCCTATGGCGATGAGGGATTGGTTGATGGCATAGCCCGCGTTCTGCGGATCAATATCCGGGTCCGTAAACGCCACGATGCGGGCGCGAGCGTAAGGTTTTAAGCCGAAGCAAATCACCATCGGCAGCAATGTGAGCCCGACTAAAATGAGCGCTGCCAGCCACCGCTTCGGCAGTCCGCCGAGCCACAAAACCGCCATCACCGTGGGCACCCACACGAGCGTCATGCCGTTGTCTTTTTCCAAAAGAGTGAGCGCCATCGGGGGCAGCGCGATGACTCCTGTTCCGCACAATTTCCAAAACGCATGGAGCCCCGAGAACTGGCTCAGAAACAAGGCCAGCACGAGGATGCCGGAAACAATCGCGATTTGCGACGGCTGGAACATCGGTAGCCCCGGCAGCTTCAACCAGCACTTCGCCCCGAGCACCTCCACACCCATGCTGGTGAACGTGAGCCCGAGCAAAATCAGGCTCACCACATACAGCGGGATCGCGATCCAGCGCACCCATCGGTAATCCATCAGCGACACCGCGAGGAACACCAGCAGCCCAAAGCCCACGAACCGCGCGTGATCCTGCCAATAAGGTTTGCCGTCCGCGATGTGCTCCGTCGCACCTTGGATAAAGAAGACGCCCGCCAGCGAAATCACCACCACCGCCGCGACGAGCAGCCAGTTCATGCCGATCAATCTACGAAGAAACGGTGTCATGCTCCTAGAACGCGCAACGAACAGGAATCTTTCACGCGATTTCCGGCACGGCCGCCAGCAGCTTGCGCGTGTATTCGTGCTGCGGGTTCTCGTAAATCTCCTCCGCGCTGGCGCTTTCCACGATCTTGCCGTGATACATCACGAGCACCTTGTGGCTGATGTGCTGCACCACCGCGAGGTCGTGCGCGATGAAGAGATACGTGAGCCCCAGCTCGTCTTGCAGGTCTTGGAGAAGGTTCACGATTTGCGCCTGCACACTCACATCCAGCGCGCTCACAGGCTCGTCGCACACGATGAATTTCGGCTTCACCGCCAGCGCCCGCGCGATGCCGATGCGCTGCCGCTGCCCGCCGCTAAACTCATGTGGATACCGCTCCATCATGTCCACTTTCAGGCCGACTTGCTTCATCAGTTCCGCGACGCGAGCCCGTCGGTCTTCGCGCGTCATTTCAGGAAAATGAATCTCCAGCGCCTCGCCGACGATTTGCAGGATCGAGAGGCGCGGATTCAGCGAGCCGAACGGGTCTTGGAAGATCATCTGCATCTGCCGGCGATACGGGCGGAACGCATCCTCCGTCAGCGGCAGCACGCTTTTCCCCTCAAAAAGAACGTCGCCGCCCGTCGCTTGGTTCAGTTTCAAAATCGTGCGCCCAATCGTCGTCTTCCCGCTCCCGCTCTCGCCCACGAGCCCGACGGTCGTGCCTGCCTCCACCGTGAAACTGACATCATCCACTGCCTTCACATACCCCGTCACGCTGCGGAGCAAGCCGGTGCGAATAGGGAACCAAGTTTTGAGATTGCGGACTTCAAGAAGCGACACGCCGCGCTTCATGCCGGGTTTTTCGCGCGGCGTGAAGCGGGAAAGTAAGACTTCGCAATTCGCTCTGGGTGAACTCCTCTCACTTCGCCGTGCCGAGCTGGAAGGAGGGCGGCAGGAGGCGGAGTTCTTCGGGGAGGAGCGAGCGTTTTTGCGCGAAGGTGAATGCGGTGGCGGCTTCCTTTTCCCGCCCGGCGGCGTAAAGGGCGAGGGAGTGGTAGAACGCGGGTTCGGGGGATTCTAGGTTTACGGGACGGACTCCGGCGAAGGCTGCCGCTGCTGCTGTTGCGTTGCCGGCTTTGAGCTCGGCGAGCGCCAGAGTGGCTGCGTGCGTGGCATCGCTGGGGTGGCGTTTGGCGAGGGCGCGAGCTTGAGTGATGCTGTTCTCGATGGCCCGGTCGAGCAGTAAGGAATAGTGGACCATTCGATTGCGGGAGGTGTCGTCGTTCGGATCGAGTTCAGTCTTTCGGGTGTAGGCACGGAGAAGGCCCTCAACGGACCGTTCGGCAGTATAAATTTCTACAAGCTTCGCGAGCGCCCATGGGGCGTCCACGCGGTTGGCGGCGGTCCAGAGGATGTCTCGGAGCTCTTCGCGCCAGTTCCATTCGCCGGCGAGTTTGAGCAGATCTGCGGTGGCTTCGCGGGAGGTGCCGGCGATGCCGACGGCGGCGGTCCAGCGGTGCGCGGAGTTAATGATGTCGTCCATCTGCCGCAGGGCGCGGGCAGCGTAGGCATTGCGGAGATGCTCCATCGGGCCCCACGTTGCTAGATCGTCGCATTGTCGGCGAAGGTTGCGCCAATCTTTGAGGATGAGTTGGCTTTCGGCGAGGCGGCGGGCGAGTTCGGGGTGGCGGGCGAGGCGGGGCTCCATAGTAGCCGCCCATTGGAGAGCCTCGGCGGTCATGCCGTTTCGGTTCATCCAGTGGAAAATGGCGGCGGCGTCCGCAGCTTCGCGCGCATTTTTCTGCGCTGCGGCAAGGGCCGGTAAAAACTCCGCTCCCCCCAATTGGCGAAGGATTTCGAGTTGCTGAACGCGATCGCCAATGGTGACGTTCGGGCCTGCGAGAAGCCGCCCATTCGCTGCGAGTGCTGCGGGCCATTCCTTCTGGCGGATTTTAAGCACCGCGAGCGCGCGGAAGGCGGGGATCGCGTGCTCAGCGGTCTTTGCAAGCTTATGGAGGTCTGTTTCGGCGGCGGCTAGTTTTGCAGGATCATCGAAATGCCCGGCAACCAGAACGGCGTGGCGCAATCGGTAAGTTGCATCGCCGGGGGATAGTTCGATTGCCTTAAGATAGGCGCGCGCTGCCTCATTATGGCGCTCCAGTGAGACGAGCACATCACCGAGGAGCGCCTGATAGGGAGCGTTGGCCCGCTTATCCTCAGGAATGGTGTGGAGAGCACCGAGGGCCACGGAGTCGCGCTTCCAAGCTAATGCGGAGCGCGCCCAGCGGACGGCGTCGTCCGTCTGGTGGCGTATTTGGCCAACGCGGAACCACGCTTCCACAGCTTCTGGGCTGTTGAGTTTATCCAGCGATTCGGCGGCGATTTGCGCGGCTTCCAGTAAGTCGGGATCGTCAATAAGCGCGCGTTCGGCGGCTCCGTGGGCCGCTCGAAAATTCCCCTGTGCAAAGAGCGTGTGCGCATCCTTTACTGCGCTATGCGACCTCCACCACTGATAGCTGGCTGCGGCTCCCCACAGAACAAGGAGAAACGCGACGATCAACACGGTGAACTGGATGCCCAGTTTTTTCCAGAAATCGCCTGCTGATGGATGGTTGCTCGTCATGTGCCGGTCGGAGATAGCAGACTTTTGGCCGGAACGGAGAATATATTGCGCGCTCTTGCCTCCGCGGTGGAAGCCTGCCACGTTCAACCCTCTTTCGTAATGAACCAAGAATTACTCATCTACCTCGACGGCCAAATTGTCCCGCAATCGCAGGCGAAGGTCTCTGTTTTCGACCACGGCCTTCTGTACGGCGACGGCGTTTTCGAGGGCATCCGCTTTTATAATGGGCGCGTTTTTCGCCTCGAAGAGCACACGCGCCGCATCTTCGACAGCGCGAAAAGCATCCTGCTCAACATCCCGCTCACGCCGGAGGAACTCATGCAGGCGACGGTCGATACGATCAAAGCGAACGGCCTCAAGGATGGCTACATCCGGAGTGTCGTCACGCGCGGAACAGGGCCGATGGGTCTCTCGCCTTACAGGTGCCCGAAGGCGACTGTCTTCATCATCACGGCGAGCATCCAACTTTACCCCGAAAGCGCCTACCAGACAGGGCTGACGATGGCCACCGTCGCCACGCGCCGCCCGCGCCATGACATCTTGCCGCCCACGGTGAAGTCGCTGAATTACCTCAATAACGTGATGGCAAAAGTAGAAGCGATCCAAGCCGGCGCGGAAGAAGGCCTCATGCTCAACGACCAAGGACTCGTCGCCGAATGCACAGGCGATAACGTCTTCATCGTGCGCGATGGCGCGGTCACGACACCGCCAATCTCCGCCGGGGCGCTCGACGGCATCACCCGCAAAGTCGTGTTCGAGATTTGCCGGGAACTCGGCATCCCCATCCGCGAACAGGAAATGACACGGCACGACATTTTCGTGGCCGACGAATGCTTCCTCACCGGCACAGCGGCGGAAGTCATCGCAGCCGTGAAGCTCGACCAGCGCATCATCGGCGACGGGAAGCCCGGCGCGGTCACACAGCGCATCATCACGAAATTCCGGGAACTCACCCAGACAACCGGGACGCCAATTTACCCGTAGAAAGCCCGATGAACTGCGACGTTTGCAAAAAGAAATCCGCGTCCGTTTTCCTCACGCAGATCGTCGATGGCAAAATGCAGAAGGTGAACCTCTGCGAAACCTGCTCGAAGGAAAAAGGCGTCACCGACCCAACGGGCTTCGCGCTCGCCGACCTGCTCCTCGGCCTCGGCGCATCGCAGGAGATGGAAAAGGGCTCGACCACCTCACGCTGCCCATCGTGTGGCTTTAGCCAAGCGGACTTCAAAAAAACCGGGCGCTTCGGTTGCGCCGCCTGCTACGACGCCTTTGCCGAAGGCTTGGAGAACATGCTAAAGGGGATGCACAAAGGCCTTGAGCACAAAGGCAAAGTCCCCCCACGCCTGCTCAAAGCAAAACTACGCGACGAGGAGCTCAAGAAGCTCCAGCGCGACCTGCGCAAAGCCGTCGCCGACGAAAAATACGAAGTCGCCGCCGAACTGCGCGACCGCCTCAAGCACCTCGAAGCCGAAGGGCAAACCGCCATTTAACTGATGCGCCGGCCTCAGTCTCTCAGCTCTCAACCCTCAACCCTCAACTAACAAAATGCCAATCCACAGCATCCTTTCCACCGCAGGCGAGTGGCTCCGAGGCGACGGGCCGCAGAGCCACATCGTCATCAGCAGCCGCGTCCGACTCGCGCGCAATTTGAACGGCTTCCCCTTCCCCGGCCATGCGAAGAAAAACGAGCGAGTGTCCGTGCTGGAGTGCATCAAGCCCGCCGTCGAATCCCTCCCCGAAATGGCCGAGGCACACTCCGTTTTCTCCCAAGACCTCAGCGCCTTAGAGAAACAAGTCCTAGTCGAGCGTCACCTCATTTCCCGCGACCACGCCGCGAAGGGAATGGGCTCGGCCGTCGTCATGAACAAACGGCAGACGCTCTCCATCATGATCAACGAAGAGGACCATCTCCGGATGCAGGCCATCCGCTCCGGCCTCCAGCTCAAGAACGCCTTCAAGCTCATCGATAAAGTGGACAGCGAACTCGGCGACAAACTCGATTTCGCCTTCCACAACCAATACGGCTACCTCACCGCCTGCCCCACGAACGTCGGCACTGGGATGAGGGCCAGCGCCATGATGCACCTCCCCGCGCTCGTCCTCAGCGAGCAGGTCAACCAAGTCATCCAAGCCGTAAATAAAGTCGGCCTCGCCGTCCGTGGCCTCTACGGCGAAGGCACCGAAGCGATGGGCAATCTCTTCCAAATCTCAAACCAGACGACCCTCGGCGAAAAGGAAGAAGACATCATCGCCCGGCTGAACAAAGTCATCGAACAAATCATCCTCCACGAAAACAACGCCCGCCAATCCCTCCAGCAAAAAAAGCCCATCACCCTGCTCGATAACGTAGGCCGCGCATTCGGCATCCTCCGCTACGCCCACAGCATGGCCAGCAAAGAGGCGCTGAATCTTTTGAGTTACCTCAAACTCGGCGTGGACCTCGGCTTTTTTCCCGAAACCTGCCAACTCCCTATCGATGAACTCTTCATCGAAACCCAACCCGCACATCTTCAAAAAAGCACCTCCCAAAAGCTCCAAGCCGACGAACGCGACGCCTTACGCGCCTCCCTCATCCGCGCCCGCCTAGAGAAAATGCCCGCCCCAACGCCAAAGCAGAACGAAGGTCCGGCGATGGCGGAGTAAGCCCGCAGAGGCCTCCTGCGCTAGAAGATCACCGTTTGTAGGGCTGTAGCTTTAAGGGGCGACGAATGCGCTCCGAAGGACCGCTTCAATGCCTGCTACTTGCTCGTCGGTTAATCGGTCCAGCCCCCCGGTATTGCGTTTCGCACTGGAGAGTTTCCAGTCGTTCTGTCTGCAAAATTGAATAAAGCGGTCTGCCACAGGATCGGGCAAATCAACGACCTCTCGCATGGCTTTTCGTGCAGTATCATAGCCGCGAAGATAGGCCAATTCGTCAGGAAGGTCATGCTCCACCGTGCGCTGGACAAAACGATAGAGCGCAGCCGCCATAGGCGTGTAATCAATAGCCCGGTAGAAGTCGGATGAATCCCCTTGGACTTGGAGGTTGCGGTCATCGTCCATAGTCCATTCGAGCAGCTCCATGAGGGGGCGGGAGAATGCCTCTAGGCTGGCATCGTAAGCCCGAGGATCGTGCTGCATCGCAGCCGAAACCGGAAAAATGAGCCCCCGCGGAGCAAAGCCGCGCCTCGCCAGCACATGATGAATGAGGAACCGATGGATGCGCCCATTCCCATCTGAAAATGGATGCAAAAATACGAAGGCCCACGCGATAGCTGCCGCAACGACAACTGCGGGTGCATCAGAGTTTAGGGCGATTCGCGAGGCTTCGAGCCAACCGTTCATGAGCGACTCAATTTCCTGCGGGCGTGGTGGAATAAAATGAATGCCTTCAAGATTTGGGGCGTTGCGGCCAGAAACAAAATTTTGCTCGGGCGGTGTGATGCTATTCCTCCATCCAGAATTGCTAAAACGTGGGTCCACGATGGAATTTTGCAGACCCACGAGGGACGCCTTTTGAAAATAGTCCTGATGGTCTGATTCCTTCAGTAAGCGGACAAATGCGTCTGCGCGCCTCTGGTCGGGAGTCTCGCGCTCGATAGCAAAAGAAGACCGCGTTTCCTTTTTGTAAAGGTAGTCGAGTGCGCGGTGGAATATCTCGGGCTCAGAATCCTGCATGAGATCCCGACAGGCGAGTTCGTAATTTTTCCCGTCTGCAGCAGTCAGTTCTTCGGTGCGCCGGATCATGAAACAAAACGACAAATCGCCGAGCAAATTAGCCTGAATGCGGTGTCGAGGGCTTCGCCGGATGGGTCCGGTATAGTAAATCTCGGGATCGGCAAGCGGGAGGTAGTTCCCTGTGGCGAGGTCCGGTAAATCGAGTTCACGCCCAGTCAGTTTTTCGTATAGGAACCAGATGCGTCTTGCATACGCGCCGTGCGGCTCACTTCGGATGTCGGCAGTGAGTTGGAGCGGGTCGAGTTTCGGGATGACGGCGCGCAGGACACCGATATTTAGCCCCTCGTAGCGCAATGCGAACTTGAGCTGTGCGTAAGTATCGTCTCCCGGCCATTGTGTGATGGGAATAATGCGCCGTTGAAATCCGTCCACAGTCTGATCTTTCCTTACGTGAGTATCGGAAACGTAAAATTCAATGTGATTCGGGAGTGATCGCTCATTAGACTGTTGAGCTAAGTATGTGTAGCCCGCAGGTCGTGCATTCGGCGGCGGTAATGGGATCGGCATTTCTCTTAAATAGTTAAAAATTGCTAAAATAACAACAATAATCTCTGGAAAACTTACAAAATCCAGGCTTCGGCTTGCAAGACTTGCAAGTTGAGCGGTGTTCCTCGGGAACACTTACGAAGCCTCGGATTCAAGTTGTAAGGGTTGCAACTCCGGTCGTGTTCCTGGAAAACGCTTACAAAATCTCGAAAGTATTTATTTTTCAAAAACACCTGCGACTTTTTCTCGGAATCGCTTATTTTTACGGCGAACTTTGATCAGGTGCCGACTGCACGAATCCCCGCCAGTGTGGCGGTGGCGAAGCAGCCTTGGAGGAGGTAGCCGCCAGTCGGGGCTTCCCAGTCGAGCATCTCGCCGCAGCAATACACGCCGGGGAGTTTGCGCAGCATCAGCGTATCGTCCAGCTCGCTCCAACAGACGCCGCCTGCGCTAGAGATCGCCTCGGCGATGGCGCGCGGTCGGGTGAGCGGGATGCTGCATTCTTTCACCGCCCGGGCGAGCGCTTCGGCGTCGGAAAATGGCCCGTGGAATTGCGCGAGAATCGCGCAGGCAGGCTCGGGGAGTTTCCAGCGAAGGCGGGCCTCGGCGAGGAAGTTGCGGCGCGCAGATTCCATTTTCGCGACGAGTTTTTCGACAGTGAAGGTGGGTTTGAAATCAATGGTGAGCGCGGGCACGAGCATCGAGCGGAGGGCTCGCCCGAGCTGATAAATGCACGTCCCTTCGATGCCGTAGCGCGTGAGCATCAGCTCGCCGTGCGTCGTTGCATCACCGGCGCGGACGTCGAGATTGTGCAACGGCTGGCCCTCGACGGCCACGCGAGTTTCGTCGGTCCATGCGACCTCCCAGCCGCAATTTGCGGAGCGGAGCGGCTGCACCCGGATGCCGTGTCGCGCTAAGTGAGGAACCCATCCGCCATCGGACCCGGTTTCCGGCCACGATGCACCACCGAGTGCGAGGATGATGGCGTCGTGCTGGGCGGATGGTTGGTTTTCAAAGTGAACGCGCAAGTCCGCGTCGATGCCCGTCCAGCGATGATTCACGGCGAATCGCACACCCAGCCCGCGTAGCCGCTCGACCCAACGGCGCAGGAGCGGCGCGGCTTTTTTCATCACGGGGAAAACTTTCCCGCCAGACGCCACGAACGTCTCTACGCCTAGACTGGCAGCCCATTCGCGCATCGCGGCCGCATCAAACTCCGCGAGGCACGCTCGCCAAAACTCCACGCTTCCTCCCGAGTAGCGCGCAACGAACGCATCAAACGCGGCGTCGTTTGTGAGATTCAGCCCGCTCTTCCCTGCGACGAGAAATTTCCTGCCGACAGATCGCTTCGCATCATAGAGCGTCACGGAGGCCCCAGCGCTGGCGGCGACCTCCGCCGCGCGAAGCCCCGCCGGACCTCCGCCGATGATTGCGATGTTTTTTGAACTGCTCACTGCCACGCAGCATCGGCGGGCGCACGGGATATTTCAACGCTCGACATGCACGCGCACGTTTTGAAAGGCTCGCGCCATGAAGCTCCGTCCATCCAGCATCTCCGCCGAATGGTGGGATTACACCTGCCTGCCGCTCGA
>CAMDQC010000040.1 GCA_945905735.1 Prosthecobacter debontii | reverse complement strand
CGGAGTCAATCGGGTCGGAACTTGGAGTGTCCCAGTAGTTTGCGTGGAGAAGGCCGACGTTGTGGCCGAGTTCATGGGAGCCGACGCCGAGGTTCCACTGCGAGTTTGCCAGCCAGCAGCCGCGAAAGCCGACATAGCCCACACCGCCGAATGATGCGGTCGGCTTTCCTGCCGTGACGACCATGTCGAAGTCGAAATCGGTGTAATCGTAGCCTTGCGCCTTTGCTGCGATGCGGCAGGCATCGAGAAACGTGCCGAGCCCGGTGTAGCTATCCGCTGGGAGCGGCAGGCGCAGCACGGGTGTGACCTGCGAGCCGGATGTGCCCGGCGCGACCCAAGTGAACAAGCCATACGACATTTCGTTCCACATCGTTTGCAGGTCGTCGATCAAGGTTTCCATCGCGGCTTGGCTCACGCGCTGTCCTTGGTAGTCGGAGAAATCGACGCGGTAGATGAGGATCTTTCGGTTGCCGGTGGATTGGTAGGCTCGGCCTCCGGCAAAAGTCAGCGCAGCCTTTGAAGCATCGCTCAGCGCCGCCTGTGCGTGGGCGGGGCCGCAGTAAAAGCTCGCGCTTCCGCCGATGCTCAGGGCGACTTCGTCACCGTCGTCGCTGGAGGGTTTCCCGGAGGTATTGCAAAGCGGGTCTGCACCGAGGGCGTCCTTTGCTGCAGCCACTTCCACGGGCTCTAGCACGCGGCCCGCTTCTTTGCTGATGGCTACGATTTTTGTCCCCGGAGTCTCTGAGTGAGAGAGCGAGATGCCGGAAACCGGAATGCCGAATCGCGTCGTTGTCCGCTCCTCGCCATAGGCGCGGTGACTTTCGTTGCCTAAGACGATCGTCAGCACCTTTGCCTCGACTTTGGAGCCTAGAAGCGGCGTACGGGCCTCCAGAAGCACATCGCCTTTCGCATCGACCCGCGTCTCCAGTTGCGCACGGATGGAGACGGGCATCTGCCGCCAAACGGTGACGGGCACCGCGCTATCCACGGCGACCTGCGGCGCAGTGGTCATCAGCGTCATCATTGTCTCCCGTCGCGTCTTGGCGAGCGCGACGCCCTCCGCCTCCAAAGGCGAGCGTTTCTCCTCGGGCGCGGCGACGTAGCGGTGCGTCCAACCGCGAAATGCCTCTAGCGCAGGCTCCGCGACCGGCTCCTGCCAGCGCAAATCGGCGCGCGTCTTGGATAAATCAAGCGTCTCATCCCGAATCGCGCTGACCGTGATCGGTGCAGGTGCGGCGAGTCCAATCGTCGGCGTTGCAGCAAGCGGTGGAGTCGCTGGCTGGCGTGTGATGTTGAAGGTGAGGAAGGTTGCTCCAGCCACAAGGGCGAGCAACGCGGATAGCGTGCGTTTCATGCAGAGTGCGCGGACAATACCCAAGTCTCGCCCTTCGTCCACTGATAATACAGTGCCGTAGTCGCCGCGCGTTTAGTCCGAGGCAACGTCGCTACGAAAGAAAGGCCGCAACGGAACACCCGCCGGGCGAAAGAGGGGGCGTTTTGCAGGACCTTCGCCGACTGCGGGCATCGGCGGAGTGGTCTCCACTTTCTTTGGGGTGAGATAGACCCGAATTTTCTGGAACCAACGCTCCAAGAGCCACGGGCCAGTCGGCTCCACCTTCTCCGACCGTTCAATGCGCGGGATCGCCGGTTTTTTGGGAGGTGTTACTGGGCTCACCTGCAAAGGCGGTGCCGTCTCGATGTGTGTAATCGCCGCCTTTTTCGAGGCTTCCTCTATCGGTGCGACGGCTTTCCCGCTTCCTCCCGCATACTCGCGCAAGGTCACGACTGTCACGGGGCGGCGGAGGAAGAAACTAACCTGCCGATCCACAGGCAGCGTTGGCAGCCACACGGGGCGCATCAGTCGCTCGTCCATCAACCACCACGGGTTGTCCTGCGACTCCGCATCTGAATAGATTACCGAGGTGCGCTGGGCGGTGCCTTTGCCATCAAACTTCGAGTAAAACGGGTAGTTATAAGTCACCACCTTGTGGGCGATGTTGCCGCGCTGAAGCTCCGCGTGCAGCCCTTCTGCGTACGCCGCAGAGCGGGTGCCGGTGCCCGTGATTGTGCGAGGCGCATTTACGACGCGCTCCCACGTAGCGCTGGTGCTCACGACGGAGCATCCAGAGACGATCAAGCAGGATGTTATAGTGGTCAGGGATTTCAGCATGTAAGACAATTCCGTGACGGTGGTAAGCACGGCGGTTGTGAATCGCAACTATAAAGCTAAATGAGTGCCCGCAGCCGATCCTTGAAAGGTCGCAGTTTTGATCGGGCTGCAATTTTCTCACGGATAATTCAGAAAAAGGCTCGTGCTTTTTGAGTCGGCTCCCGTAGTTTGCCTGACCATGAAACGAACCAACGCGTTTACCCTTATCGAACTCCTTGTTGTCATCTCCATCATCGCAATCCTTGCGGCGTTCGCGCTGCCGGTGCTTATGAAATCAATGGAGCGGGCTCGCGCTACGGAGTGTGCGAACAATCTCAACCAGCTCGGAAAGGGGTTCACCCAGTTCCTCATGGACAGCGATGATTCCATGTTCTCCATCCAAGGCACTGGCGACGATGCTTGGCCGAAAGTCATGCAGCGCAAATATGTGCAGGGCTGGAAGGTGTATCGCTCGCCTTTTGATAAAGTGACGGATGTCCGCCCAAAGGATGAAACCGGCAATGTCCCAGTCAGCTATGGCATCAATGAGAAGCTGTTCGACACCTTGAAATCGAAGTGGAAACCTCCGACATCGAAGCTCATTTTCGCAGCTCCTGCCGTGCAGAAGACCCCGGGCAAGACGATCCGATGGGAGGCAGACGCATTTTCAAACCAGAACTGCAAAGTCAAGGCAGGCGGCGGTTCGGAGGGCTTCGGGACGCATCAGGAGCGTGACACGCTCAATGTCCTGTTTGCGGATGCCCACACCGCTCCGATGTCCTGCAAGGACTTCTCGGACGAAAGCTCCGAGAACGGCAAGGAGCGCTGGGACCCGACCTTTGAACGCGAAAACCCGTAGGGCACGGGCGGGTCTGTAGGCGTGTGATTCTGGCTCTGGAAGAGAACATCTAAACTACCGAGAACACTTATGGCACAGGCAATCATGGACCCGGACGAAGTCCGCCGCTTTGCGACGGAGCTGAAACGATTCACCGAAGACACACAGACGAAGGCGTCGTCGCTCCACGCACGGTTCGTCGCGCTGACGAGCACTTGGCAGGACCAAGAGCAGTTGAAGTTTGCGGAGGAATTCGTGACGACGATGAAGGTGCTGCGGAAGTTCATGGAAGTCTCGGAGAAGCACACGCCTTTCCTCCTCCGCAAGGCCCAGCGCATCGAAGAATACCTCGACCAACGCTGATCGATGGACCAGCAGGCACGCATCACAGATACCGACGCGCTCGAAAATCTGCGCTCGGCGCTCATCGTCTTTCAGGCGCGGGCGAAGCGTTCTGTGGATGAGGTGATTGACGAAGTTCGCCGCACGAAACGCTGGCTGGAGCAGGAGAAGCGCGACTATTGGGAGGCGCAAATCCGCGTGCGAACAAGGAAGCTCGACCAAGCGGAAGCCGAACTTTTTAACGCGAAGCTCTCGGAGTTCAAAGACTCCATCGCTCGGGAGAAAATGATCGTCGCCAAGATGCGCGCCCTCGTCGCCGAGGCGGAGGAAAAGCTGCGGGCCGTGAAGTATTGGGACCGCAACTACGAGGGCATGGTGGAGCCGATGTCGAAAGGGCTCATGAGCCTGCGCGAGTTTCTCGACGTAGATATGCCGAAGGGCATCTGGCAAGTCACCGGGTCCATCAAGGCTCTCGACGCCTACACCGACGTGCAAATGCCCGCCACGCCACCAAAGCCATGAACGTCGCTGGCAGCGCATCCAATCTAAACGAGGCATATAAAGAACTGCTCGCCGCATGGGATCAGACCCGAGACCATTGGCGCGATGCGAAGGCGGCGGAGTTCGGCGAAAAATACATCGAGTCGCTGCCCGTTGATATTGCCAAGGCCATCACCGCGATGGGAGACATCGATAAAATCCTGAAGAAAATCCGAACCGCTTGTGAATAATCCCATAGACCTCCGCGTAACGCACACACTCGAACTCATCGCGGCCCTCAAACGAACCGTGGGCGACTTTGCGAAGCAGGAGGAAGTCATCCTCCGCGAGACGCGCAACCGCGGCTATCAGCTCAACCGCAAGCACCACGAGGCGACCGCGGCGCTGGAGTCGTCCATCGCCACGCGCATCGCGGAAGTGGAGGCGACGTTCTCCGAGCACGCGGGTGCTGTGCGGGTGGCGTATGATCGTCGGCGCGCGTGGATCGAGCGCTCGCACGCCTCGCTGCTAAAGTCGCTCCCGCGCCGTGCCCAAGCCGCTCGCGGCGGGCTCGTGGGGAAGCTGCAACTGGAGAAAATGAACTCCGAGCGCAAGCTGGCGGGCGATTTACACGCGGCGGATTCTGAGTTCGCGGAGTTTGCCGGGCGGCTGGAAGAACAGCGCGGACTGCTGGCTGGATTGCGCCGCGCTGCGGTGCAGTGCTTCGCGGGCTATAGTGCATTCGGGCGGTTGCTCGTTCCGAAAACAGACGCGCCGCCTGCGGAGAAAAAGAGCCATCCCGTGCTGCTCATCCAGCTAGAGCAACACCTCGTGAAAGCGAACGACGCCATCCGCGAGTTCCGCACGTTCCCAATCCCGAAGTTCTTCGCCGCGATGCCGCTGGCGCTGCTCGTTCCATTTCTAGCATTCGGCGCAGGGGCTGCATTCTTCCTAGGTAAAGCGGCGATCGGTGGCGTGCTTGTGGGCATCATCGGCGTGCTCGTCGCGCTGCATACGATGGGAAAAAACAAGTCCGCCGAATGCGCCGAAGCCGTCGCCGCCGCGCTCTTCGCCGCCGCGCAGACGCACGACGCAACCGCCGCTGCCGCGACCGAGCACCACGCGGATGCACGCAAGCAGGCCGAGAGTGTTTTTGAGAAAACGAAGAACGCCATTGAGATGCTGTGGGGCACGGCGGGCAATGTGCAGACAGACTTTGAGGAAAAGGGAGCCGCGAAACTCGAACCGCAACTCCCGCGTGCGCTGGCGAAAAACAAGCAGCTCATGCAGCCGCGCTTCGCCGCCATCGAGGCCGTGCGCGATGCCGCGCTCGCGGAAATCAACGGGGGCTCTGCCGCCCGCCGCGCGACTCTCGCCGCGACGCAAGCGACCGAAAACGCCGCGATGACTGCGCAGGACAAGACGCAGTGGGACGCGCTCGTCGCCGCTTGGGAGCAAGCCATCACGCCGCTCTTCGCCGAGGTCGATCTCATCGGCGCAGCGACCGCCGCTCAGTTTCCCGCGTGGACTCCGCAGTATGTGGACGGCTGGAGCCCCGCGCACGACTTCACTCCCGTCGCGCGCTTCGGTCGCTTCGAGGTGAACCTCAAAACACTCGCAGGCGCGCTGCCCACGCAGCTCGTGCTGCCGGGAGCGCCGCACATCCCGCTGCCGCTCTGCCTCACGTTCCCCGAGCAGGGCTCCATCCTTTTCGAGTCCAAAGAAAGCAGCGGCAGCGCGCTCATCGGCGGGCTGAACAACATCATCCTCCGCCTGCTCGCCACGCTCCCGCCGGGCAAAGTCGCCTGCACGATCATTGACCCCGTCGGCCTCGGACAAAACTTCGCGGGGCTCATGCACATCGCCGACCACGAAGAGTCGGTCATCAACCGCCGCATCTGGACGCAGCCCGAGCACATCGAGGAACGGCTCACGGAGCTGAGCGAGCACATCGAGAAAGTCATCCAGATGTATCTGCGCGATGAGTTTAAAACGATCAGCGAATACAACGCACACGCGGGCGTCGTGGCGGAAAAATACCAGTTCGTCGTCGTCGCCGATTTCCCCGCCGGGTTCAGCGAATCCGCCATGAAGCGCCTCCAGAGCATCGCCGCCAGCGGGCCACGGTGCGGTGTCTTCACGCTCATCCACTGGGACCAGCGCCATGCAAACCCCGACGGTCTCGTGCCCGACGACTTGCGCAAAAGCAGCATCGTCATCCGTGGCGGGCAAGCGGGCTTCGCGATGGACGGCCAGCCCGCAGCGGGCGCGACGCTGGCGCTCGACGTGCCGCCGGACCCCGAACTCTCCGCGCAACTCGTCCATAAAATCGGCAAGGCCAGCGTGGACTCCAACCGTGTCGAGGTGCCCTTCTCCCAAATCACCCCGCCCGCCGAAGACCGCTGGACGTTCGACACGACGAGCGAGCTGCGCGTCGCCATTGGCCGCACCGGCGCGACGAAATTGCAGTATCTCGCCATCGGCAAAGGCACGCGGCAGCACGCGCTTTTCGCAGGCAAGACGGGCTCGGGGAAATCCACGCTCTTCCACGTCATCATCACGAACTTGGCGCTGACGTGCAGCCCGGAGCAGGTGGAGTTTTACCTCATAGATTTCAAAAAGGGCGTCGAGTTTAAGTGCTACGCCTCCAAGCGACTCCCGCACGCCCGCGTCGTCGCCATCGAGAGCGATCGCGAGTTTGCGCTGAGCGTGCTCATGCGCGTGGATGAAGAGCTGAAGCGGCGCGGCGACATGTTCCGCGCGCTCGGCTGCCAAGACATCGCAGGCTACAAGCGCGCAGGCGGCACCGCGCCCGTCCCGCGCTCGCTGCTGCTCATTGATGAGTTCCAAGAGTTCTTCACGGAAGACGACGAAGTCGCCCAGCAAGCCGCGCTGCTTTTCGACCGCATCGTGCGGCAAGGCCGTGCGTTTGGCATCCACGTCATCCTCGGCTCGCAGACGCTCGGAGGCGCATTCACGCTGGCTCGCGCGACGATGGGGCAGATGGTCATCCGCGTCGCGCTCCAGTGCAACGAGGCCGACGCCTACCTCATCATGGACGACACGAACCCCGCGCCGCGCCTCCTCTCGCGGCCCGGCGAAGGCATCTACAACGACGCCGCCGGAGCCATCGAAGGGAACAGCCCCTTCCAAGTCGTCTGGCTCCCCGACGACGAGCGCGACCAGTGGCTCGACAAAGTCACCGCGCTCGCCCCGAAGGACTACGACGGCCCCATCGTCTTCGAGGGCAATGCGCCCGCCAGCATCTGCGAAAACTACGAACTGGCCCGCGTGCTCGCCGCCAAGCCCACGCAGCCGCCGACCGCCCCGCGCATCTGGCTCGGAGCACCGAACTCCATCAAGGGGCCGACCGAAGCCACCTTCCAAAAACAGAGCGGCAACCACCTGCTCATCGTCGGCCAGCGCGAAGAAACCGCCACGACGCTCCTCGGCCTCGCAGCCATCGCACTCGCCGCGCAGTTTCCTGCGGACGGCGCGAAAATCATCCTGCTCCACGCCTCGCCCGCTGACAGTCTGGAGTCGAAGTTCTTCGCCCAAATCCCCGGCATCACTCTCGCCGAGCCGCACGATCTCGCGGAGAAAATGAACGCGATTTCCGCCGAGCTAAAAGCCCGACTTGCGGGCGACGCCCCCGCCGATGCGCCGCGCATTTTCCTGCTCGTCCACGGCTTGCAGAAATTTAAGAAGCTGCGCGGCGAAGACGACTTCAGCTTCTCCAGCGACGACTCGGAGAACCCCGCCAAGCAGCTCACCGCCATCATCAACGAAGGCCCCGCGCAAGGCATCCACCTCATCGCGTTCGTGGATACCTTCAACAACGTGAACCGCTTCCTGAACCGCAAAACGCTCAGCGAAATCGAAATGCGCATCGTCTTCCAAATGAGCGCCAACGACTCCGCCAGCCTCATTGATTCGCCGAAAGCCAGCAACCTCGGCCTCCACCGCGCCCTGCTCCACAACGAGCAAGCGGGCACCTTGGAAACCTTCCGCCCCTACGCCGCGCCGGATGCCGCGTGGCTGGAGCAGCTCGGATAAATGGGCAAGACTCTCTTCATTATGGCGCTGCCTTTTCTGCTGTGGTGGGCCATCGCGAACTGGTGGCGCATCCGCACCGCCCGCAGCGCCGCCGAGCGCAACTTGCTCTACCGCTCCTCGATGGCCGCGCTCATCGGCACGGGGCTCGCCATCTTCGCCGTCGTCGCGATTCCCGACCGCGGAAAGCTCATCGCCCTCCCGCTCGTCATCCTCGGCAGCCTCATCTACTCCCGCTCCACTCGAACGGCGCTGGCGAAGATTCGCGAGGAAGAGAATCAGTGAGCAGCGGGTGGTGAACACGCGCCGCCTTTAGCTGAACTCGTGGATCGCGTTGCACTCGTAGGCGGCGATCAGTTTCTCCAGCGCGGCGATTTCGTTGCGCAGGCGCTCGCCGCATTCGGTGTCGGCGACGGTGCGGGGGTGCGGGTAGGTGCGGATGTGCTCGATGGTGGGGATGATGTCTGCGCCGTCGTGGATGGCGTCGGAGACGCTCTCGAAGTGGTGGTGCAGCGCGAGCGAGGTGCGCTCGGCGTCGAGGACGAGCGTGTAGCCTTTGTCGCCGTAGGCTTCGGAGAACGCGCCGTCGATGGTCACGGCTTGGCCGCTGCGTTTGAGCGGGGATTCGCCCTGCGCGATCTTCACCGGGACGTGGCCGTTCACGATGAGCCCTCGCTCGGGGTCGCAGCCGAATTCGGCGAGCACTTTCTGGCAGAACCACGGCTCGTGGATCAGCTCGAAATACGGGTTCTTCGTCTCGTGGTGCGTGTGTTTGTCGGCGATGAAGTAGCCTTCGAGGGTGGTCATCTTGTCCTTGCCGAAGAGCGGCGAAAGCGGGCTGCCCCACAAATACCAGAGCAGGTCGAGGCACTGCGGGTCGTTCGTGCGGACGGCGCGTTGGACGACGAGGTTCAGCTCGTCGAAAAGCGCGCGGCCCCGCAGTTCGCGCCCGTTGATTTCCATCGGGAGGAACTCGCCCTTTGCATCCACGGGGATGCAGGCGTGGAAGATGAGATTTTCGTCGCGCCGCAGCCACATCGACCCTTTTTGCGCGAGGAAACGCATCTGCTGCCAGAGCACGGGACTTTGCAAAAAGGAGCGCCGCAGCCGCTCGATGCACGCCTGCTCGTCGGGGCTGAGGGCGTTCGGGTTTGTCCAGTCCATCGTGGGTAGGTGCGTATCAAGCAGCGGGTGCGTCTTTCCTTCGAGCGTGATAGTCCCGGCCTTCGGATCGATGAGCGGGAGAAGGTCGCGGTGGGCGAGGCGGAACTGTGGATTGCGGGCGATGAGCTGGCCTTCGAGCTTGAACTGGATGATGGCGATGGCCTTTTGCATCCGCGCCATTTGCAGCGGCTCGCGCAGCCCCACGCCCTTGCAGGCAAACTGTGTCGCCGGGTCGTCGCCATACACATCGCGCGCCAGTTTCTCCAGCGGCGCGAGCGGGATGCCGTAGCCTTCCTCAAGCTGCGAGAGACGTCGGTAGCGCAGGGAAAAGCGCAGCACCGTGGCGATGCACGCATCGCTCCCGAGGCACGCGCCGAGCCACGAGGCATCGTGGTTGCCCCAGGTGATCGCCACGTTCGGCTGGTGCATGACGACGTCAATGACGCGGTCGATGCGCGGACCGCGGTCGCCGAAATCGCCAGCGACGATGAGCTCCGAGATGAGCAGATTGCGAATGACGCGCGCCGTGAGCCGCAGGAAATCCAGCTCCCGCCCGTGCTCCAGGATCGGCTCCAGCAGCGCATCGAAATACGCGGTGCTGCGCTGGAGATACACGCCGTAGAGCAACTCGCGGAACGCCGCACGAAAGCTGGCCGGGAAGACGGCCTCCATCGTCGCCATGTCGTACCGCCGCGAGAGCACGCGCAGGATTTCAAACTCCAGCCCGCACACCCGCCGCACGAAGACTCGCCGCGCCGCCGCATCCGCGAAGCTCTGCTGCATGAACGTCTCGCGCGGGTAGTAGATGAGGTTGAGCAGCTCCAGCTTCTCCGCATCGCCCAGGCTCTCGCCGAACGTCTGGTCCACCAGCGGACGAAGGCTGCCCGAGGCGTTGTTGATGATGTGCTTGAGCTTCACGTATTCGCCATGCACGTCGCTGACGACATGGATGGTGCCCTTTGGCAAAGTGAGCGTGGCGCGCAGCCCGGCGATGGCCGCGAGCGCAGCCTCCGCCGTGGGGAATTGATCGCGAAGCGCGCGGAGAAAGATGAGTGTCTGTGCGTCGAACTGGGACATGAGGGCTGAGCGTATGCCGCACAGCGCGCGTCGCCGCAATAAGACACACACAAAATCGAGCGAGCCCGTCTGTGGCAATCGGACCCGCTCGCGGCCCCGTCAGGCGCCAAAGAGCCGCCGCAAGAGTGCTGCCAGCCCGGCCTTGTCCAGCTCGTGCCGGGCAATCGCAATCATCGCGACTACTGAGCGAGACGGCGGAGAAGATCGCCGTAGTTCTGAAATAGATAATCCACCGCTTCTTCGGGTGTGACTCGTGCGCGTTTCTCCACCTGTTCCTCGCGGATTTCAGCCGCCAAACGTTCGATTTCAGCAAGCTCGACCGGAGTGAGGCGGCGCAGTTCAGATTTCAATTCAGCAAGTGACATGGAGACAGGCTAGCACGCTCGCAGCGCAGGGCAAACCGGGAAATTGGCCGGGCAACCGCCTTGCGCTTTGCGCGCTGCCGCTGCATGTAGTCGCGTCTATGCGCATTCCACTTACCATCCTCGCATTTACCGTCGCTGCTTTTGCCGCCGATGAATTTGTCGAATCACCCGACCACCGCGAACAGCCGAACGTGCCGCGTGGCGTGCTGACGAAGATGGAGCCGTGGAAGTCGAAGATTTTCGAGGGGACGACGCGGGATTGGTGGGTGTATGTGCCCGCGCAGTACAAGGCGGATGGCTCGGCGGCGGTGATGGTGTTTCAGGATGGGCATGACTACGTCGGGCCGAAGGGGAGTTGGCGGGTGCCGACGGTGTTTGATAATCTGATCGCTCGGGGCGACATGCCGCCGTGCGTGGCGATCTTTCTGAACCCTGGGCACAAGCCGAAGGAGGGGGAGGATTTGTCGAAGGTGAAGTGGAACTCGAACAATCGCTCGCTGGAGTACGATGGGCTGGGCGATGCGTATGCGCGGTTTCTTTTGGAGGAGATTTTGCCGGAGGTGGAGAAGAAGTGGCCGGTGACGAAGAACCCGGACCTGCGGGCGATTTGCGGGGCGAGCAGCGGGGGGATTTGTTCGTTCACCGTGGCGTGGGAGAGGCCGGATGCGTTTCGGAAGGTGCTCTCGACGATTGGGAGTTTTGTGAATCTGCGGGGCGGAGATGCGTATCCGTCGCTGATCCGGAAGACGGAGCGCAAGCCGCTGCGGGTATTCTTGGAGGATGCGAGCGGGGACTTGGATAATCCGTTCGGGAACTGGCCGCTGGCGAATAAGCAGATGGATGCGGCGCTGCGGTATATGAAGTACGACGTGCGCTTCGAGTTCGCGGAGGGCTATGGGCATAACTCGAAGCACGGCGGGAGTATCTTCCCGGAGGTGCTGCGGTGGTTGTGGCGGAAGTAGGGGATTTGACATTCGTCATTGCCCCCATCGCCGCTCTCCGCTGAATTGCGCGCCCTCGCAGGCCAACCATTCACTTTCACCAATCAAAAAATCATGCTCGCAGCAGGTATCGTAGGACTTCCAAACGTCGGGAAATCGACTCTCTTTAACGCGGTGACCCGCACTCGCAAAGCGCAGGCGGCGAATTATCCGTTCTGCACCATCGACCCAAATGTGGGGATGGTGGTGGTGCCGGATGCGCGCCTCGCCGTGCTGAGCAAACTCAGCGGGAGTAAGAAACTGGTGCCGGCGGCGATTGAGTTTGTGGACATCGCGGGGCTGGTGAAGGGCGCAAGTTCGGGCGAGGGGCTGGGCAATAAGTTCCTGAGCCACATCCGCGAGGTGAACGCGCTGGTGCAGGTGGTTCGGTGTTTTGAGGATTCGGACATCCATCATGTGTCGGGGACGGTGGACCCGGTGCGGGACATCGAGGTGATCAATACGGAGCTGATTTTGTCGGACTTGGCGGCGTGCGAGAAGCGGAAGGAGCGCAACACGAAGGGCGCGCGCTCGGGGGACAAACTGGCGAAGGCGGAGATTGCGCTGTGCGAGAAGTTGCTGCCGCATTTGGACGCCGGAAAGCCCGCGAGCACGCTGGAGCTTTCGGACGATGAGAAGAAGCTCTTGAAGGAGTTCTTTCTCCTTTCTGGGAAGCAGACGATTTTTGCCTGCAATGTGTCGGAGGCGGATTTGGCGGCGCTGGCGGCGGGGCAGGATTGTGTGGCGAAGCCGTTTGTGGATGCGGTGCGGGCGTATGCGTCGGCGCATTTCGGAACGGAGACGGTGGTGATCAGCGCGCAGATCGAGAGCGAGTTGGTGGACCTGAGCGAGGTGGAGGCGATGGAGTATTTGGCCGGGCTGGGCGTGACGAGCAGCGGCGTGAACGAGCTGATCCGTGGCGTGTATCATCTGCTCGGCTTGCAGACGTACCTGACGACGGGCGAGCAGGAGACGCGGGCGTGGACGATCAGGGCAGGGGATAAAGCGCCCGCAGCGGCGGGGGTGATTCATACGGATTTCGAGCGCGGGTTTATCGCGGCGGAGGTGATTCATTATGATGACCTCGTGGCGCTGGGCTCGATGGGCAAAGGGAGGGAGACCGGTAAGCTCCGGATCGAGGGCAAGGAATACGTAATGAGGGACGGGGACGTGGTGGAGTTCCGGTTCAACGTGTAAACGGCGTCGCCTTCCATACGTTTTTGTTTTGAGTGTTTGGGACAGTTCGAGCGGCTGATACAGCCACCGTCGTCGTGAGCCGCGATGTAGTTTTACGCCATGAAAAAACTATTCACTTTCGGCCTGGCGCTCGCGCTCAGTGCCCTCATGAGCCCGGCGCTGCTGGCAAAATCCAAGGACGACGACGAGAAGAAGAAGAAGGACGAGAAGGGCGCTAAGACCTTGAAGAAAGAAGTAGCGCTGCGCTCCGCAGTCGAGTCCTCGGAGCGTAAGCGCACCTCGGTGTCGCAAGCCCGCAGTATCCTGCAGCGACCCACCGTGATCGAGCAGCGAGATCGGCAGTGGACGCCGAGCGATAGCTACTCGGACCGCGCACGTCATGATTATCGGGACTCCAATCACAACGACGACCGGGGATGGTCGCGCTACCAATACTACCGCGCCCCTTCTTCGGCCTACCGGGGTTGGGATAGAGGTCGCAACTACTCGTGGAATAATCACAGTTACCACTGGTATGACGGCAGTTGGGTCATAATCCGCCCGAACTACGCCTACACCGAATCCCGCTCCTACGGGAACCGTTCGGAAGTCCGCGATGTGCAGGTTTTACTCGCGCGCCGCGGCTACGATCCCGGTCCGATTGATGGCGACATGGGCTCCCGCACGCGCCGGGCTATCGAGCATTTTCAGGATGACAGGGGACTCGCTGTGACTGGGCGCATCGATCGATCGCTCCTCGCTGCGCTTGACCGGGGATAGCAGGGATTGCCATCGGTTTTGAATCGGCTGTAATCGTGCAATCTGCGGATACGCTCCGCAGTTCGCTCCATGAAAATATCTGCCGAACTCCACCGCTCCGTAATCGCGCTGCTCTTCGCGGCGACCGCACATGCCGCTGGGCTAGAGGCCGTGCGCATCAGCCCGAATGGTAAATCGTTCGTGCTGGCGGAGTCTGGCAAGCCGTTGCGTGTGTGGGGCGTGAACTACGACCACGATAGCCACGGCGAAAACGGACGGCTGCTGGAGGATTACTGGGATGCCGAGTGGGAGACGGTGCGCAGCGATTTCCAGGAGATGAAGGAGCTGGGTGCGAACGTGGTGCGCGTCCATTTGCAGCTCGGGAAATTCATGAGCACTGCCGACGTGCCGAACGAGAAGGCGCTTGGTCAGTTGCGTCGGCTGCTGGCGCTTGCGGAGGAGACGGGGCTGTATTTGGACATCACCGGACTCGGGTGCTACCACAAGGCAGATACTCCGGCGTGGTATGACGCGATGGATGAAACAGCGCGCTGGGCCGTGCAGGCGCGGTTTTGGTCCGCAGTGGCGAAGACGTGCCGTGAGTCGAACGCGGTGTTTTGCTACGACCTGATGAACGAGCCGATCATCGGCGGCAGCAAAGACGACGGCTGGCTCTCCGGTGAGTTGGGCGGATACAGCTTCGTGCAGCGCCTTACGCTGGAACCCGGCAAGCGCACGCAGATCGAGATTGCGAAAGCATGGGTGGACAAGCTCACCGCCGCCATCCGCGCCGAAGATCGCGGGCACATGATCACCGTCGGCGTCATCCCGTGGGCGATGGTCTGGGCGAACGCAAAGCCGATCTTTTACTCGCCGGAAGTCAGCGGCGCGCTCGATTTCGTCAGCATCCATCTTTACCCCAACAAGGGCGAAGTGGAGAAGGCGCTCGCTGCCCTTGAGGTGTATAAAATCGGCAAGCCGTTGGTGATCGAGGAGACATTCCCGCTCTCGTGTACGGTGGAGGAAATGGACGTATTCCTGAAACGCTCGAAATCGCGCACCGAGGGCTACGTGAGCTTTTATTGGGGCCGGACGAGTTCCGAGTACGCCGCCGCGACGGACAAGAAAATGGCCGCTGCGCTCATTGGCGGGTGGCTGGATTATTTTAAGAAGCAGGCCGAGTTTATGAAGCAGCCATGAGGCTACAGCGCACCGAGCCCGGCGGCGCATTGGCCGAGGGTGTCTTCGAGCTTACGGACGCGGGCGATGAGCGGATCGAGGACTTTCTTTTGCGCGGTGCAGAATGCCTCTAGCGGCTGGAAGGTCTGCTCGAGTTCTAAATAGAAACGCCGCAGTGCGTGGCGCAGGTGTTCGTCTATGGAGCGCACCATCGTCTCGCGGCGCTCGGCCATTTGGCGGGAGTATTGGTTGAGGATTTTGTTGCGCTTCACCACGGCCACGAGCGTGCCGACGGTGGCTCCGAGCCCGGCGACGGCCATCGTGATGTCGAGGATGGCGGCCTTCATCAGCGATGCGGCGATGACTGCGCCGATGCCGCCCGCAGCGGCGACGCCGACGGGGACGCGGAGCCAGTTTGTCGTCTCGGAAAAGAGCGCGGCCATTTGGCTCTCGAACGCTGCGCCGTCGCCGCGCTCGATGAGGGAGAGCTCGATTTTGTTGAGCAGCTCTTGGCGTTGCTTGGCGAAGTCGGGAAGCGCAGGCAGGCCGTTCTGGTCTGCGAAGTGGCGCTGCATGAGGTCGTGGACTTGTTTCCACACGCTCTTGAGGTCCGCCTCGATCAGCTCCAGCGCGTCGGCGACGGACTTCGTGGCGCTCTCGCGTTGCTTGGATTCGAGTTCGGCTTGGAAGGATTTCTCCCAGCCCGAGCCGCCAAAGATGAGCTTGAGGGTTTTGCCGAGGGTGAGCTTTTGGCGAAGGAGTTCTTCGCCGCGTAGCTGGGCGCGCTCGTAGTTTTGCGCGATGGTCCAGAGCAGTCCTCCGGTCTGGCGGAGGCTCTGTTCCTCGCGCTCGCGGAGGCTGCCCCGGATTTCTTCGAGCCTGCGCAAGTCGGCGTCGAGGGTGTGCGCGGCTCCTCGGACTTGGCTGCCGTGTTCGTCGAGGATGACTTGCGCGCTGCGGCAGACGCTGCGGAGTTTGTCGTTGCGCGCGGTGCCGTCGGAGACGCTCTTATTGATGAAGTCTTCGAGCGCGCCAAAGCCGCTCTTTTCCCAAAGCTGAGCGCGCTGAGGCTCGTCGGAGGTGTGCTTCGACTCAAAGGCGCACCGGGCGGAGACAGGGAAAAGCGGGCAGCGTTCGCCGACTTTTTGCAGCATGGTCTGCTGCATGTGCTCGACGATTTTGGCGACTTCATCCGGCGAGCGGAGATCGGTCTGCTGGAGGACGAAGATGACCTTTTTCAGCCACTTGCGGTGGACGTGCTGGAGGAACTGCCACGCGGATGCGCCCCACGGATTTGCGGTGGAAAAGACGACGATGCAGAGGTCTGCGAGCGGGAGGAATTGGCGTGTGATGGCTTCGTGCTCGGCGACGATGGTGTTCGTGCCGGGAGTGTCCACGATGTTGAAGTCGCGCAGGATGGGCGCGGTGCGGTGGCACTCGATGAGTTGCGGCGAGATGGGCACGTCGCGCTCTTCTTCGCCGTGCTTAAAGAGGTAAACTTTGTCCGTGGCGGGGAGCACATCCACGCGGCAGAACTCGCGGCCAAAGATGGCGTTCAGCAGCGAGGATTTGCCCGCTTTTACCTCGCCGACGACGACGAAGAGGAACGGCTCGCGGAGGCTGGTGCCCAGCTCGTTGAGCGTGCGGACGGTGTCCGGCGATGCCTGGAGATCGTGGGCGAGCGTATTGAGCGCGAAGAGCGCGGTGCCGAGTTGTGCGCGAGATTGGAAGTATGCGTCCGCAAGATTCACTGCGCGGCATTTAGCGGGGAATCTGGGGAATGCCACGCCGGATTTTTACCGCAGGTTCATCCACAGCGTGCTCGCGCCGTGGGTGGGCGGGAAATCGGGGAGCGAGCCGGTGCGGACGTAGGCGGCGGTGCGGCGGTTGAGCTTCGCGCAGAAGCGCGCGTTGCGCTCCAGCGTGGCGGGGTCGAGCTTGGTGCAATTCGTGGAGAGGAGGATGGCGCACTTCGGCATGGCGAGCTCCATAGCGGCGTTGATCAGTTCTTCAAAGTGCTGCTCCACTTGCCAGCGGCGGCCTTTATTTCCACGGGAAAATGTGGGCGGGTCGAGGATGATGGCGTCGAACTTTTCCCCTCGCTTGGCAAGGCGTGGGATTATGTCGAGCACGTCGTCGGCGTAGAACTGGTGGCCTGCTTCGGCGATGCCGTTGAGCGCGAAGTTCTCGCGTCCTCGGTCGAGGGATTTCTTGGAAAGGTCCACGCTCACCGTCTCTGCCCCGCACATTGCGGCGACGACGCTGAAGCTGCATGTGTAGGCAAAAGTGTTGAGCACTCGCTTCGGCTGGAAGCTGCGAAGGAGGGCGCGGTTTGCCCGCTGGTCGAGGAAAAGGCCGTGGCTGTAGCCCGCTGCGAAGTCGAGGCCGTAGCGCGTGCTGGCTTCGGTGACGACGGTCTTGAGCGGCAGCGCGGCGTCGCCAGAGCGGAGGATGGGCGAGATGCGTTCGTCGCTTTTGAGGGGGAGAAAGCGGGCGAACACACGGGCAGGCTGCCAGCCGGATTCAGCCGCCCAATTTTCCAAACCGAGCGTGAGTTCATCGAGGGAGGCGTCATCTTTATGCGAGATCATCGCGTCGTCGCCGAGCCGCTCGACCCAGCCGCCGGGGCCAGAGGCGATGCGGTGCGCGGTAGTCCCGGCGAGCTCGAAGGCGGTCCGTTGGGCGGGCTTGAGCCAAGAGGTGAAATGAATGAATGGGCGATGCGGTAACGATGACTTCACGTGGAAAAGCCTGAGAACTGATTGCCAGCCCGCGGCGAATCAACTAGTTTCGCCGCCCTTCCTTCAAAAACACGTTCACTATTATGCGCCGTAATTTCGTTATCCTTTGCCTGCTCGCCGGTCTAGCCACCGCGCCACTTATCCCTGCCCGCGCGGAGGATAAAGGCGGGCAAGAGCCTTTTGTTGAAGCATACATGCTGGTGAGAAAAGCCGATGAGGACGAGAAGACCGACAACCTGAAGTCGGCGCTGACGAACCTGAAAAAGGCGGCAAACATCCTGACGCGAGTGAAGCAGACTTGGCCCGATTGGCAGCCCGGCATCGTGGAGTTTCGGCTGAAACGGACGATGGAATCCATCGATCGCATTCAGACTCAGATGGGCGGTGCCGCGACCGATGTATCTCCGAATAAACCAGAGAAGCCACTGGAGATCATCGAGGACGATCCAGACACCATCGGGCTCCCGCCCATCGGGCCAGTGACGCCAATTGGGCGACCGACTACGGTGAAAGGCCCGAAGATTCCGGCGGCTCCCATTGGGAATGCCGGGGACGGCATCGACATGATTCGAAACCGCATCAACCAACTCGAATCGAGCCTGCAAACTGCGACTGAGGATTTGAACGCCGAGCGGGAACGGAACAAGCAACTGGAGAAAGACCTCAGTGCCGCAGCGACCGCACGCAAGGCCGCCGAGGTAGCGCAGAAAAAGGCGCAGGATCTCGCCGAAGTTTACCAGACCCAGATGCTCGAAATTAAGAAATTGGGCGACAAAAACGGCACCCACGCCAAAGAAATGGAAGTGCAAGTCGCGGAGGCCAACAAGCGTGTAGCAGCAATGCAGACCGAAGTCGCCGCCGCTAACGAGCGCGAGGAGCAACTCACCGCCCGAGCAAAAGCTCTCAGTTCAAAAGCCAAGGAGGCCGAAGCCCTGCCCGGCAAAATCAAGACCCTCGAAGGAGTGATCGCCGAGGAGAAAAAGAAGAATGAAGAACTCGTCGGCAAAGTCGCTGCTGTCAGCAAAGAACGCGATGACGCACGCACCGAGATCACCAAGCTCAAAGAACTGAATAAGCAGACGGAAAAGGTTATCGCCGACAACACCGCGCTGCTCAAAAAGCTGGGCGATGCGGAGAAGCAAATCCTGACCTTCAAAGCCGACTCCGTGGACAAGGAGCAGGCAATCGCAAACCTCCAGAAACAAGTCGCAGACTCGCAGAAGGCCCTTGTTTCCTCGTCCGAAAAGAACTCCAGCCTCACGTTGGAAGTCACCGAACTTCAAAAGAAAGTCGGAGACTACTCCAAGCAAATCCAACAATTCAAAGCCGACAAGACCGCGAGCGCCGACGAGCAAAAGCGGATGACGGAAGAGAACCGCTTGCTCCAAGGAATCGTCATGCGCGTTCTGCAAGAAGACGCCAACCGCGCCCAACGCAAAAAGATGATCCAGAAGGAGGTGGACAAGCTCCACATCCAATCCGACGTGCTGCTGAAACAGATCGGATTTCTCACGCAACCCGTCGTCAATCTCCGGCCCGAGGAACGCAAGCTCTTCAAAAAGCCGGAGCTTACCGTTCAAGACCCTAATATACTTGTTGCCGTCCTGCCAAACAGCGCGCCGCCAACCCCGGCGGCTAATGTGCCAGCGGACAAGCCGCCGACGGAAGCTGCGCCTAGTCCGGCCGAGAAACCCCCAACAGAAGCTACGCCCGCGCCTACTGAAAAACCGCCCGTGAACCCTCCGGTGAAGCCGGAAGTTAAGCCTGAACCCAAGCCCACGGAAGTGGCGAAGCTGACCAACCCTCCGAAGAAAATCGACGATCTCCCGAAAAAGGACCCGGCAGAAATGAGCACCGAGCCCATCAAGCCCGAGAACCCTAAGGGGGCAAATAGCACGGGCGTTCAAACTGCGACGATCGCGAATCTGCCCGACGACGTGAAGCCGCTCGCGGAGCAGGCTAAGACCGCCTTTGACCAAGAGAAATATGCGGACGCCGAGCGGCTTTACGACAAGGCGCTCGGCCTTGTGCCCAACAATCTCTATCTGCTCTCCAATCGCGGAGTTGTCCAGTTTCGCGCTGGCAAGCTCAAGCAAGCCGAGGACAGCTTTCGTAAAGCGCTCGCCATCGCTCCGGAGGATTCCTTCTGCTGGTGTACGCTCGGAATCGTTTACTACAGCGAGGGGAAATTTGACGAAGCTGTGGAGGCGCTCACGAAGTCTCTCGCGATAAACAGTCGCAATGCCACCGCTCACAATTACCTCGGCATCACGGCCGCCCAGAAAGGCTGGATGGAGGCGGCGGAAAAGGAGTTGGAGACATCCATCCAACTTGAACCGAAATACGCCAATGCGTGGTTCAATCTCGCTGTCGTGATGGCCACCAAGACACCGCCGAACAAGGCTGAAGCTAAGAAACTTTACGACAAGGCGAGGGAACTTGGAGCTGATGCCGATGAGGTGATGGAGAACCTCGTCAAGTAGGCTTTGGCGATCGCACGCGGCGAAGATACCAATGAAGAAAATCTTCGTTCTCATGCTGATCGTGTGCATCGGCAGCTTCATCTACTCGGCCTATGATACGACGGACCGATACGCGAAGGCTGTTCGCTCGCACGATGGAAAGACTGTCAGCGCATTGACGGACGTCATCGCCTATCGGGATTCGTTAAAGGAAAGTCTCCGTCCCCTCATTGCCGAGTCCCTACGCCAGCGTTATGGGGCGAGCGTCCCTGCTAATCGGCTTCAGGCCGAGGTTCTCGCGGGGGTGATGAGAATTGAGAAGCAACTGGACCTGAATTTCACCGCCGCAAACATCCAGAAGCAAATCGAGTCTGCAAACGAGAAATCCAAGTCGGAGGGCTTTGAGTTCGTAAGCAAGGGGTGGCGGTCGCCGATTACATTCGTGGTATTGGACAATATGGACGCTAAGAGCATCTTCGAATTTCAAGGACTCTCAGGCTGGAAGCTCGTCCGCGAGGAATCATCCAAGGAAAGGCTGCGCAAAATCCTAGACCGAGAAATAGGGCCGCGAGGGAAATAGATGAGCGAAGAGTAAGCTTTCGGCCTTGCCCAAGGACGAAATCCGGTGAGGATGCTGCGCTTTTTCCATGAAATACCGCACGTATCTCTTACTAGGCGCACCGGGGAGTGGCAAAGGCACTCAGGGCAAAATCATCGGCGCGATCCCGCGCTTCTTCCACCTCGCGATGGGCGACGTTTTCCGCGCGCTCGATACTCGCACGGCGATTGGGCAGAAGTTCATCGAGTATTCTTCGCGAGGGCAGTTGGTGCCGGATGCTGTGACGATGGAGCTGCTCCGCGCGCACATCAGCCACCTCGTAGGGTTGCACACGTTTAAGCCCGACATTGATGCACTGGTGCTCGACGGCGTGCCGCGCAATGTCGTGCAGGCGCAAATCATGAGCGACATGATCGATGTGCGGAAAGTCTTCCACCTCTCGTGCCCGGACCGCGAGCAGCTCGTTGTCCGCATCCGCAAACGGGCGCTGAAGGAGAACCGCTTTGACGATGCGAACGAGGAGACGATTCGTCGCCGACTTCTGACGTATGATGAGGAAAGTAAGCCGTTGCTGGATTTTTACGGACCGAGTGTTGTGCGCGATGTGGATGCACAGCAGTCGCCGGTGAAAGTTGTTCGGGACATTGTCTCGGAACTCGCGGAGTGAAGGCGCTCTTCCTTTTGTCCGCCGTATCGGCGATGGCGGCACCGGATGATTCTTCGCGGGCAATCGCTGATCTTTCCGCGTGGCTGAAAGTCCCGCTGGAGCGGCGCGGTGCGCAGGGTGAGTTCGCTTCTGTGGGGCTGACGAAGGATGACGCAGCACGGGCGGCGGACCTTTTGTGGGAGGACCATCTCGCGCATATCCGTGTCTCGCGCGAGGCCGAGATGCGCGAGAAGATCATCCATGCTGCTGGGCGCGAGATGAAGTTCGAGACGGTCTATTTCGGCGACCGAAAAGACGCACCACATGGCGGGCGCAGTCTCTTTATTTCGATGCACGGCGGTGGTGGAGCTCCCGCGCAGTTGAACGATTCGCAATGGCGCAATCAGGTCGCGCTTTCGAAGGCATACCGGGCAAAGGAAGGCGTCTATATCGCTCCACGCGCGCCGACGAATACTTGGAATCTCTGGCACGAAGCACACATGGATGCGTTGTTCGACCGCCTCATACAAAACTGCGTGGCTCTGGAAGGCGTGAACCCTGACCGCGTTTTCTTGCTCGGCTATTCGGCTGGCGGCGATGGTGCGTATCAACTCGCGCCACGTATGTCGGACCGCTGGGCGGCGGTCTCGATGATGGCGGGGCATCCCAACGAAACCTCACCGCGCGGGCTTCGCAATGTGCCGTTCTCCATCCAAGTTGGCGAAAAGGATGGCGCGTACAAGCGAAACACCATCGCCGGAGAGTGGGCGGAAAAACTCGCCGTTCTACGCAAGGCCGACGCGGGTGGCTACGAGCACTTTGCCGAGGTCCACAAGGGCAAGGGGCACTGGATGGATACGGAGGATCGCAAGGCGATCCCGTGGATGGAAAAGTTCACCCGCAATCCTCTCCCCGAACGCATCGTGTGGCGGCAGGACGACGTGACGCACACGCGCAGCTATTGGCTCGCCGTGCCACCAAACCAGCCGAAAGCGGGCGATGAAATCATTGCCGAACGCAAAGGGCAGTCGTTCAGCCTTACACTCGGCGAGGGGCAATCGGCCTCCGTGATGCTGAATGACGATATGGCAAATCTCGACGCGCCCATCGTCGTGTCTTTCTCCGGCAAGGAAGCCTTCCACGGCCCGGTGAAACGGTCCATCGGCGTGCTTACTCGCACGCTGGCGGAGCGCGGAGACCGGCGGCTGATGTTTAGCGCCGTTGCGCCGTAGTCAATAGAGCGGAAAGCCACGGCCAAGCCAGCCAGAGCGCTCCTGCGAAGGCTGCGACGATGGTGAGATTGATGAGATACGCCACGTAAGCAGGTGTCTGCTTTTTTACTTCCTGAAGCACCGAGCCGCACTCGGGGCATACCTCCACCATGCCGGGGAAAACCTCAATGTCCTCACCACGGTAACCGGTGAGGCAATCTTGATAATTTGGGCATTTGAAGACAATCGGGCGGCTGGCCATCGCGGGGTTGAATTAGGCGTGAATCAAGGGCAGCGCAAGCCAGTCGTAGCGCTTGCGTCGCTATAAATTGACGGGGGATCCGTTGGGCGAAAACGGTCTTACTTGGCCATGATTTCGAGCAGCTCGACCTCAAAGACGAGCGTCTCGTTTGGCCCGATCTTCGGTGCGCTGCCGCGTTCGCCGTATGCGAGTTTACCGGGGATGACGAACTTGAACTTGCTGCCTTTGTTCATGAGTTGCACGCCTTCCGTCCATCCGGGGATGACGCCGTTGAGCGGGAAGGTGGCGGGCTCGTTGCGCGAGTAGCTGCTGTCAAATTCCTCGCCGTTGATGAGCGTGCCTTTGTAGTGAACCTTGACGGTGTCCGTCGCGGCTGGGTTTGCACCTGCACCGGCTTTGAGGACTTCGTATTGGAGGCCGCTGGCGGTTGTTTTTACGCCCGCTTTCTTGGCGTTATCTACGAGAAATTGTTCGCCCAGCTTGCCAGCTTCTGCGCGCTTCTGTTCGCCGATCGCCATCATGGCGGTCTGGAACTTCGTCATCGCATCCTTGAGTTGGTCTTCGGGATATTTGGCGGGTTTTCCGGCGGTGCCATCGGCCATCCCTGCGTTGAAGTTTTCCATCTTGGGCATGAAGCCCTGGTCTTTCATGTTCGTGCCGATGTTCCGCCCGATGTAGTAGCTGACGATGTCCATGGGGACACCGGCGAGCGGGTCGGCATCCGCCGCCGGTTTTGCAGCGGTCGCGGGCTTGGCGGCTGGCGCGGGTTTGGCCGGGTCTTGTGCGAAAGACGCGGGTAGAATGGATGTGGCGAGGGCAAGAGTGAAGATGCGTGTGTTCATCGAAGCGCGTGTTGGTAGCGACTTCCGCCACGTGGTCAAAGCTGAAAGGTGACCTTTTTTCACACACGCTCTATTCGAGGGGAGACTCTAGCGCATGTCGTCCGCGCTGCGACTTACCGCATCACGGCACCCTTGGCGGGATCCGCCGGAGTTGGAAGGACAGGGGCGAATTCTTTTTCGAGCGTATCGAGGTAATCGGTGATTCGAGGGTCCGCAGGCTTTGGCGGCTTGGGGGTGTTTTCCTTGAGGGCTCGGAGGTAGCCGTCAAAGACGTCGTTTCGTCCGGTGACTTGCGTGGCTTCAAACCAGTTTAAGTAATCGGTGATGAGCATCATGCGCTCGGTGAGCTTTTTGCGGTAGGCTTCGGTGGCTGTGACTTTTGTCGCCATGTCCTTCGTTTTTCCGGCGATGAGAGATGAGACGATCTGTTCGTAGTCAACGGCCACGGGTCGAAAGAACGGATTGGCGCGTGCGCTGAATGCGACGAGGCGGATTTGGGTGGCGCGGAGGGTTTGCTGGGCTCCGGGGAGGCTCAGGTATTTCTCAAAGTCGGCGAGCGCGAACTGCTCGGTGCGACCTATTTTGTCCACGGTGATTTGGAGGTTCAGAATGGTGGTGAGTTCTTTGTCGCTGTCGTCGAGCGAGAGCCCCTGCCAGCGCTCGGAGTCGGCGAATCGGGCGAGCTGGAGGCTCCACCATTTCGCCAGACTTTTTTCCGAGTCGGCGAGGGCGGGAAAGTGCTGCGCAAGGGCACCCATCGCATCGTTGCTGGAAGCGGGCCAGTCGCGGATGAAGCGGGTGAGGTTCTCAGGGCCGTTTGGCAGGCTGATGAGCGCCTCTACGAGGCACATGGCGCACGCGCGGTCCACTTCGCCGGAGATTCCGTTCAGGAGAATCGGTGGCTGGGTGAGGAACTTTTCCAACGGGGGAAGTTTGGAGCGGTCAGAGATGCTTTTGAAGACGTCGGAGTTCAGTTCGCCATCGCGCCGCCGAAAGGACTGGATGATGCCCTCAATGGCCCACCAAGGTGCCTCCACGATGGGCTTTCCATTCACGACGGGGCGGGCTCGGTAAGCGAGTTCGATGAGGACGGCTCGGAGGATGTGCTTTTGCAGATAGATGCTCGCCGGATCGTCGCCGATGCGGACGTTCAACTCCACTTTACCGCCAGCGGGATTTTGGACGACGGTGAGCTTTACGCCTGGCTCCGTCTGACCCGGTACCGCAGGTTCCAGCGTCATGATGATGGGGAGTCGCCAGCCGTCTTGCGCGTGCATGAGCTTGAGCGCCCGTTCCTTGGTCTCCTCCACAAACAGCACCACTCGGCCCCGCAAATCCCGGTCGTCGCAATAGATGATAAATTGCCCGGAGGCACTGGTGCTGCGGTTCTTTAAGTCCACAGCCGACGCTGCTTCCAAAAGCGAAAGCGCAGCAAAAACGAACACCCCTAGCCGGGGAAGTCTCATTACAGTGGCTTGCTGATGAACAGGATCTTCCCGTCCTCGACTTTGATCTCGGCGAGTCGGTCGGCCTGTTTGATTTCTTTGTCGTATGCGTTCCAGATTCCGCTCACGCACCAGTTGGCCACCGCACCGGCAGCGGCGGGATGGATGCCGAGCCGTCCCATGTGGATGTCCACGATTTCACCAGCGATTTTGCCGTCTTTGACAACAGGCTTGTAGGTAACGCTGCTGTAAAGTGAAAGCCCCCACACATCGCGCTCGACGAAGACGGTAATGATCCCCGGCTTCAACTCCACGACCGCGCGAACAAACTTGATGCCCGCTGCGCCTTCACCCGCCTTAAGGGTGTTCTTAATACTGGCGTTCATGTCGTCTTGGCTGATGGTGATTGAGTTTGCCGTTTTCGCGCCCATGAGGAGATCCCACAATTCCGACGCAGGGCGCGTAGGGAGATAGTCCTTCTTGGCTTCCGGCACGGAATCCGGCGTTTGCCACAGGAGGAACATCGCCGCTACAATGATGGCGAAAATGACCACCTGAATTCCGATTTTCACATCGTTAAACCCTGCGCCCGCTCGCCGTGGATTCATCATCTTCTTGATGCGACGGAGGTCCGCATCCTTGGATTCCCCGTCCTTTGTCTCTTCGGCTTTCGGAAGGAGCGAGCGGTCGAGCTTGGAGCCACAGTTGTGGCAATAGACGCGTTCGGGCTCATTTTCATGTCCACAAGAGGCGCATTTGAGGGACGGAGAATCGGTTTTTTTGGCCATCGGAATCAGTCTTTCTTTTTCGGTGTGGAACTCGTCTCGACCGCCTTAGTTTCAGCCTTTTTCGTGCCGGAGGAATCGCCTGCATCCTTCTTGGCCGCGGTCTTGTAGCCGTCGCTGCGGTAGTCGGTGATGTAAAAACCGCTCCCCTTGAAGATCAGCCCCGCCCCGCTGCCGAGCATCCGCTTCACCGTTCCTTTGCCCCACTTCTTCATCTGGCACAGATCTTTGGGGCAGGTGGAAAATGCGTCGTCCTTCATGGACTGGACGCATTCAAAAGCCTTACGGCACTTGGCACACTCGTATTCGTAGGTTGGCATGTTCAGTCGGTATCAACGCGTTTGGGAGGCAGCCTCTTAGGTTCCGTCTGCCTGCACTGCAACTGTTCGTGGAGTTCTTACAGAGAATCCACAATCGCTCGTGAAAGCGGATTTCTTAGTTCCCAGCAGGAGCCGGCTCCGGCTTTGCTGGCTCTGGCGCTGGAGTCGGCGCATCCGCAGGCTTCACAGGCTCGGCGGGTTTCGGAGTTTCCGCAGGCTTGGCTGGCTCCGGTGCGGGAGCGGGCGCTTCCGCTGGCGGCTTCACGGGCTCGACGGGTTTCGCTTCGGGCGCTGGCACGGCGGGTGTGGCCTCGACAGGAGCTTTCGCTGGGTCGGACACGACCGATGGCTGAGCTGTCTTTGCGGCGTTCGCTTTCGCGGCTTCCTCGGCGCTCTTGCGGGCTTCGTCCTCCTTCTTCTTCGTGCGCTCCGTCTCGATGTATTTCGAGACGGCGGTGCGCGAATCTTCGTTCTTCGAGTAGAGGATCGAAAGCAATAGCGTGACGACCATGAAGATGCCCGCCAGCCAGCGAGTCAGATTCACCAGCACATTCGTCGTCTGAGCGCCGAAGATATTGCTGGCAGTGTCTCCGCCAAATGCCGCGCCGAGACCCTCGGTCTTCGGGCGCTGAAGCAACACGACGAAAATGAGCAGGATGCAAACGAGAACGTTCACTGCGATGAGCAGCTTGGTCATGATGCCGATAAATGTGACTCCGAGAATGATCATACTTTGAAAAAAGGGGGCGGAATATGTGGGGGACTCCTCCTAGAGGCAAGGTGCATTTTCTTTAATTTTCAACTTTCACTTGACCCATTAAAGTCCGCTGTTAGTTTCGCCGCCCTTTCCGCTCCGTCGGCCTCTTGGCTGGCGTGGACGTTTCGGGGTCTTAGCTCAGTTGGTAGAGCGCCTCAATGGCATTGAGGAGGTCAGGGGTTCGAACCCCCTAGGCTCCACCACGTTACTCTTCGAGATACGTTTTTTTGTCTTTGCTAAAGTCCTCGGTTGCCAGCGACCGGTGCGGGAACGTATAGACCACAGCACTGTGAGTAACTGCTGTTCGTTTTACCGTTCATCCATTGGAAAGAAGACTGTCGTCGCCGTGACTGGCGCGATGCTGATTGGTTTTGTCATCGTGCACTTGATTGGGAACCTGCAATTTTTTGCCGGTCCGAAATTGATCAATGAATACGGGACCAAGCTCCGTCACTTGCCGTTTGGCTTGCTGTGGGTCATGCGTCTGGGGCTTCTGGGCGTCGCTGTGGCGCATATTGCCACGACGATCCTCCTCATTAAAGAGAACCGTGCAGCGAAAGGGCGGGGGTATGCGCGTTCGAGTAGCGTGCAGTCGAAAATCGCGACACGGCTCATGGCACTGAGCGGCATTATTTTGCTGAGCTATATCGTTTTTCACCTCCTGCATTTCACCACGCATACCGTCTCGCCGCAGTTCGCGGGATGGAAGGATGGCGAGGATCATGACGTTTACCGGATGCTCGTCTTTGGGTTCAGCAATGTTGGCATTTCGCTGTTCTATATCGTCGCGATGGTCCTGCTCGCCATGCACCTCAGTCACGGTGCGGCCAGCCTTTTTCAGACACTTGGGATTCGGACGAAGAAAATGGCATTCATCTTGGGAGTCGGCGCACAGGTTCTCGCATGGGTCGTCTGCGCTGGATACATCAGCATCCCAGTCGCTGTGCTGCTGGGGAAATACGACAGGTCGCACGTCGAGCGGGCTGAGCAGGCGCGATAGTTTTTCTATTATTGCTCTAATATATTTTCGTTTCTATGCGTTCCGCAGTTTGACACCGCTCTTTTAACCATCTCTACTCACAACATCATGGATGCCATCATCGAACCTCAAGAAACAGCCGCTCAGAAATTTCAGAAGAAGCTCGCGGAATCGCGCTTCTTCTTCATGTCCTTCACCATTCACGTCCTCATCGTCGTGTTCGGCGGGAGTATCGTCCTCTTTAGGATGGCTATGGAGCCGCCGGACTTCGTCGCTGAAGGCGGCGATGGGCTGATCGCTCCTGCGAACGACCTCCCGCCTGCCAACGAGCAGCCACAGGACAGCGTGCCTACGGAGTCCTTCACACCGCCCACGCCTACGCTCAATTCCCCGACCGTTGATATTCTTTCCACCACCTCCAACACCAACAGCTTCAAAGTCGCCCCCGCTGCGGTGAAAGTGAACATCCAATCTCCCGACACCGCCAATCTCGCCAAGGCGACCGGACAAGTCGCGAGGGGACTCTCCGGTGGACTCGGCTCGCTCCCCGGCACCATGCGCGGTCGCGTCGGCTCTGGAAAAGCAGCAGCGATGGCTCAGAATAAAATGAAGACCGGCAGTGAGGCGGCAGTGCTCCGTGGTCTCGAATGGCTCCGGCTGAACCAAAACGCGAACGGCTCGTGGGGAGACCAAAATACCGGCGGCATGACGGGCTTCGCGCTCCTGTGCTTCCTTGGGCACGGCGAGACGGCAGAGTCGGCACAATACGGCGTCACCGTTGCCAAGGCGGTGCAGTGGATTTTGGACACAGGCACCAAATACCAAGGGCGTCTGAGCATGGACGACAACTTCACGCAACCCGGCGTCTATGAACACGGCATCTGCGCCTACGCACTCGGCGAGTATTACACGATGACGAAAGACGAGCGCGTGATGGAGCTCTTCAAGCAAGCGATGGGACACATTATCCAAGGCCAAGGTCCTGATGGCGGCTGGATGTATGGCTTCGACAAGACCCAGAGCGATACTTCGGTATCCGGCTGGCAGATTCAGGCTCTCAAAGCAGCGCATCTCTCCGGCCTCAAAATCCCCGGAACTGATGAAGCCCTCGACCGAGCGATGAAGAACCTTGAGCGTGTCAAAGGAAACAACGGTGGGTACGGCTATCGCAATGCGCAGGATAAATACTCGCTCACCGGCGTAGGAATCCTATGCAGCCTCTTTTGGAAGGGAGATCGCGGCGATCTCCGCAAAGGGATGGACTGGCTCATCGACACCGCTGAAAAAGAAGGCGGCGTAAAATACAAAGGCGACAAAGCCGACCTTTACGCTTGGTATTATCACACGCAGGCGTGCCTCATGTTTGGCGGTGCTGCGTGGCAAAAGTGGAATCGCTGGTTCCAAGATGAAATCGTCCAAAACCAGAGCCCCGATGGAAGCTGGCCAGTGACTGGCGGCAAAGGGCACAAAGAAAACGACGCAGGAAAAACAGCCCAAGTGTATCGCACGACGCTCTGCATCCTCATGCTAGAGGTCTTCTACCGCTACATGCCAACGAATCGCGAGTAGTCGTCAGTCGGACGCAATTCCGTGGCTGAATCTTCACTTCCCACTTCGGCGGAAATTGATAGGGTGAGGAACACCCACTACCAATGACATCGACAGCAGTGAATCCCGCGCCAGCGCCCACCTACAGGGCTCGAATGGCGGCAAATGAAGACGATATCCGCGCCGCGCAACGGCTTCGATTTGAGGTCTTCAATTTGGAACTCAACGAAGGCCTCAAAGAGAGCTGGCGAACCTACATGGATGTGGATCGCTTCGACGAAGTGTGTGACCACCTGCTCGTAGAGCATACTCCGACGAACACCGTCGTCGGCACCTATCGCCTGCAAACTGGAGCGACAGCAGCCGCAAACCTCGGTTATTACAGCGAGCAAGAGTTCGACTTCTCGCCCTATGAAGCCGTGCGTGGTGAAATCGTCGAGCTTGGGCGGGCTTGCGTCCACCTCTCGCACCGAAAATCGAACGTCCTCAATATGCTATGGCGCGGCATCGCGGAATACTCCGTCGCGAGAAATGCGCGCTACCTCATCGGATGCAGCTCCCTCACGTCGCAGGACGCCGCGCTGGGTCATGCGATGTATTTGAAACTCGCGGACTACTTGGTGCCGGAGCACTTCCGCACAGTCCCGCTGCCGCAGTTTCGGCTGCCGGATGTCGCACCGCTGGAGCCTTGCCCAGAGCCGCCGCGTCTCCTGCGCTCCTATCTCAGTGTGGGCACCCGTATCTGCGGCCCGGCGGCGATAGATCGGGAGTTTGGCTCCCTCGATTTCCTCACTCTTATTGACCTTCGCGACATGCCTGCGGTGATGCAGGGGCGCTTCATCGGATAGGCATGGCGGGGATTCTCGGGACCGCGCGGGCTACTGCCCGGTTCGGTATTTTTCCAGCACTTGCGGCGGCGTGTTTCGGTGACTTTTGGATGAGCGGTGCATCTGCGACTCTGCGCTCGCGCGTGGACTGGCTCCAGCGCTCCGCGCGGCGACACGCGAAGTGGATGGGCCTCGGCATCAGCGTGGTCGGTCCTGTGCCTACGGGCGGGCTCATCGTGTCCAATCACGTCAGCTACCTCGACATCCTCGCACTCAGCACGCTCGTCGGGTGTTCATTTGTTTCCAAAAGGGAAGTCCGCAATTGGCCCGTCTTTGGCGCATATGCGAAAATGGGGGGCACCATCTTCGTGGATCGCGAACGCCGTAGTGCTGTCGCCGATGTGGCGGAGTTGATGCAGCGCCACCTCGACGAACAAATTCCGATTTCTCTTTTCCCTGAAGGGACGAGCACTGGAGGTGATGTTGTGCTGCCATTTCGCTCTTCGCTTTTTGAGCCTGTGGTCCACCTTGGGCACCCCGTCGTGCCGTGTGGCCTGCGCTATTCGCTGCCCGGCGGTAGCGTGCCCGACGATGTCGCCTACTGGCGCGACATGACGCTCGCCACGCACATGCCGAAATTGCTGACGAAAATCGGACTGCACGTGGAAATTCACTTTGGCAGCCCGAGGACTGGCAGCGACCGTAAGGAACTTTCCCGTGCTCTCCACTCGGATGTCTGCTCGCTTGCGGGGCTCGCGCCTTCGTCCGCCCGCTAGTGGCGCTTCATCGGCGCGACGACTTTCGCCTTCTCGATGAGCTGCAGGAACTCTGCGCGGTAGCCTTTGCGGTCTTCCCCTTTGGCCTCGGCGGCCAGCTCGCTGACGAGGTCCCACGAGGCTCCGGCGCGGTGCGGCGAGTCGCGGAGGATCATCCCGAACGAGGCGACGCTCGCGGCCCAGCGGAAGTCGGGGCTGCTTTGCTCCCACTTGTTGCCGTTATCGGCGAGGGGGAATTCGAGCAGCTTGCTCGTGTCGCCGGTCGGTTCTTTGTAGCGGAGCTTCACGGTGAGGAGTTCCTTTTTCAAATCAGCGGGCACGGCGGACTTCGCCTTTTCTGTGGGCTGATATTTGAGCGCGTCCACGGTGGCCTTGTCTGCGCCGGGCGGGACGAGTTCGTAGAGCGCGGTGACGGTGTGGCCTGCGCCGATCTCGCCTGCGTCTTTGCGGTCGTCGTTGAAGTCCGCCGCTGCCAGCACGCGGTTTTCGTAGCCGATGAGGCGGTAGGTGCCGACTTGTGCGGGGTTGAATTCGAGCTGGAGCTTCACGTCTTTGGCGATGGTGACGAGGGTGCCGACCATTTGATCCACGAGCACTTTTTTCGCCTCCGCGATGCCGTCAACGTAGGCGTAGTTGCCGTTCCCTTTATCGGCGAGTTTCTCCATCGTGGAATCCTTGAGGTTGCCCGTGCCGAAGCCGAGGATGCTCAAAAATACGCCGCTTTTGCGCTCGCGCTCGATGAGTTTCACCAGCTCGCTCTGGCTGGTCGTGCCGACGTTAAAATCCCCATCGGTGCAGAGGATGACGCGGTTCGTGCCGTCCTTCACAAGGTGCTCGCGTGCGGTGCGGTAGGCGAGCTGGATGCCGGAGCCGCCGTTCGTGGAGCCGCCTGCTTCGAGGTTCGCAATGGCGCGGCGGATGTCGGCTTTATCGCTGGTGGAATCCTGCACGAGCCCGCTGCTGCCCGCATAGACGACGAGGGCGATGCGGTCCTGGTCGCGCATCTGGTCCACGAGCATTTGCAGGCTTTCTTTTACCAGCGGGAGTTTGTCGCGGGAGTTCATGGAGCCGGAGACATCTACGAGGAAGACGAGGTTTGCCGCCGGGCGATCTTTGCGCGCCATGTCCTTGCCCTTCAGCCCTACGCGGAGGAGTCGGTGCGTGGGCTCCCACGGGCAAGTGGCGACTTCGAGATTCACGCTGAACGGCGCGTCGCCGCTCGGCTGCTCGTAGTCGTAGGTAAAGTAGTTCACGAGTTCCTCGATGCGCACGGCTCCCTGTGGCGGGCGCTGTTGGTCGCGCAGCATCCGGCGGACGTTGGCGTAGCTGGCCGTATCCACATCCACGGAGAACGTGGAGAGCGGCTCATCGGCGACGCGCTTGAAGGCGTTGTCTTCGATGGCGTCGTAAGCCTCGGTGTTGCCAGCGGCTTCGGCATCCCCGACAGCCGAGAGGCTGTTCACGCCGAATACGGGCTTTGCATCATCGGAGCGCATCCGAGTGCTGGGTGAAGGCTTGGATGCGTATGCGACTTTGGGCCGCGCGGTTCCTGCGCCCACGCGGCCTCTCATAGTTCCCGGCAAGCCGCCCGCCAGCATTCCCTTCGCGGGTGTGGCGGACGTGGTGGACGTGATGTCCACGGACTGAGGTTCAAATTTCCGAAAAGGCCGTTCCCATTCCTTCGTCACGGTAACGGGCGATGCTGCTGGCGGTGCAACAGGCTCCGCTTTGGCCAGCAATTCACCGGTATTGACGGTCACCTTTCCATCCACGGCTTGTGGTGCTGCCGCGACGACCGGCATCGGCACAGTCGCCACGATGGGCGCGGCAACCGGCACTGGCGTTTCATTTACAGCCAGCAGTGCCCCGCTCTTCACCTCTGGCTCTGGGCTCGGCACGGAGATCGTCGGGCCTTCATCGGGCTTGTTGGGTCGAGTTGCCGTGATGCGCGGTCGCGGCTCCGTCATCGTCTGGAAAATCGCCCACGCCCCAAACCCAAACACCGCACACGCCGCAGCCACCGAGGCACCCTGCCAGCTCCGCCACCACGACGGCCCGGCGATCACTTTCGCCTGCGGCACGGCACGCAGCACCGCATCGCGATGCTCGGCAGAAAGCGGCGGCGCTTCTTCGTTGCGCAGCGTGGATTCCAGCAGCGTCGCCACCGAGCGCACCTCGGCAAGTTCTGCGGCGGCCTGCGGGTGCTCGCGGAGGAGCTGTTCGACTTCAGCGCGCTCGGCGGGGTCGAGTTCATCGAGAGCGTAAGCGGTCAGTTTTGGATCGTCTGTTTTCATAGTGCTGTGCGGATACGGAATGGGACGGAATCGAGCGGAGCCTCGTGCAGAAGCTCGCGGAGTTTTTTCAAAGCGACGTGCAGCAGGAAGCCCACGTTCGTCGCCGAGAGTCCCGTGACCTCGGCGATTTCCTTGTAAGAAAGATCGTTCTGGAATTTCAGCCGGATCACCTCGCGCTGATTCGGCGTCAGCGCATCCAGCAAGCGCAGCAGCCACTCCGCGCTCTCGCGATTCGCCATCTCCTCATCCGGCGAAGCACACTCACTCCGGCGATCATCCGGTAGTGGCATCGGGATGATGCGGCTGTGCTTGCGCAAATGGTCCAGCGCCCCGTTGCGCGTGACGGTGAAAAGCCACGACTCCACATGCCGCGAAGCATCCCCCACCACGAGCGCAGGCGCACCATCCGCAGACCCGCGCGCGTATTTAATAAACGTCTCCTGCACCACATCGCGTGCGCCATCCAATTCCCCGACGATACTTTGCGCATACCGCACGAGCGGGCGCTCGTAGCGGTTCATCAGGGAGACAAGTTCGAGCGCAGGTAGTGGCGTCATAGTTCTACCGGGCATACGTGTGGCCGGGCGGGACTATTAGAAAAGGCGGAAGATTTATGCGGTGACAGATTTCAGCGCGATGACGCCAGCGACGGCGACGGCCCCGCCGAGCAGAGTTCGTGCGGTCGGGCGCTGTCCGTCCATCCACCAGACGAGGAGCTGTGTGACTACGGGAACCGTCGCGACGACTGGCATCAAAATACCGGTGTGCGTGGTGGCGACGCCCCATTGATACACCGCGACGCCGACGCTTGGGCCAGCGAGCGCGTTGGCGATGATCCAACCCCACGCGAGCGGCCAGATACCGGGCGCGGGCTTCTCCTCGCGCTTGCGGAGAAAAAGGAAGAACAGGAAGGAGATGATGATCCCCGCGAGGATACGCTCGTAGGCTGCTGTGCCGCCGTCCACGCTTTGCCCTGCCGCTTCCGCGACGAAGTTTGCTTTTCTGCTGAGCACCGAGCCGAAGCCTTGTCCCATCGCGGAGAAGATGCCGAAAAGGACGCCGATCCAAAACGTGCGGCGAGGAATTTCACTCCCGCGATCCGGCGCGAGCGCAAGGGCCACGCCAATAAGAATCAACACCGCGCAGAGGATTTGCGGGAGGCCGAGCTTGGAGTCGAGCCACAGCCACTCTGTCACCGTGGCCAGAGGCGCTGCGATGCAGTGTGTGAGAAGCATGGTGAGCCGTGGGCCGATGCGTTGGAGCGATGCAAACATGGCCACATCACCGAATCCAAAGCCGACAAGCCCGCTGGCAAAAAACCACCAATGAGCGGCGCTGTTGAGGCCGTGACCAAACGTGTGCGCCCACACCCCGAGCAAGACCGCTGCGATCAACATGCGCAAAAGATTTGCGGTAATGCCGCCGACGAGTTTTGCCGAGCGAGCAGCGCAAACGGACGAGCAACTCCACAGCAGCGTGGTCAAGAGTGCCGGGATCATGAACCGAAAAGATCGCCCGTTTTCTTCACACCTGTGAGCCCGAGTTTCGCGTACGCGCGTGGCGTGGCGACGCGGCCTTGCGGCGTGCGTTTGATGTAGCCCTGCATGATGAGATACGGCTCGTTCACGTCCTCCAGCGTGCCGTCATCTTCGCCCACTGCCACCGCGAGCGAGCTGATTCCCACAGGGCCGCCGTCGAATTTCAACACGAGAGCTTCGATGAGTCGCTTGTCCATTTCATCGAGTCCCTCGCGGTCAATGTCGCGCATGGTGAGTGCGGCGTCGGCAACATCGCGATTCACTTTTCCACCCGCACGGACTTGCGCGAAATCGCGCACCCAGCGGAGGAGATTATTCGCTACGCGCGGAGTGCCTCGGGAGCGGGCGGCAATCTCCAGCGCGCCGAGTTCGTCCACGACGATGGAAAGCAGGCTGGCGCTGCGAAGGACGATTTTTTGCAACTCCTCAGCGGTATAATAATCGAGTCGCGTCGTCATACCAAATCGTGAGCGGAGCGGAGCCGTGATCATTCCTGCGCGGGTGGTCGCGGCTACGAGCGTGAACTTCGGCAGATTTAGCCGGACGGAGCGCGCGTTCGGCCCTTGGTCGATGATGATGTCGAGCTTGTAGTCCTCCATCGCCGGGTAGAGGTATTCTTCGATGACGCGGGAAAGGGCGTGGATTTCGTCGATAAAGAGCACATCACCTCGCTCGAGTGTCGTGAGTAAGCCCGCGAGGTCGCCCGCTTTCTCGATGGTCGGGCCGGAAGTGCAACGGATTCCCACGCCCATCGCCTGCGCGAGAATGTGTGCCAGCGTTGTTTTTCCTAGGCCCGGCGGGCCGGAAAGAAGGACATGCTCCAGCACATCGCCACGCTGTTTCGCAGCCTCGACCATGACGAGCAGTTGCTCTCGCACCTTTTCCTGCCCCGCAAACTCAGTAAAAGCAGGCGGGCGCAACGAAATATCGAAAGGCGTATCGGGTGCGTCGGTGATGGTTTTGGCGAAATTCTCGGGCATTTATCGCTCGGTGCTTTGCGGAAAAAGCGGCTCGCGGGCGAGAAGAAACATGAAAACCTTCAAATGTTCTGCAATTCCGTGAAAAACCGATTGCAGCGCAAGGAGCAGTCAGTTATCGAACGGCCCCTCAACTCACAAACAAACAAACAAAACAAATAAATGAGCGAAGAAACCCAAGCCCCAGCGGCAGAAGCACCCCAAATCAAAGTTGACACCACCGGCCTCTCCACCAGCTACGCAAACGTAGTCGGAATCGCCGCGAACATCAACGAAGTGTATCTCACTTTCGGAGTGAACAGCGATCCTTACAACCCGGCTCCCACCGACCCAGTGAAGCTCGACAACCGCGTCATCATGACACCAGACGCAGCCAAGCGTCTTTGCCTGAACCTCAATGCGACCCTCGCAGCTTACGAGCAGCGTTTCGGCGTCATCGAGCTCGATCTACAGAAGCGCATTCGCGGTTAATTTCACTGACGAAAGGGCGATGAAAATTGTCCTAAGATACGAACCGGCTCAGTCGATAGTATC
>CAMDQC010000039.1 GCA_945905735.1 Prosthecobacter debontii | reverse complement strand
AAACTCCAACTCGCCAAACGCATGGCCCGAGGCTTCCGCAACTTTGAGTTCTTCCGAGCCATCTCCTACCTCAAAGCCGCCTCTCTCAACCTCAATCTCCCCTCCCTCAAACCCTCATGATTTTACCCACTCTAAACAGCGATGAGCCGCTTTCTCTCGGATAGGAGGGCGCTGCTGTCAATCCGAAATCGTCGCGAAAATAGGGCGGCGAAGCGAAATGGAGGGCCGAAGGTCCGCAAATGTAATAGCCCAGGGCAAGCGAGGAACGAGCGCAGCCCTGGGTCCAGAGCGAAGAGATGTATGAGCCCTGAAAGGGCGGGATATATCGGGGAGCACGCGGTCGTGTCGGCCTTTCAGGGCTGCATCCCTCATCCATCCAAACCCAGGGCTGCGCTCGTTCCTCGCTGACCCTGGGCTATTACATTGCCGGGCCTTCGGCCCTCCATCGCGGCGTTCGGGGTAAGCCAGCAGCGCGTTTATTGAGCGCGAAAGATGCGCACTGCCGGAGTGGTTTTCGCGACGATGGGCGAAACTGGCGGGACTTGGTCTTGCGGCTCGACTGTCGGGCGATGAGGCGCTTTCACTACGCGGATGAAATCACGGATTATCGTCACGGGAGCGAATGGGAGATTGGGCGCGGCATTGGTCCGCGAATGGCGCGCGGCTGGGCTGGAGGTCACGGGCTTTGGCAGGAATGAACTGGATATTTCTAAAGGCGACGCCATCGCTGCGAGGCTGGATGCGGAGGACTTCGCGGTGCTGGTGAACTGCGCGGCGCAGACGAATGTGGACCGCTGCGAGACGGAGCAGGAGGAGGCGTTTGAGCTGAATGCCGCTGCGCCCACGATCCTCGCGGATGTCTGCAATCGCAAGGGTGCGCGGATGATTCACATCTCGACGGACTATGTGTTCGATGGGGCGAAAGAGGGCGCTTACACGGAGGAGGATGCGGCGCTGCCCATCAGCATTTACGGTGCGTCGAAACGGGCGGGGGAGTCCGGCGTGCTCACGGCGAGCGAGGGGAGGGGACTTGTGGTGCGGGTGTCGTGGGTCTTCGGGCCGGACCGCCCGAGCTTCGTGGATCAGATCGTCAAGAATGCGCTGGAAAAAGAGGAGGTCGCAGCCATCGCCGACAAGATCGCCGTGCCCACGTACACACTCGACGCGGCGCGCTTGCTCAAGCCGTTCCTTTTCGAAAACGAGGCGGGTGGCATCCTGCATCTGTGCAACGGCGGGAGCTGCACTTGGCAGGAATACGGCCAGTGGGCGCTGGACTGCGCCGCTGCCGCCGGTGCGCCGCTCAAGGCCCGCACGGTCGCGCCGCTGAGGATGGCCGACTTGAAGGCGTTCATCGCCAAACGCCCGCCGAATACCGCGATGAGCACCGCCCGCCTCACCAGCCTCACCGGGCAGACGCCGCGCGATTGGCGTGAGGCGGTGAGTGAGTATCTCGGCAGGCAGTGTGTCGTGGGCAGCGGGCAGTAGGCAGTGGGCAGCGGGCAGTAGTTGCCCACTCCGCGCTACTCAAAGACCTGATCGCCGCGCTGAGGCGTGCCTTTTACGATGTCGGCGGTGACGTAGGGCCGCCGCCGCTCTTTCCCCACCGCGAGGATGCCCGTCTCCACGCCGTCGCGCAGGCATTTGAGCGCGACGCCGGGGTCGAGGGCCGCGCTTTGGTTGCTCTCGATGAGGACGAATTGCCCGTCGGTATTGATCATCGAGATGATGCCTACGAGCTTGGGCGCCGCGGCTTCCTCAGTGCGGGCTTTTGGAAAATGGCGGACGAGCGGCTTGGGCGGCTTGGGCTCGAAAAGCGAGCATCCACACAGCGCCACAGCAGAGAAAAGGACGAAAGATCGAGCGAACATCATGGGTCATCCATAGCGCGCCGTTGCCCCGAGGGAAAGGGACGAGGCTGTTATCTGCGGGAAGGCGCTTTGGACAGTTGACACCGCTATGCCTTGTGTTAAACCCGCCGAAAATCGCACACAACCCACAAGATGTATTGCTCTAAATGCGGTAGCCTCGACGACAAAGTCATTGATTCACGGCTCTCTAAAGATGGCCGTTCCATTCGTCGTCGCCGCGAATGCACCGGGTGCGAAACCCGGTTCACCACTTACGAGGAGGTCGAGCGGGCGGTTTTGCGCGTGGGGAAACGGGATGGGCGGAGTGAGCTTTTCGACAAGGAGAAGCTCTTGGGAGGGATGCTCAAGGCGTGCGAAAAACGGCCCGTCAATGTCGAGGCGCTGGAGAAGATTACGGACGAGATTCAGGCGACTTTGGAGATGGAGTTTCGCAGGGAGGTGCCGAGCACGGTCATCGGCGCGAAGGTGATGCAGGCGTTGCATGATCTGGATGAGGTCGCGTATGTCCGCTACGCCAGTGTTTATCGGCACTTTCAGGACATCGGCGAGTTTATCCACGAGATCCAAAAGCTGGAGAAACGACCGAAAAAAGGAGGGCCCCAGCAGGAGCTTTTCAAATGATCGCCTTTCGGGACAATCTGCCAGTCATCACCCTCGCCAACGGCCAAATCGTGGCCTTTGAGCGGGAGTGGCTGCGGCGTGCCCTGAGTGTGGCGGCGAATCGCGCCGGGTATGCCGATTGGTGGCTGGCGGACCACGTCGCGCGGAGCGTGCAAGTGTGGCTGGAGCAAGTCGGTGAGACGAAGACGACCGTGCCGGTGACGCAGCTCACGCGCGCGGTGCGCGGTGCGTTGCAGGTGATCGGGTATGCGGAAATCGGCGAGCGATTCGAGGCGGCGGCTCCGTTCTCGCGGGTGTCGCTGCTGGAGCTGGCGCAGGAGGCGGGCGATGGCTTCGAGCTTGCGTTCTTTTTTGCGCTGAGTCGGCGGCTGCGCGACGTGATGCAGCTCGGCGGGAGCTACTGCGAGCTGCATGGGCTGGAGCATTGCGTGAAGGTCTTGCGCAGGCGGCGCGCGTGGAGCCGGGAGTGCGCGGCGCTTCAGGCGGAGATCGTCACTTTCGCCCGCGAGCACACGCACGCGGATACGGCCGGGAAGTCCGGTGAACTCTTCCTCTACGTCGCATAGCGATGACTATCTTCGAAAAAATTGCTGCTCGGGAAATCCCCGCTTCTATCGTCCACGAGGAGGTGGATTTTATCGCGTTTCACGACATCAGCGCGCAGGCGCCGGTGCATGTGCTGATCGTGCCGAAGCGCTGTATCCCGCGCATCGCGTTGGCGGCGGCGGACGATGCGGCGCTGCTCGGGCGGATGCTGCTGGCTGCGCGCGAAATCGCGGCGAAGCTGGGTGTGCTGGAGAGCGGCTATCGGCTGGTGATCAACAATGGACGCGATGCGGGCGAGAGCGTGCCGCATTTGCACATCCATCTATTGGCGGGGCGGCCTTTGGGCTGGCCGCCGGGGTAGCCGATGATGAGTCATGAGCACAACCGCTATGAGCTTGTCCGCCGCGTTGTTGTGACTGGCATCGGCGTGATCGCGCCCAACGGAAATACGTTGGAGACTTTCTGGGGCAACGTCGTGGCGGGAAATAGCGCTGTGGCTCCGGTGTAGAAATTCGATGTTTCGCGGCTCCCGGTGAAGTATGCGGCGGAGGTAAAGGACTTCCGGCTCTGCGACTTCGTGGACGCGGAAAATGGGCGCTTTGACAAGACGGTTCAATACGGGCTGGCGGCTTCTGTGCAGGCGCTTCGGCACGCGAGGCTGGATCTGAAAACGGTGGACCCGGAGCGCGTCGGGATTGTGGAAGGGACGACGATCAGCGGCTCGGAGAGCGTGATGAAAACGCAGAAGATTTTCCTGCGAACGCACGATTATCGGAAGGTCCATCCCTACAATGTTGTCGCCGGATATTGCGGCGATGGGAGCAGCACGATCAGCCAGCATCTCGGCATCCAAGGCGCGGCGATCACTTATTGTTCGGGCTGTGCGTCGAGCAATGATTCCATCGGCCATGCGGCGAAATTGATCCGTCACGATGAGTTTGACGTGATGCTCGCTGGCGGCGCGGAGGAGATGCACGAGATGCTGTTCGTGGGCTTTTGCAGATTGCGTTCGATGAGTGAATGGAGCGGTGTCCCTGGCCAATCGATGCGGCCTTTTGATCGCTCGCGGGATGGGTTCGTCCTTGGCGAAGGTGCCGCATTTTTGGTGCTGGAAGAACGCGGACATGCGCTTGCTCGCGGGGCTACGATTTTGGCGGAGATTCTCGGGCATGGGCGGACTTCCGAAGCGTATCACCCCACCGCGCTGCACCCGGAGGGAGTGGGATACAAGGCGGCGATGGAGCGAGCGCTCAAAGATGCGCGCATCGTGCCGGAGCAAGTGTCGCACATCAACGCGCACGGCTCGGCGACGAAGCAGAACGACCCCATCGAGACGAAGGCCATCAAGGCGGTTTTTGGGGGCCATGCGCAGCGGCTTTCGGTGACGGCGACGAAGCCCATCACGGGGCACCTGATGGGTGCTTCCGGGGCCGTGGAAGCGGCGGTGACGGTGCTGACGCTGCATAAGCAAAGCATCCCGCCGACGATCAATTTGAACGACCCCGACGTGGGCTGCGATCTTGACTATGTGAAGTCCACGCGCCCTTACCCGGTGAAGACTGCGCTGTGTGTGAATGCGGGCTTTGGCGGGCGGTATTCGTGCCTCGTGTTTGGCCAAAATGAGGGCGCGGCATGAACTTCGTCGCTAACGCCGCCATCTCCGCCGCAGTTATTAATGCTGCGCTCGCCGCGTTCGTTTTTTACACGAACCCGCGCTCCACACTGAACCGCGTCTATGTGCTGTGGGGTGGGTGCGTCTCTCTGTGGAATTTCGCCGCCTTTTTTAAGAGCTTCCCGTATGTCACGGAAGAGCAAGCGACGGTGTGGGTCGGCGTTATTCAGGGAGCCGTGATTTTTCTGCCGCTGGCTCTGGCGCACCTCTGCCAGCTCATTATTCACAACCGTACTCCGAAGTGGATTTACCCGTTTTACGCACTCCACATCGGGCTCCTTCTGAGCCTCATTTTCACGCCTTACTACATGCAGGGGGTCCAGCGTGTTTCGGTGCTCGGTTGGTGGGCGGTCGCAGGGCCTTTCTTTAAGGTTTATCTCGCTTCGTATGCCATTCTGACGATCCCGCTGGTGCTTGGACTGCCCGTTTATGCGTTGAGGGTGAAGTCGGACCGGCGCTCGCAGATTCTCGTGCTCTGGCTCTCTATCCTCACGCTTTGGATCACGGGGACGAATGACCTGATGCCGATCCTCGGGCCGACTTACTATCCCGGCACGAATCTCTCGTTTATCGCGCTAGGAAATCTCGGCGCAATTCTCTACGGAATCGCAGTCGCTTACAGCGTTCTACAGCATCAGTTGCTGGATATTTACTATGCCTTTGGCAAGGCCACTTCACTGTTGCTGCGCGTCTGCTTTGTGGTGGCCATCAGCCTCCTACCGCTGTTCGTCGGCTCTGCGATTAAGCCCGGCAGCTTCGATTGGTATGAGATCATCATGGCGCTGGCGGCATTTGCCTTTAGCACGCTCATCGCAACATTCCTGTTCCCAAAACTCCTCGGTGGCCCGGTCGGGCGCCTCGAACGTGCGATGCTCGGCGACCGCTTCGAGCTTCCGGACAAAGTGCGTGCTTTCATCGAGCAAATGAAATGGCAACTCGACCTCAACACCGTTCTCGACGAACTGGCGAAGTTCCTCGCAGGCACTTTCCGACTCCGGGGCTTTTCCGTTGTCCTTCTCGGGGAAACACGCCGCGATTTCTCCGTCGTCCGCTCTCTCCCGCCCCGCTCGCCGGTTCTTCTCCCAAATTTACAGAACAACGGCTCGATTTTCTCTGTCCCGGATTCTGGCGAAAAGTTCATTCTTCTTCAGGATAAACCTATCGACGGTGGCGAAGACCCGCAGGCCAAACTGCGCCGAGAGATCCAAGGACTTGAAGGCCGAATCGTCTTTCCGTTTCGGGTCGAAGAGCAGCCTCTCGGCTTCTTGCTCATCGGGGATAAACAGAACGGTTCTTCGATTTCCTCAGAGGAAGCGCGACACCTGAGCGAAATAGCAGTAAATATAATTCTTGTGGTAAATCAGATTTCTCTTAAGAACCAGATTGTGCGTGCGCAAGAGTTCGAACTTATCGGGCGCATGTCTCAAGGAATGGCTCACGACCTGCGAAATCTCACAACTCCGATATCCACCCTCATCCAATTGCTGGAAGAGGGTTCCCTTGAAGATTTACTGAAGTCCGACTTGGTCCCTGTCTCTAAACGGAACATGCAGAAAATGACCGACTACATCCAGGAGTCGCTCTTTTTCACTGAGAGTCTGGGGCTTAATATTCACCCGCTCCGTCTCGATGTGCTCGTTCAGCGCCTGCTCGCAAACCTTATCGCCAATGCCGTGGATGCCTCCGAGCCGGGCGGCTTGATCCGGGTCATCCTGACCCGAACCAATATGGAGAAAGGCCGCGAGTGGGTTCGCATCCAAGTCATCGACAACGGATCTGGCATCCCGCCGGAAGTGCGTGATCGGATATTCGAGCCATATTTTTCGACAAAGAAGACCGGCGATTCCGAACGCGGCTTCGGCCTCGGGCTCGCGATTTGCCGGAAAATCGCCACACTCCACGGCGGCACGCTCACCGTCGCCAGCGAAGTCGGGCGTGGGACGACTTTTTCCCTCGATTTACCCACTCACCCAGTCGCCCGAGGAGACACAGAGGGGCTGACCGAACCGCGCTCAAAAACGCGTAACCACGATGCACACCATCCTCGTCCTCACGCACCAACCAGGCTTCGGGAGCGCCATCACATCGGCGCTCGACCCGATGCGCTGGCGCGTAATTGTGCATGAAGACGCCGCCAGTGCTGCGCCGCTCTTTGCCCGAAAGGCCATTGATGCGGTGGTGCTTGATGTGGACCTAAACGACGCCCGCATCCTCCACGTTTTCGAAGAAGTCCGCGAACGCGCCAGCACCGTCCCGCTCATCGTGTTCTCCGCCGGTGGGCATCGTCAGTGGGAAGAGGAAGCCTACCTGATAGGCGTCGCAACTATCCTCGAAAAGCCCGTCCGCGCCCGACTGCTCAACCACTTCCTCGAAAAGCTCGTTGCCATCCCCAACGAACCTGCGGCCCAGCAAATCACCGCCATTGCCCCGCCTGCGCAACTCCCCGTCTTTTCGAAGCAACCGCACAACCAGCTCGACAGTCTCCGCCGCTTTTCCTCTTTGCTTATCCATAGTCTCGACGCGAAAGCCCTTCTCCAGCAAGCCGTCCAGCAAGTCCGCGAAGCACTCGGCACCAACCGCGCCGTCGTCTTCCTGCGCAAGCCCGACAACATCGCCGATGATGATGGCTCTCTCCACGCCATGCAGGGCATTGGCCACGAGCCGACCATACTCCAGCAATTCCCCCTCTCGCTCCGGCGCGGCCTCGGCGAACACCTGCACTACAACCGGCGTATCCTCCGCAATACCAGCCCTGAAGCAGTCGCCAACCGAGACATCCTGAGTGAATTTCACACCCTCGGCAGCTCCATCGCTGTCCCGATCTTGGACCGCGATACGTTTGTCGGCATTCTCCTCCTCGACGAACGCATCACCGGCGGTACATTCACCGACGAAGAGCTTCTCCATCTCTACCGATGGCTCGAAGAACTTGGCACCGCCCTCCGTAACTGCTGGCGGCACGAGCAACTCTCCATCGGACACGGTCTCATCGACGAAATCATCGCATCCCTCGGAAGCGGATGCGTTGTCGTCGGCACCGACCGCGAGATCGTTCACACCAACGCTGCCGCGCTCGCCATCCTCTTCCCCGAAGACAGCCGCCAGCGGACCAAAAAGACCTTCCTTTTCAACGACCTCACCCAGCAACTCGGCAGTCAGATATTCCAAGTCATCCAGACCGGCCAAGCCGTAGCCCCCTTCAAATGGACCCCGCCGCATCTACCGGCAGCAATCATCGGCGTTCGCATCGTCCCATTTCGCTTAGGCGCAGACCGACGAGCCGACGCCGCACTCCTCGTGCTCGACGACATCACCGAGCACGAGCGCGCCGTGCAACTCGAAGTCGAGACCAACAAACTCCGCCTCATCCGCCAAATGTCTTGGCACCTCGCCCATGAAATCGGCAACGCCCTCACGCCCATCTCCACCTTGCAGCAGATCGTCGAGGAAGATGAAGACGAAGGCCGAAAAGAACTCATCGCCTCCGCCGGCAAAAGCGTCCGCCGTATCACACGCCTCACCCAGCAGATGAACTTCCTCAGCCGCGATTGGGACCGCCAAGGCGGCCAAACCGTGAAAATCGCCGAACTCCTCCGCAGCGCATACCAAGAAGCCAATACTCTGTGCTCTGGCACCCGCCCTGCCCGGTTGGAGCTCGACCTAGCGGACGCCACCACCGTCACCGGCGACACCAAAGCCCTCCGTCACGCCTTCTCCGAGCTCATGCTCAACGCCCTCCAGGCCAATCCCGAAAACCCCACCGTCACGGTCCGCATCGAGCAAAGCCCGGAGCATGACATCGCCGTAGAAGTCCAAGATTCCGGCCCTGGATTCCCCAGCGACATCGTGGAACAAATCGGCTCACCCTTTCACAGCACCCGCGCCGTCGGCCTTGGGCTCGGCCTCACCGTCACCCGCAAAATCATCGAAAACCACCTCGGCACTCTCGAAATCCCCGCGTCCGGAAAAACCGGCCCCGGCATTATCCGCGTGAAGCTGCCCAACTCATGAACCATCCCCGAGATCCCCTCCACGGAATCACGCTGGAAACCATCGTTACCCAGATCCAAGCCCAATACGGATGGCAAGAAATGGCCGATCGCATCCCCGTCCGCTGCTTTCAATTCGATCCCAGCATCAAATCCAGCCTCACCTTCCTCCGCAAAACTCCGTGGGCGCGCAAACGGATCGAAGCGTGGTTTGCCGACGAGTTATACTTCAAAGCGCAAGCGGCTGCACAGCGCGCGAATGAGAGCGGCGACCCTCCTGCCGCCGACAGCGAGCCGAAGCCGGAAGCATAGGGGCGGCGGCAGGAACACCGCTCCGCGTTGCTCGCTAAACCGAGCCTCTCAGACAAACGAACAGGACGCGCCGTCTTCCAGCGCGTCCTGTTCAAAGGAAATGAATGTGATTTCGGAAAGTCGCCTTAGCGCATCAGGAGCGCCTGACGGGCGCGCTTGATGGCGTTGTTGATCTTCCGATGATAATGGGCAGGAACGCCCGTCGTGCGGCGGGGAAGAATCTTCCCAGCTTCGGTGACGTAGCGCTTCAGAAGCTCAGGGTTCTTCCAGTCGATTGCTTCGAGGGCGATGTCCACACGACGCCGGGGCATCATGCGGTTGGCTTTGCGGAAGTTTGTCCGGCGTTGCGGTGTTTTTGGCTGGCTCATGATTACTTGATTTCACGGTGAAGCGTGCGGCGCTTCAGGTTCGGGTTGTATTTTACTTTTTCGAGCCGGGTTGGGGTGTTCGGGCTCTTTTTGTTGCGACTGGAGATGTAGCGGGAGACAGGTTTGCCTTCCGCTTTCGCCTCTGTGCATTCGAGGATGATAAATTCGCGCGCCATAGTGTTTCGTTATTCTTCGGTTTGAGTTTTCGGTGGGGTTTCTTCGGCTTCTTCTCCGTCGCCGTCTTCTTCGTCGGCGTCGGTGAGACCAAAAAGTGATGTGACAGGAACGCGGGACCGTTGATGGCGCTTCGTGCGCTCAAGCTCGGTCTGGCATTCGACGGTGTAGCGGGCAAAAGGCAGCGCTTCGAGCCGTGCGACCATGATCGGCTTGCCGCTCATCTCGCAGATTCCGTAAACGCCAGCGTCCACGCGCTTGATCGCTTCCTCGATCTCGAAAAGCGCGTCTTGCTCCTGCGAGAGGAGTGAAAGGGCGAAATCTTTGTCGTAGGCATCGCTGCCCGCGTCTGCTTGGTGCATCCCGAATGCGCTGGCTTCTCCACCTTCGGGGCGGGAGCGGAGGGTGTCTTTGGCGACGCCTGCCATGCTATCGAGGATCAAATCGCGGAGGGCTTGGAGCTTCTCGCGCTGCCCTTTTTGAAAGGGGGTGATTTTGATTGGGCCTTTGGGCCTTGGGACGATGAAAATCTCTTCGTCCTCATCCACCTCTACGGGCTTTTTTTTGAGGATTACCTTCTTGGTGGGTGGCTTCACTTTCAGTGTGACTTTCGCTGCCGGGGTTTTCGTCTTACTGGCTTTGGGTTCTATCTTTGTTGGTTTTTTCACAGGTGCTTTGGCCGCTGGCTTGGTCTTGAGCGGGGCTTTTGCTTTGACCTTGGTTGGTGCTTTGGCTTTGGGCGCTGGCTTTTTGGCAGCAGGCTTCGAAGCCTTTGCTGGTGTGGCTTTTGGCTTTTTGACTGGTGCTTTTTTTGGCTGCTTCTTCGGCATAAAATTCGTGTGTTTCGGCGAGAAAGGGCGGGATAGATACGGAGTTCACCCTTGGCGTGCAAGGGCGAAATCGGATTCTTTTTGCTTTGGGTATTACTCCGTCGCGAAGCGTCCCTCGGGGCAGTCGGCGCGGAGCACTTCAGGCAGTTGTTTGGTGTCGAGTTTTACGACGAGCGTGTGGTTTCCGGCGGTCAGTTCCACTTCGGGTGATGGGTTGCTGGCGATGGCGAGCGGGGCTCCGTCGAGCCAGGCTTTGGTCACGCCTTGCATGTTGAGGCGCGTCTTTCCGGCTCCGGCAAATTTCGCGACGGCTACTACGGTGTCGCCGCTGTCGGGCACCATTTGGAGTGCTTCGACGAGCGCGGCTTTGGGCAGGCGTCCGTCCACGTAGGTGAGCGTTTTTGCGCCGGGTGTGGCCACTTTTCCGGCGACGATGGCTTCGACGTCTTTGCCGGGATAGAGCCACCAGACTCGGGCGATGCTGGCTTTGGTGGCGTCAAATGGGCCGGGCTTTCCGAGTTGCGCGAGGAAGGCGAAGACGTGCGCTTTTTCCCGGTCGGTGAGTGTGTTGAGAAGTCCGGCAGGCATGATGCTGCCGACGTTTTCGCGGGCGGTGATGTCGGCTTTGGGCACGCTGGTTTCGTTGCCGGCGGCGTCGCGGAGGAAGACGGCGTCGGGCGTTTCGCGGAGGAGGACGCCGCTGGCGGCGCGTCCGCCTTTGAGGGTGAGGGAGACGGCGTTGTAGCCTTCTTTCACTTTGGCATTCGGCACGATGAGGCTCTCGATGAGGTAATCAATCGGGGCGCTGGCTCCGATGGTCGTCATGTCTGGGCCGACTTTTCCGCCTGCGCCGCCGATGGCGTGGCAGGCTGTGCAGGCGAGGGCGAGTCGGCGGTAGATGGCCTCGCCTTCGACGGGGTTTCCGTTTTTCTGGACGTTGGTAACCATCGCGGCGATGTCTCCGGTGTTTGAGGCGGGAGCGGGGGCTCCGACGAGCGGCGTGAGCGCGGCGACGAGTGCTTCGCCTTTGCGTCCAAGCTCGCGGGCGGCGCGGAGGGCGGCTTCGGCGGCGGGTTTCGGAAGGTCGGCGGGCACGGCTTTTACGAATTTGCCTTTGAATGTCTCGCTGGCAAAAAGGGAGCGGAAGAGCGCGAGTTCGTCGCCGTCTTTTGCGACTGCGGAGAGTCCGGCGAGTGCGGCGTCGGGCTTGAATGCGGCAAGGGCAGCGAGGGCGCGGCGGCGGATGTCTCTGTCATTTTTTTGCAGGGCGATGCGGAGGAATGCGCTGCCTGCCGCCGGGTCGCGCTTCGAGTCGAGGAACGCGGTGAGCACGGTTGCGGATTCTTCGTTCCCGAGCGTGCTCAGGCTCTCAAACACCGCATCGCGCATCGCTGGAGTTGCATCGAGCCGTGCGGCGATGGAATCGGCGACGCCCTTTTCCTTCCACAGTCCTGCGAGGCGGGCGACATCGGCGGCGGCTTCGGCGGGGGCGTAGTGGAAGAACTGCCAGCCGTTGCCCGCTGCATCGGCGGGCTTCACACCACGGCGGGCGGCGGCGACGAGCGCGGCGGCGGCGCGGCGATTTGCGTCCTTTTGGGTAAAAAGGAACTTCGCATCGGCAAGCGGGTGCGGCAGGTCGCTGTCGGGCGTGGTTGCTGCGCGCAGAGCATCGAGCAATGGCTGGCATTCCGCAGCGCTGCCGGTCTGGCCGATGAGTTCGATCCACGGTCCCGAGCCGTCCTTGGGAACGCCGTTTTTGGCGATGATCTTGGAAAGGAGCGGGCCGGTCTTGTCGCCGGGCAGCGCTTGCAGGGCGAAAGAAATCGCGGCTTGCTGCTTGGCGGCGCTGGCCGGGTCGGCGGCGAGTTTCTCGACATATTCCATCACCTGCGGCGCGAGATCGTTGACGCTCAGCCAAGCGGCGTAGGCGTAATGCGTGTCGGAGTCTGCGGCGGCGGTGGAGTTTGCGAATTGTCCCGTCGGGCCTGCGGGGAGCGCGGCTGCGGCTGCGCCGTTCACAGCGGCTTCGAGCACCAGCGCGGCATTTGCGGCGGACGGAGATTTGCAAAGCGCGCGCATGGCCTCGACACGGACGCGCGGGTTGGGATCACCGATTAGCGCCGCCGCTTCTGCGGGATTCCGCCCTTTGGGCAACGGTGCTTTGAGTGCCGTCGAATGGCTTCCCCAAGCGAGGCCCGCCTTGCCCTTCGGCGCAATGCGCCATATCCGCCCGTTCACATGGTCGCGGCGCGGGTCGCGGAAGTCCACTTCGCCGTGGTTGATGACGGGGTTTGTCCAATCGGCGACGTAGAGCGCGCCGTCGGGGCCGAGCTTTACATCGATCGGGCGGAACGAGTTGTCCGTGGTGCGCACGAGGTCGGGCTCGGCTTTGGTTTCGTAGCCGCTCTTCCGGGCGGAGGTGGACTTTTTGGACGCGATGGACTCAATGGACGCGCCTTTCCCGTCCACTTTGTCCATCTTGTCCATGCCGTCCACGCTCAGATCCTTGAACGAAAACCGCGCAATCCGGTGCGCCCGGAAGTCGCAAGTGATCGCATCGCCCTGCCAATCCGCTGGGAAAAGCGGCGACTTAATCAGCTCCAGCCCGCAGAACTTCGGGTAGCTGCCGGGCGACACGCTGGGCATGATTTTCTTTGCGTTTTCGTAGGTGAAATACATCGCCCCCGGCACCAGCCACGAGATGCCCTGCCCGCCCGCGCCGTCGGTGGTGAACTGCTGCCCCCACTCGTCCCACACATGGCCCCAAGGGTTGCACCAGCCTTTGGCGATGACTTCGGTGCGCTCGGTGCGCGGGTCGTAGGCCAAAATGCCCGCGCTGTTCATCCGAATCATGCCATAAGGCGTCTCCAGATGGCTGTGGATGTAGATGGATTGGTTAAAATAAAGCCGTCCGTCTGGCCCCCATTTCAGAGTGTGGATGGTGTGGTGCGTGTCCTCGGTGCCAAACCCGCTGAGCACGACGCGCCGAGCGTCCGCCTTGCCGTCGCCGTCGGTGTCAGTGACGTGGACGAGTTCGGTGGAGCTGCCGACGTAGGCGGCGTTGGGGGTGGACGGGATGGACTTTGTGGACGGACTGGACGGGCGTTTTGCTGGGTCCATACCGTCCATCTTGTCCATGCCGTCCATCGCAAAATCCGGCGCTACCCCAGCCGCAATCAGCAGATTCGTGGCGAAAGTGGTCGATTTATCCGCCTTGCCATCCCGGTCCGTGTCTTCGATGACCACGACTTTGTCCTCCGGGTGCGCGCCCGGTGCGATCATGGGATAAACAGGCGAACAGGCGACCCAGAGACGCCCGGCAGCGTCCCAATTCATGCCGACAGGCTTGCCGACGAGGGCGGTATCGGCCCAAAGGGTGATTTCGTAGCCGTCTTCCATGGTGAAGTTCGGGATTGGCAGGGGCTTGTGTCCGATTTCTGCGCTTTTAGGGCTGGAAGGTGTGGCATTAGGCGCAATGTCGGTGCTTCCAGAGCTGGAAGGGGCAACATTGCGTGTAATGTCGGTGCTTCCAGTGGCTGGGATGGTCTCTGTGGACGAAGTTTTCTTGGTCCCGCGCTTGAGGGCGTCGATTTCGGCATCCACCTTATCCACCAGCGGGTCAAACTGCGGAATCTCCACCGCATTGCGCCCCTGCTCGCCCTTGCGGAAGCCGAAGATATACGTGCTGTTCGCCGGGCGGGTGCGGTGGAAGAAGAGGTCGTTCTTGCGGACGATGGCGGCGGTGAGCGGGGATTTCATGCTCTCTTCGAGCGTCCCGGATGGCTTCGTCCCTTCCGTCCAGCCGAGGTCGCTCGTGAGATTGTGTTTCGCAAGCATGTGATGACCCGCCTCGGCGAGGTGAATACCGTTGAGTGTCTTCGGCGGGTTATCATGGGGGTAATAAGGAATCTGCGCCAAACTCACAAACCGCGCACCGCGCTCCTTCGCGAGTTCCTCAATGCCTTTCGAGTATGCCTCGATCAACTCATTGTGCTTCGTCGGGTCCACCGTTCCGGGGCGGACTTTGCGCAGGTCTTCGTGCCTGATCGGCGACATGAGGACAAAGCGCGTCTTCTCCCCCGTCTTCTCAATATCCGTCATCAGCTCCCCGAGTTCCTTTTTGAAACGCGCCGCTGTCATCGGCTCCTCGCCATACCGCGCGGTGTCGCGGTTGAGCATGATGTCGCCGCTGCGGTCCGTCATTTCCTGCAACGACGCCGCCATGCCGTAGCCGAGGAAAACGACGGTCGGCTTTACCAGGGCGATCTGCCCTTTCAGCCGCTCGTAGCCTTTCGCCGGACCATCGAACGAAGCGCGCGACCATCCTTTCGGCGTATCGCCGGCCCACGAGAGATTGCGGACGGTGAATTTCGTCGTCGGCCAAGCGGCGTGCATCCGGGCTTCGAGGAAGCCGAGCGTGTTTTCGCGTTCGAGCAGCGCGTCGCCGAGCAGGAGCACGCGGTCGCCATCGCGGAGTTCAAACTTCGGAGCCTCAGCGTGGGCGAAGACGGTGAGAGCGAGCAGGCAGGAGAGATGGAGCAGTTTCATAAAAGGAAAAGTGGAAGCGGACTTTGCAAAGAAGCCCGCACGGGGGAAAGCCTTTGTTGCGCGGTGGAGAAAGTTTCGCAGGAGCTGTCTTTTACCAAGGAACGCGAAGTTTTTTCGACTTTGTGAAACTTTTCACTTGCGGGAATTCGGGAGGCGTGTGAATCTACAAGCGTTCTGGGGGGAACAGCGGGGTTGTCGGCCATTCGGTCGGCGGCCCCGCAATTTTTTTGCCGAGATTGCTCAGTTCGCTTTTTCTGCTCTTCTCACCGCCATGATTCGACTTCTACTCACTCTATTCCTTTCCGTCTCCACGCTGCTCGCCGACGCTGGCAAATGGGAAAAGGAGGTGTCCGCCTTCGAGAAAATGCCCGTCCGCAAGGGAGCCGTCGTCTTTACCGGGAGTTCGAGCATCCGGCTGTGGAAGACGCTGGAGAAGGATTTCGAGGGCTTGCCGGTGCTGAACCGGGGCTTCGGCGGCTCGATGATGAAGGATTCGGCGGAACTGGCCGAGCGCATCGTGGTGCCGCACGAGCCGCAGATGGTGCTGATTTTTGCCGGGACGAACGACATCTCTGGCGGGAGATCGGTGGAGGAGGTGGCGCTGAGTTTCGAGCAATGGCTGGGGAAGATGAAGGAGAAGCTCCCGAAGACGGAGCTGTGTTTTTTGGAAATCACCACGAGCCCATTGCGCTGGGAGCAGCGGGATAAAGTGCTCGCTGCGAACCAACTCATCCGCCCGCTCTGTGAGAAGGCGGGGGTGAAGTTCATCGCGATCCGCGAGAAGTTTCTGGACGCGGAGGGGAAGCCGCGCCCCGAGTTGTTTGTCGCCGACCGGCTCCACCTCAACGCCGACGGCTACAAGATTCTCGCGGATACGGTGCGCCCGTTTCTACCGAAGCCGTAGAGGTTTTCAGATGCTCTGAATATCGAGCGAGAAATCAACCGCCGGTGCCGAGTGCGTGAGCGCGCCGACGCTGATGAAATCAACGCCGGTCGCCGCAATGCCCACGACGGTATCGAGGTTGACGCCGCCGCTTGCTTCGAAGTGAACCCTCTTCGTTCCCCGTAGCTCCACGGCGGCGCGCATGTCGGCGAGGCTCATATTATCGAGCATGACGACGTGGACGCCGTCGAGCGTGAGGAAGTCGCGCACTTGCTGGAGCGACTGCGCCTCCAGCTCCAGACGGAGGTCCGGGTGGAGCGTATGAAATGTGCGGATGTTTTCTGCGAGCTGCGCGAGGTCGGTGGCGTTGACGTGGTTTTCCTTCACCATCGCCATGTCGTAGAGGCCGAAACGGTGGTTCGTCCCGCCGCCGGAAAGGACGGCGGTTTTCTCCAGCGAGCGCAGGCCGGGCGTGGTCTTGCGGGTGTCGAGAATGCGCGCTTTGTAGGGCTTCACCGCATCGACGAACTTGCGAGTGAGCGTGGCCACGCCGCTGAGTTGCTGGATGAAATTGAGCGCCGTCCGCTCCGAGGTGAGGATGCTGCGGGTGCTGCCAGTGACTTCGAGCACGGTGTCGCCGCGGGCGAGCACGCTTCCGGAAGGGCGGACGACGCGGACTTCGAGCGAGGCATCGACGAGGTGAAAGACCTCTGCCGCCACCTCCACGCCCGCTGCGATGGCCGAGTCTTGCTTCACGAAAATCTTCGCCGCGCTCCGATGCTCCTCCGCGACGAAGCACGCACACGTCACATCCCCCGCGCCGATGTCCTCGGCGAGCGCGATGGCGACTGGGTCGGGTGGGTTGTGGACGAACTGCTTTAGGATTTCGAGTGGCGACGGCATGACGGATTCTTTGATAGTGAAACTCGTGATTGAGCAATCCCGACGTTCTCCGTACAAACGCCGCACTATGAAACGCACGTTCATTTTCCCGGCACTCATCCTTGCGGCATCACTCGTCTTCGCGGAGGAAAACCCTGGCCCTGCGCCGACTCCCGAGGAGAAGGCGGCAGTCGCAGAACTCAGCAAGCGCGGCGTCCTCGTTCAGCCGCTGGCGACGACGTTGAACTGGAAATACGTGAACCTGCGCGGCTCGGATAAACCGGCAGAAGTGCTGGCGCTCGTGGCGAAGATTCCTACGATCGTGGAGCTCGATCTCGGCGGCGTGAAGGCGAAGCCCGAGGAGTTCGCAGCCATCGCGGGGCTCAAGAATTTGCTCAAGCTCAACCTCTCAAACTCCAGCGCGGACGATGCGGCGCTGGTGCATGTAAAAGGGCTCGAAAAGCTGCAATCGCTGAACCTTTTCCACACCGAAGTCTCCGACGCCGGGCTCGTGAATCTCCACGGGCTCAAAGAACTCAAGCGGCTCTACATTTTCGAGACGAAGGTCACCGACGCCGGAGCAGACGCCCTCGGCAAAGTGCTCGCAGGCTTGAAAATGGATCGCGGCTGGAAAGAGCCCGTCGCTGCGCCCGCACCACCACCACCACCGCCAGCCCCGGCTCCCGCGCCCGCGCCGAAACCAGTCGCTGCACTCTCGCCTGCGAAGCCGGAGGAAGTCGGTCTCGACTCCGCCAAGCTCGCCGCCATCAAGCCCGCGATGGAGGCGCTCATTAAAGAAAAGCGCGCTGCCGGTGTGGTGACTCTTTTGGTGAAAGATGGGCGCGTGGTGCATCACGATGCCGCTGGGTTTGCGAACGTGGAGAGCGGGCGGCCCATGACGACAGACGCGATGTTTTGGATCGCCTCGATGACGAAGAACATCACCGCCACCGCCGTGATGATCCTCGTGGACGAAGGCAAGCTCTCGCTCGACGATCCCGCCTCGAAGTGGGTGCCGGAACTCGGCGCGGTGAAGCTCACCAACGGCCAACCGCTCGCACGCCCCGTCACCCTCCGCGACCTCCTCTCGCACACCTCCGGCCTCGCCGACCCCGAGCGTAAGCCCTCGGACGGCAATGTGACGCTAGAGCAATACACCAAGGACCTCGTGAAAGAGCCCTTCGACTTCCAGCCCGGCGAGAAGTTTGAATACAGCTTCGGCACCACCGTCGCTGGGCGTTGCGTGGAAGTCGCATCGGGCAAAGCGTTCGGCGCATTCATCCAAGAGCGCATCCTCTCGCCGCTGAAAATGGACGACACCACCTTCGCGCCCGACGCAGCGCAGCGGCTCCGCATCGCCCGCACCTACAAGCTCTCCGGCGACAAGCTCGTCCCCGCGCACAACGCATTCCTCACCAGCGAGCCCGACATCAAGCGCGAGGCCGAGCCGAGCGGCGGGCTCTTTTCCACCGCGCTGGATATGGCGCGCTTCTACGAAATGATCCGCAACAGCGGAGAGCTAGACGGCAAGCGCATCGTCAGCGCAAAAGGCGTCGCAGAGATGACCAAGTCGCACACCGTCGGCGGCAAGGCGATCCAGTATGGACTCGGCTGGTTCACGAACGGCGGGGAGAAGAAAGTCACTGGCGCATTCGGGGTGAATTCATTCGGCCACGGCGGCGCATTCGCCACGCACGGCTGGGTCGATCCCGAGAAGAAAATGACCATCGTCTTCATGGTGCAAAATGTCCTCGTGCCCAAGAGCGGCGAGCCGCGCGACAAGTTCTGCGAGCTGGCGGTGGGCTCGGTGAAATAGCCCAACAACCTCGCCTTTATGCTGGTAGAACTGCCCAACCTGAGGGAAAAGCGCGGCGTGCGCTGACGTTCTTTGCCGACGCGCTAAGCTCTGACTCTTCAACTAATCAACCAACTCCATTTTATGTTTCGAGCATTCAAACGCATCTTCATCTGGCTCGGCTTCATGGCTGAGAAAGTCACCGAGACCGACGCCATCAACCAAGCCGTCGTCGAGCGCGGCATCCGCGACTCTCGCGAGAAGGCGGACCGTGCGCATTACGCGAATGGGCAACTCGCCGGGCAGGTGGCCAATTTGAAAGACCAAGTGAAGCGCCAGAACCGGCAGAAGCAGGAGTTGCAGGGGCTTCTCCAGGCGGCAATCACGGCGAACGATGAGGAGAACGGCGCGCATTACGCCGAGGAACTCGCGAACATGGAAGGCGATGTCGCGGACAACACCGCGCAGCTCGACCACCTCGAAGCTCTCTACAAACAGAACACCGAAGTCATCGCGAACAGTCTGCGCGAAGTGCAGAAGTTTCAGCGCGAATTTGAGACGCTGAAGACGCGGGTCGCGGTGAGCCGTTCACTCGACGGCCTCGCGACGCTCATGAAGGGCAGCATCGGCGAACTGCAAGGAATGATGGGCGGCGAAGTCGGCCAAAGCATGGAGCAGCTCCGTCAATCCGCAGCGGGTGGCGAAGGCCAGATGCGCGCGACGATGGACCTCGCGAAAGAACTCGGCAGCAACGTCCAACGCCAGCAAGAGATGAAAAAGGCACGCGGGAAAATGCTCTTCGACGAATACAAAAAGAAGATGAACCAAGTGACGCCCGAGGCCCAACAGCCCGCGCAAGCTCCCGCCGAACGTCAGAAGATCGCGGAGGGGTAATTCGTGTAAGGATGTCCCTCGCTGCTACGCGAAGATGGCCGGGATGTGCTTCGCTTTCACCAGCTCGCGGGGTTGGTTGAGGTGGTTATAGACGATGGTCTCGGGATCGATGCCGAATGCGTGGTAGATGCTGGCGAGTAGCTCGGTGGGGTGGACGGGGTCGCTTTTCGGCGAGGCTCCGGTGGCGTCGCTCTCGCCGTGGACGTAGCCGCGTTTGATGCCCGCTCCGGCGATGGCGGCGGTGTAGCAGTAGGGCCAGTGGTCGCGCCCGTCGGAGCTGTTTTGGTTGCCGCTAGTGGAGACGCCGCGCTCGGGGCTGCGCCCAAATTCACCCAGCGCGACGACGATGGTTTCGTCCAGCAATCCGCGTGAGTCCATGTCTTCGATGAAGGCGGAGAATCCTTTGTCAAACATCGGCGCAGCTTGGTCGCGGAGGCGCGTGGTGAGGCCGGCGTGGGTGTCCCACGAGTGGTTGTCGCTGTTGGCGACTTTGGGCCAGATGACTTCGACGACGCGGGTGCCTGCTTCCACGAGGCGGCGGGCGAGGAGGAGCGATTGGCCGAAGGTGTTCATCCCATACCGCTCGCGCATGTCGGAGGTCTCGCGGTCCATCTCGAATGCTTCGCGGGCTTTGCCGCTGGTGATGAGGTCGAGGGCTTTGCCGTAGTAATCGTCGAGTTGGTAGTTGGCGACGGCTTTGTCGATCTCGGGCATCGCGTTCTCCATCGCATCGCGCAACCGGGCGCGGCGCTGGAGGCGGTGGGCGAAGACATCGGGCCGCAGCTTGAGGTCGTCCACTTTGATGCGGCTCATCTTCGTCATGTCGAGGTCGTCGCCATCGGGGAAGAGCGTGTAGGGGTCGAAGGCTTTGCCGAGAAACCCAGCGCCGCCGCCTTTGCCGACGACGTTCGATTCCTGCAACGGGCGGGGGAGCATGACGAACGGGAGCACGGGCTCCGTCTGTGGTTTGAGCCGGATGATGTTGCTGCCGAAGTTCGGGAAGTCCTTCGCGTTCGGTGGCTCTAGCTGGCCGGACGGCGAGACTTTATCCGTCGTGTAGCCGGTCATGATTTGGTAAATCGCGGCGGTGTGATTGAAGAGCCCGTTTGGCGTGTAGCTCATGGAGCGGATCATCGTGAACCGGTCGTTCAGCTTCGCGAGGCCGGGCAACAGTTCGGTGAAGCGTGTGCCGGGAATCTTTGTCGCGATGTCCTTAAATGGACTGCGCAGTTTGTCGGGCATGTTTTCTTTTGGATCCCAAAGGTCGATGTGCGACGGCCCGCCTTGCAGATAGACCATGACGACGTGTTTCGCCTTGCCGAAGCCTCCGCCCGTCGTCTTCGTCTCCACCGCCCGCGCCTTCAGCGAAAGCGCCGAGCCGAGCGTGAGGCCGAGAATGGCGCTGCCGCCGACTCGGAGAAGGTCGCGCCGCGTGAGGCCGAGATGTGGGTCACAAAGGTCGCGTCCAGGTTGTCCAGGTATTCTGATCATAGTGGCAGAGAGGATACACGGGCGGCGGGGTTCTTAGTAGGGCAGTGGGCCGATCTGCTGTGGAGGGTCACGCGTCGCGTTCGGGTCTATTCGACTTTGAAGCGGAATAGCTTTTCGACCGTCGAGGAAATCGGCCGCCCATTGCGCATTGCGGGCTTTAGCTTGTAGCGGCGGAAGGCTTCCTCCGCAGCACGGTCGAGACGGGGATAGCCGCTGCTTTTTTTCAGGGTTGTGCTGGTGATGCGACCAAGCTCGTCCACTGCGCCTTGGAGTAAAACAGTGCCATGCTCCCTGGCGGCGCGGCTTTCCTCCGGGTAGAGCGGGGCGGGGCTGTAGCTGGCCGTGGCTTTTGAGGTGATGCCGCGGCTTGCGGCTCTGGCGGGGCCGGTCTGTGGGGGCTTGGGGCTGGTGCGCGGTGGCGGCGGGCTCGGTTGAGCAGGAGGCTTCGGCCGCGCAATCGGCGAGAGGGCATCGGGTTCGGACGTTGGGGGCTGCTCTGGACTCGGCTCGGGGGGCGGGGTGAAGGGGGGTTCCAGCTCTGTCGGCGCGGGCTCTTGAGCTTGTTCGACCAAGTCCACCTCCATCGCCGCCGCTGGTTCGTCGTGCCCAAACTGCGCCGCGACAAACACCACCGGACGGCTGGTGAAAAAGATGCCCGCGTGGACCGCCAGCGCGACGCTCGCGGCAAGCAACAGCCGTCGGCGATATTCCCACAGCAAAAACCCACGACTCGCGCGGCTCGCGCTCATTTCTTCTTCGTCTCAAACGCCACTTTCGTGATGCCCAGTTTGCGCGTCGCATCGAGGACTTCGATAGCGAGGCCGAGCCGCGCATCCTCGTCGCCGTTGATAAATACCCGCAGCTCTGCGTTTGCCCCTTTCAGCGCCGCGAGCCGTGTGGAGAGGGCGTCGAGCGGGAGTTCCTCCTTGTCCAGATACAACTGCCCGGTGGCGCTCACGCTGATGGTCGCCGCGTCCTTGCGGTCCTGCGCTTGCCCGGTGGTGGTGGCGGGCAGACGCACCGGGATGCCCTGATTTTTCACCATCGAGAGCGACACCATGACGAACGTCGCGAGGAGGAAGAACATGATGTCGATGAGTGGGATGATCTCAATCCGCGCCCTACGGCTCCCGCGTGGTGATGGGATAGTGATCATGGTTTTGCGAACTGTGCTGTGTGGATTTCGATATGCGCCGCAGCGTCTTGCAGCTCCCGTCGCGCGCCCTCCAGCCGGGCGTTCAGGTAGTTAAATGGAATCAGCGCCGTGATTGCCACGCCGAGCCCGAACGCCGTGGCGATCAGCGCTTCCGCGATCCCGCCCGTGATCGCCGTCGGTGCGCCCAGCTCGCCGCCGCCCAGCATCCCAAACGAGCCCATCATCCCCGTCACCGTCCCCAGCAGCCCCAGCAGCGGCGCGAGCGTGATGATTGTATCCAGCACACTTAGCCCGCGATTATACCGCGCCAGTTCCCGCTCCGCCCCGCGCAACAGCGCGCTGGCGATACTCTTTTCCGCCCCATGCTCCAGCGCCGCTGCCAGCGTGCGGGCGACGAAATCCTTCGAGTCCCGCCCGAGCTTCATCGCCAACTCCAGCTCCCGCCGCTCCACCGCATCAAGCATGGAATCCACGAGCTTTGGCTGACGCCGCGACATTTCCGCGACGATGAAAAAGAGCCGTTCAAAGACCACAGTCAGCGCCAGCAACGAACAAGCGAGAATCGGCCACATGATCGGCCCGCCTTTGTGAAAGAGATCGAGCAAGGAGTGCATGAGATACCCCACTTATGCGCCGCAGCGCGCCGCCCGAAAACACAAAAAAGCCGGGAGCCCTGCGCGGGTGTCACTAAAAGTGGGCACGCTCTGGATGATGCCGAAGGCGTTGTATCAATCAGCCCAACGGCTGCCTTTGGCCTACCACCCGAAAACCCGCTCAACCGTCCACCAAGCGCCCCTCAACGCGATATAAAGCGAACCGGGGATGACCACCCATTTGCGATAAGAGGCCGGATCACGCACCCAAAAGGTCGCGAGAAATGCGATGAAAATCACGGCGAGCTGCCCGCCTTCCACCCCGACGTTAAAGCCGACGAGTCCTGCTGCGAGAGAGCCGGAGGGAAGTTCCAGTTCCTTCAGTGCGCCTGCGAAGCCGAGGCCGTGAATCAACCCGAAAGAGAAGACGAGGACGAGCCGCCAGTAGGTGTACCGCGGACGGAAGATGTTCTCCAACGCCACGAAGACGATACTCGCCGAGATGATGGGCTCGACGACGTCCGGGGACACATTCACGGCTCCAATCGTTGCCAGCGCGAGCGTTACCGAGTGGGCCAGCGTGAAGGTCGTCACTTGGGCAAGCAGGGGCTTCCACTCCCGGCAAAGCAAGAACAGGCCGAGGACAAAGAGGATGTGATCCATGCCCTCCGGGACGACGTGACGGAATCCCTGCCTGAGGTATTGCCAAAAGGTGCTCCAGCCGTCGCCAGCCGAGGGAGTGGCAGCCACGCGTTCGCCGGTCTGTGGCGTGGCATTTGACCCGGTGAGAGTGGCGAGTTCCAGCGTAAAGCTCGTCTCGCCGGGAAACAGGACCGCGATGCGCGGATGCGATTCCCCGCGAACGATGTTTTGGAAGACAACGCTGAGTTTCCCCTCAGGGAGAGAGCGAATTCTCCACCCGGTGAGTCCCGCTGCAAGCTGCGTCTTCCATTCGCCGGTGAGGACGATGGGATCTTCCTCGCCGCCGATAGGAGCTGCGCTTTTCCCGGTAAAAGAGAACGTGAACTCCGGCTGCATTTTGCCGATCGGCTCTAGGGTGAACTCCACGCTACGCCGCACGAGTTCTGCAGCCCGCAGTTTCATCGCCTCGCGCTCGGCAGGCGTCACCGCCGAAAACCCAAACGGGAGTAGCGATGGAGCTGTCTCGGGATCGTCCTCGAAACACCGAGGGTCCACTTCCACCAAGACGCGCGCCGTCCCATCGCCCGGAAGAAATGTGCGCACCGGGATATCGGGAATCGGGTGAGCGATGGAAACCGATGCGAGAAGGAACAGGAAAAATATATAAAATGCGGCTTGCGTGCGGCGGTTCATCATGGATTCTCCGAAACGAGGACGGGCGGCATCCCGCCGTCAATCCTCAACTTCAAACTAATACTATGAAAAAACTCCTAGCACTCCTCGCAATGGCAACACTCACGCTCGGCGCACAAGCCGGCTGCGGAAAGAAAGTCACTGACGAAGGCACACTGAAATCCTACGACGCCGAGAAAAAAACCGTCGTCGTGGAAAAAGCAGACGGCAAGTCTGCCACCATCACCCTCACCCCAACGACCGCTGGCGCCGACAAGGTGGCCGCTCTCGTGGGCAAGGCCGTGAAGGTCGTCAGCGAACACGGCAAAGCCGAAAGCGTCGCTGCACCAGCTGCCGCTGTCGAAAAGAAGTCCTAGTCCGCTGGATTAGAAGCTCAATACAAGAAGCCCGTTCGGTCATTCCGAACGGGTTTTTTTTTGCTCCAGAATCGCTTCTAACTTGGTTTGCATTGTGCGCCGCTTCCCGCTCCGGTCGCCCGCGTGCAACTCTCGAAACATTCTCGCCTCTTCGCATTCTCGCTCGTCGCTTTGGCATTCGCGGTCGCCGCTCCGGACTGCGGGGCGGCCGAGGCATTTGCCATCAAGCCCGTCACGCCGGAGCAGGCTGCGGAATACAAACTCGATACGGCGTTTTTCAAAAAGGCGACGCTCGTGCAGAACATCCTCATCGCGACTTCGGACAAGGTCTCGGACTTCACGCATCGCGAATCGGCGTATCAGTTCGACATGGTGATGAAGAGTATCGCGCCGGATGTCGCCGCGCGCATCCGCGAGAAGAAGGTGCTCTGCGTGCTCGTCGCGCACAATGAACTGACTTCCGATGTGCCGATGTTTGCCTCCGACAAAACCGGGAAGGAGCTCGACTTTTACAACTGGCGGCAGCGCGGCTTTCTCACCACGCGGGCCGGGCGTCGCGTGGTGCTTTTTGCGGAGGAGGACGTGCTCGAATACGAAGGTGGGATGCAGACGGAGAGCATCCTCATCCACGAGTTTGGGCATGTCATTCAGGGTGCTGGATTCTCGCCGGAGCAGCACGCGCGGGTGAAGGCGGCGTTTGCGAATGCGAAGAAGCGCGGCATTTACAACGACGGCTATGCGGCGCTGCGGTTCCGCAGGGTGAAAAGCGCGACGCCGGTGAGCCTGCTCGACGCGCTCGTGAAGTCGTTCCCGGAGCAGAAGCCCGAGTTTCTCAAGCAGTGCCTGGACGGCGGCGACATCCTGGTGAACGGCAAGCCGAGTCACTCAAAAATCGACGTGACCAAAGACGATAAAGTGCTCGTCGTCTTTGGCGGCGCGAAAGAAACGTACGCCGCCGGGAATTCCTCCGAGTATTGGGCCGAGGGCGTGCAGAACTGGTACGACACCAACCGCACGATGGACCACGATCACAATCACATCCACACCCGCGCGGAGTTCAAAAAATATGACCCCGAGCTCGCAGCAATCTGCGCCGAAGTGCTGGGCGATTCCGAGTGGCGCTTCGTCTCTCCGCGCACTCGCGCCGGAAAAGATCACCTCGCCGGCTTCGACCCGGCCACCGCGCCAAAGGTCGCGAAGCTCGAGCACATCGAAACAGCCGGGTTGGATTACTTCGACACGTATTGGAAAGACTTCTGGCCGCGCCTGCATGAGAAGCACGCGGTGAAGGCGGCTCCGAAATCGCAGGAGTAGAGCGAGTTTTCGCGCGCACCGGCGGGGTGTAGGTCGCGCGCGGACTCTGCGCAAGAGTTTCGCGTGGGGAGTCGGTGGGGCGACTTCTTTACGAAATAATCCCCACGATGGTGGCGGTGATGTAGCAGGCGAGAAGTCCGGCGACCATGGCGCGGAGGCCGAGCCGGGCGAGGTCGCCACGGCGGGAGGGAGCGATGGCGCTGATGCCGCCGATCTGGATGCCGATGCTGGCGAAGTTGGCGAAGCCGCAGAGGGCGTAGGTGGCGATGATGGTGGAGCGTGGGTCGAGCGTTTCTTTATGCGCGGAGAGCGAGAGGTATCCGACAAATTCGTTGAGCACGACGCGCTCGCCGAGTGCTTGGCCGACGAGGTGGCAGTCTTTCCACGGGACGCCCATGAGCCATGCGAAGGGGGCGTTGAGGTGGCCGAGCATGGTCTGGAGTGTGGTGGGGTGGAAGTTTTCCGGTTTCCCCGCGAGCAGCCACTGGATGCCGCCGATGCTCATGTTGAGCAGGGCGACAGCGGCGGTGAATGCGATGAGCATGGCCATGACGTTGATGGCCATGGTGACGCCTTCGCTGGTGCCCCGGCAGAGGGCGTCGATGCTGTTTTGGTCGGTCCTTTCCGTAGTCATCGCCGCGCCGGAGCGAGTTTCACTGGCCTCGGTTTCGGGGAACATGATTTTTGAAACAAGCAATGCCGCCGGGGCACTGAGGACGGATGCGGTGAGGATGTGGCCGGCGTTCATCCCGATGTCCTTACCTCCGTAAACGACCATGACGCCGGTGGCGATGGTGGCCATCCCGGCGGTCATGAGCGCCATGATTTCGCTGGCGGTCATTTTGGCGATGTAGGGCTTTACGATGAGGGCGGCTTCCGTCTGGCCGAGGAAGATATTGCTGGCGGCGGCGAGGCTCTCGCTGCCGCTGGTGCCCATCACGCGCTGCATGACGAGGGCCATGACGCGGACGATGCGCTGGAGGATGCCGAGGTGATACAACAGCGCAGAAAGCGCGGCGATAAAGATGATGGTAGCGGAGATGGTGACGGCGAAAACGATGTTGTTCTGCGGGCCGAACGCGCCGCCGAGAACGTCCGCTTTTGCCAGCGGGCCGAAGACGAGTTGGACGCCTTCGTTGGAGCAATCGGAGAGTTTCTGGACGGCAGCTTGCGCGCCTTCAAACATCGCCAGCCCCGGCCTCGTGCCAAGGATGAACGCCGCGCAGACAAACTGGAGCGCCAGCCCGGCGAGCACCGTGCGCCACGGGAAGCGGCGGCGGTTATTAGAAAGCGCCCATGCGATGGCGATGAAGACGACAAGTCCGAGAAGGGCGATGATGCGTGGCATCGGCGAGAGTTGCGGGAACACATCGCGGGCGGCAAGCTAGGAGTATTTCAAAAGTGGCGTGCCGAGTGGATGCTGACGGGTCTGAGCGGCTGGCTAAAATTGCGGGATCCGAATAGAATCGGAACGTCTCAGTGATTCATCCGGGAAGCGTCAGCACTCTACAGGGGAGATGGCGGAAGGGGTGGGATTTGAACCCACGGAACCTTTAACAGTTCGTTCGATTTCGAGTCGAGTGCGTTAGACCACTCTGCCACCCTTCCGTTTTTAATTTTCAACGACTTGCGTCGTCTCTGAAACTCCCCGCTTGAACGTAATACGGTCAGCAGAGAGACGAGAGGTTTTGAATGAGTGGCACCACAAAAGACACCTCGAGAAGAAGGCGGCTTTGCGGCCCACAAATGTTCAATTCCTGTACCGTCATCAGAATGGGCGTTACTACTTCAGGACCTATTCCGGAGGCAAGGCAAAATAAAACCGACCTTCTATCAGTTGCAAAGAACAGGATGCAGAACACTTGGACGAATCGGAGAGGTAACGGCTTTCTGGAGGGGTTCAAGAGGCCAGCGGGAAGCTCATGGTCCGCAATACAAAGAATCCCTTTCGTTGTCCGATGTGCGTCCGAAGACCAAGCAATACTCCCCCGCGTATCGAGAGGATATCTTGCCGTCAGTTGCCCTTCGCTTTTGCGAAGCTGCGCCAGCTATCCTTCGGGATGCTGCCGATGGCGATGAGCACGAGGTTGACTAAGATGAAGACCGCCAGCGAGTTGAACGCGCCTTCCTTGAAGCCGTAGCTGTGAAGGCCGATGCCGAGGAGGTTCGTGCCGAACCAGGACCATGCGGTGATGCAGTTCCCGGCGACGGCGAGGTTCATGAAGCCGCGCTCTTTTACCAAGCCGCCGAGGCGGGCGTGGAGGATGAGGGCGTTCCAGATGACGATGAGGAGTGCGCCGTTTTCTTTCGCATCCCAGCCCCAGAAGCGGCCCCAGCTTTGGTCCGCCCAGATGCCGCCGAGCACGGTGCCGACGAAGCTGAAGAGCATGGCGAAGCAGAGAATCGCGAAGCCTGCGCTGTAGAACGCTTTGTTCAGCTCTGGCGTGATGTTTTTCGTGAAGACGCCGTTGAGAATATAGAAGATGCCAAGGATGCCTGCGACGAACGTGGCTGCGTATCCGAGGGTGACGATGACGACGTGCGTCGCGAGCCAGAAGTTCGTGTCGAGGACCGCTTGGAGCATGATGAGCGTGTCGCCGTCGAGCGCGAGAAAGTGGGCGACGATGAGACAGCCAAACGCCATGAGCGAGGCCACAGCGACGCCGAGCCCGCGCGGCCAGAGCACCTCCATGATGACGCCGAAGAGCGCCGCGCCGAACGCGATGAAGAGCGCGGAGGAATAGAGGTTCGTCACGGGCGGACGGCCTTCGTGGACCATGCGGAAGACGAGCCCGCCGAAGATGATGACGAGCGTGATGACGGTGAGCCGCAGCGCCGTGAGCCGTGCCCATTCCATCCGCGCCGGGGCAAACCACACGGCGATAGCGAAGATAAACGCGGCGACGGCGACGATCATGCCTTGGTAGAAGAGTTCGGTGAAATTGAACCACTGTTCGTTGCTCGCTTTGGCGATGCGTTTGTCGGCGAGGCCGGTGGATTTCAGCGCGGCGGTGTATTCGGTGACGGCGGTGGTGAATGCGGGGGCGTCCTTCGCTTTGAAGGCGGCGGCCATTTTCGCGTAGTGGGCGAGTGCGAAGTTCGGCGGCGCGCCGCGATCTACGGCGAGCACGGCGTTGATGGAGCGGGTCCATTCATCTTTCCCGTTGGTGAGGTCAGTCGGGGGGATGACGAGGGCGACGTTCTCATCTTGCCGCTCGCTGAACCACGCCAGCGCGATGTTGTCGCCGGGCCTGCCGTCCATCTGCGCCTCGAATGCTTCGCGGGCTTTCTTCATCATGGCTAAGTCAGCCTCTAAGCCCTTGGCGAGGTCGCCGCCGGCGGCTGGGCCGAGGGTGACTTTCAGCGACTTGTAGGAGCGGATGCCTTTCCACAGGTCCACGAGCGCCTTTTGGTAAGAGTCGCGCAGTTTATCCTTCACGCGGAAGGCGCGCTGCGTCTCCTGCTGGAGCGCATCGAAGCGCGGGGCGATCTGGTTCCAAGTGTAATGCTTGCCGTCGGAGAGCAGCTTTTCGTCGGCGGTCATCGGCACGCCGAGCAGCCCTTTGACGTCGGGGTGGTCTATGCGAAATGCGGGGCGCGTGTCGGCGGTGGCGGGGTCCATCATGACTTCGAGCATCCAGTCCACGGCGGGGATGATCTTCGGTTTATCGAAGTTGCCTTTCCACGGCTCGGTGTTGAGCGTCTGCTTGCCCCGGAGCTGGAGCAGTGAGTTGCGCGCGAGCGAGTCCATCGGCTGCGTGCGACCGCTTTGGACGACGGGCAGTCTGCCAAACTCCAGCGTCGGGAATGCGTCGGCCTTGTTCTTTGGCGGCATCAATTTCATCCCCACCATGATGGTGAAGAGCAGTGTGACGATGAGCGGGATTCGGGACTTCATGATTGTTTCCTCCGGCGTGTGAACATGAGCATGTGCATCAGGAAATGACGCGCCATCCCATAGCCGACGAGCGCGCAGCCGTAGTAAGGTGTGAACCAGCCGGGGTTGCGAATCACTTGCAGCGTGCTCGTGCCCCGGCTCGTCGTAGCGGCTTCGCGGCCCATCTGGTGTTGAAAGAATGTGAGCCCCGCGTAGCGCAGCGGGCTGTTCATGGAAATCTCTACGCGGTCCCGGTTCTCGGCGGCGTTTGTCGCGGCGATGTGGACGGTGCTGCGGAAGTCTTTGGCCATCTCCGTGCCGTCATACTTCTCGTGCGTCGTCTTGAGCAGCGAGACGTGGAACGGGTGATAGAACCGCTCCGAGCGCATCCCCACGCGCCACTCTTTGCCGCCAAACTCGAACCTCTGCTCCCGCAACATCGGCGAGACGATCCACGTCCCAACCGGCGCGCCATTCGCGGCGAGCTCGATGACTGCGCCGGGGAAATTGCGCTCGTCCATCGCCAGCGCGTCGGGCCGTGGCACGAGGAAGAATCGCTGCGCTGCACCTTTGTCGCCAGCAGAGGGCGGCTGTGTCTCGGTGATGTCGCGGCCTGCCTCCAGAGTCTCGGCGGCGTAGGCGGCATCGGCACTCTGGCGGCTTTTGAAAGCGTCAATCATCTCCTTGCGAAAGCGGGTTTTCAGCTCGGTAAGGAGCTTGGCCGCTTTCGTGGGATCGCTCGCGATGCGGGTAACGGCGGGCACGGGATCGATGTCCGCCTTTTCTCCCACTGCGGCGAGTGCTGCGCGCCAGATCTGGATTTTGCCGCCTTCCTCGAAGACCTTTTTTGCCTCCGCTGCCAGCATATCGGGCGACGCATACTTTCCCTCCAGTGTCGCCAGTGCGCCGCGCAGGGTGCCGAGATCTTCGATGGCTTGCTTGCGCTCAATGATGTGCGCATTTTTTGCCGACTGAGTGAGCCGCACTGTGAAGGGGAGATTCGGGTCCACGAGCACGCGCCCGGTGCCGAGCAGGCTTTGGTGGATGGCCACGATTTTATCCCGCCCGTCTTCAGTGTCGTGGGTGAACACCAGCTCGCTGTCGTGGTGATGCTCGCTGTAGTTGCGCGATTCGCCTTCGGCGAAACTCATGTGCGTCTCCACGGAGAGCAGGTCCGTCCCGAGTTGCCCTACGAGCAGCGTGATGATGCCGAGATGCACGGCATCCACGCCCACTTTTTTCCCGCTGCCCTTTTGCCAAATCACGAGGTCCGCCACCATGAGCACCGCGTAGCCGAGGAAGAGCCAGAGCGGATTCCAGAGCAGGAACGTCGTCACCAGCCACAGCGCGACAAACACAATCCCGTAGTGCGTGAGCAGCGCGCCAATCCCGCCCGGCGGGCGCTCGAAGCGGCGCGCGTGTGCGCAGATGATGTTCACCAAAAAGAGCGTCCCAATCGTGTAGCCACCGGGGAAAATCGGCAGCACCCACCAGCCATCTCCCGCGTGGCGGATGACCCACAGGCTCTTAAACCAACGCTCTTGCGCAAGGTAAAGCCCCTCCTGCGTCTGCGCCCAAGTGCCCGCAAACACGAGCCAAGCACCGAGCGCGAGCAGCACCACGGCGAGTTTCACCGACGTAAATAAATCCCAGAGTTTCTTCATTTGGCAGTCTTGATGAACGATACGAACGACTCCCGTGCTGCGGATACCGCCGCTGCATCGCCCGTCAGTTTATAAAAGAACCATTGTCCGCCACGGGGAACGATTGCGCCGAGCATGTGCTTCGCTTCGCCTTTCAAATCCGCCAACAAAGCGCCCGGTAGCGCGGCATCCAGCGGCGCGGTGCAAGTCGCGAGGCCGGCTTCATCCGTGGCAGGGAGCCCGACTTGGCCACGCCAGCGATTGATATTGGAAAGTGTGCCGCCCGTGTCGCTCGGGAAGACGCTCACCGTAACCTCGGCTTTCGCGCCATCTTTTTCCGGCACGGTGAATTTCCCGATCTGCATCGGCCCCGGCGTCAGCGCGGTCCAGCCTGTGGGCGGCACCATCGCTTCAGCGGGGGCGGGCGCTGGCTCTGGCGCTGGCTCCGGCTTTGGCGCGGGTGTTGGTTGTGTGTTCGCCTCAAAGCGCACCGTCGTGAGGAATTGCTTGAACGTCGCTACCTGTGGCTCCACGGACTCCGGCGAGCCTTGCAGTTTGAAAAACCAGCTCTGCCCTCCGTAGTTAAACATCACCGTGACGATGCGCGCTTTCCTGCCGCGCTGCTCGCCTGTGAGGTCGAAAATCTTCCCCGTCCCACCCGCCACGGGGATCTCGGTGAGCGCGCTGGCCGCCTCTGCATCCGGCAGCGCTTCGAGGCCGAACACGGAGCGCCACATATTCACGAGCACGGGCTCTTTCCCATCGAAGGCACCCAGCGGCGTGATGTTCACCGAGGCGTCGCCGCCCTCGATCACGAAGCGCCCGATGGCCTTCACCGGCCCGCCCTGCACATCCGGCCCGGCGTCTTTCCAGCCTGCGGGCAGCGTCCATTTTAGGTTGGGCAAAATGGCAGCGTCTTCGTCGTCGGTGTGCCCTTCGTGCGGCGCGTGCGGCGCTGGCTTTTCCGCAGCGACGCGCTCTTTGGCCACAGTATAGACGGAGATTGTGCGCTCTTTGCACGCGGTTGAAATCAGCGCGCAGCCCGCTGCTGCAAGAGCGACTCCTCGTGTGATGTTGTTGGAAATTGGCATGTGAAAATGGACCGGCGGGCTTATTGAACCCAGCCGGGGCGCGGTTTATTAGCGCGCCTTCGGCAGACGGCAAGTGAAGTCGGAGAGCGGAGGCTATTTCCCCACGGCGATGAGCCGCTTCATCGTGGCGATAAAGAGCACGCCATTCGCGGCAGTCGCGGTGCCGCTGATGCCTGCGCCGAGTTGCAGCGTGCTGAACACCTTTTTCTCCCGGCTCGCCGCCATGATCCAGAAGTCCCCTTTGCGCGAGCCGATGTAGAGTTTGCCGTCGGCGACCATCGGCGATGCCCAGAAGTCGCCCTTCGGTCCTGGCTCCGTCCACACGCCTTTGCCCGTCGCGGCCTCGACGCAGTGGATGGTGCGCCCGATGTCGGCGATGAAGACGAGCCCGTCCACGACGGCAGCGGTGGAGACGACGTGCTTGTTCAGCTCGTAGCTCCACAGCTCCTTGCCATCGGCGGCGTCGAGGCACTTTAGCCATGCCTTGTTTTTGCCCCAGAAAAGGTCGCCGCCGCCTGCGACGTAGAGCTTGCCGTCGGCGAAGACGGGCATCCCGTAAATGTTGCTCGGCCCTTCGCTTTTGTTCTGGGTGAAGCGGTGGACTTCCGTCTTCGGGCCTTCCGGGTCGATGTCGTACTGCCAGAGCTTTTTCAGCGCGACGAGCTGGGCGGCGGGCTCGGTTTGCGGCAGGGGCTCGAAGGCGTAAGTGATGCCATTGCCTCCGCAGAAATAGATCATCTCGCGGCCTGCGACCGTGCCCAGTGAGGGCGCAGACCAAGTCGCGTGGAAGATATTCGGCGCGATCTTCTCGTCGTCGCGCGCCACGTATTTGCCGGTCTCTTTTTCCAGCACGATGAGGCTCGGCGCGTCGGGCGTGCGGATCTTCCGGTGGGTGTTGTCCACGCCCGTCCCGGTGTTGAGGTAAAGGTGCTGCCCGTGGATGAGGATGGAGCTGTGCGCGCCGTCGTGTGGGTAGATGCCTGCGCCGCTCGGCATGTCGAACGTCCACAGCGGCGGCTTGTTCGGGTCGCGGGCGTCGAGGCAGAGGACTTGCGCGCGGTTCGTCACGACGTAAATGCGGTCGCCTGCGATGGTCGGCGGCGAGGACATGCCGGTCTTTGGCCAATCGAGATACGGGTCTTCGGCGGAGAGCTTCGGCGAGGCGAGCTGCCACAGGAAGCTCCCGTCTTTCTCACTGAAGCACATCAGCACGCCTGCGTCGGCGGTGCTCTCCGAGTTCCTCGGCTGTCCGTTATTTGTGGAGATATACACGCGCCCGCCAGCGACGATGGGCGTGCCGTGCGTCTCCGTGCCGATGTCGGCGATCCACTTGATATTCGCCTTCGTCGCCGGGTCGAAAGACTCCACCAGCCCGCGCTCGGCGGAAACCATGTTGCGGTCCCAAGCCCGCCCAAACTGCGGCTGGTCTGCGGCGAGGAGAGGGACGGCGATGGCGAGAAAAAGGACGGACTTCATTGGATGCCGCTTATGCAGGCGGCGGCGGCGTTGGTAAATCCCCAAACGCGCGGTTACTGCGCGAGCAGCCAGTCGCTCACCCTCTTGCCGTCTTCCGTTTTCCACAGCGCGCCTTTGCCCAGCAGGAGGATGGCGGGCAAGTCACCATACTTCGCGATGGCGGGCTGGAAGTAGGGGCTGCGCAAGTCCGCGACATTTTCAAAGCGGAAGTCGCTGAGGTCGATCGCGGTATTCTTCACGGCGACACCGCTCAGCGCGCGTGCTGTGATCGCGATGGGCGCGGTCTCATCCAGCGCGACGAGCGAGACCGTCTTCGACTTGTGTTCTTGGTGGTCGCGGATGAAGGCCAGCGCGCTCAGCACATCATGCACGCGCTGGGTGAAGAGGCTGTCGTTGTAGCCGTGCGTGTAGCACGCGGCCTCGCGGGGATTCTTCACGCGGCGCGTCGGGGTGTCGCTCTGGCCGTCGGGCAAAAACTCGCCCTGCATCAGCATATCCACGCCCACCACGCTCACGCCGCCGGCCACGAGGCGCTGCACTTCCTCCGTCGGCTCGCCGCCGTTGACGAGGCCGTTCTTCCCCTTCGCGGTGAGCCACAGCACCGTGTGTCCGTTCCATTTCTTCGGGTGGAAAAAGAGCGCGGGAATCGCCTCATGCCGCGCTGCATTCTCGATCACCGCCTGCATCATCACCCAATCGCCACGAACACTTTTCTTCAGCGTCGAATGGTCCATCGCTGCCTTCTCTCCCGCCAATGTGCGGTGGAAGATCGTCTCCACTGCCGCCTGCGTCTGCTCCATGGTGACGTGCTTGCGCGCATCGTCCACCCACCACTTGCAGAGCTGCTGCTCGAACTCCGCACCGCCCTTCGGTGCAGGGTGCGCCGCGTCCCACACCGTCAGCTCCTCGCGCGAAAGCGGCACGAACTCCGGCTCATCAATCTGCGTCTTCCCGAGGCGCAGGTGCTCATTGAAGAACCCATACATCGCCATCCGCGACACCCGGTTGTAATTGTGCGGGAACTCCGGGTGAGGGAAGAGCTGCACCTTCTTCGCAGCGCCCAGCGACGCCCAGTGCTTCGCCAAATCCGGGAAGCCTTTCGTCGGCATCTCCTTCGTCCAATCGTCCGCCGTCGTCATCCCCAGCGGCTTCGGCGCAAAGAGCGCAGCCAGCTCGATGTTCCCCGTCCCCACGCGCAGGAGGCTGGCATTTTCGCAAGTGCAGCCGCCCTGCATCGCCGTGCCCACCATCACCGCCGGGAAAGCCGCCGCCAATCGCGGGTCCAGCGCCGCCAGTAGGAAAGTCTGCGTCCCGCCCCCGCTCGCGCCCGTGCAAGCCAGCCGCGTGCGGTCCACATCCGGCAGCGTCTCCAGGAAATCCAGCGCCCGGATGGACGACCATTCCTGCAAGCCCAGGATGCTCTGCGCCAAGCTCTCCGCCTGCGGCGTAAACAGCCCGCCCGCCGTCGTCGCGCTCTGCTTCCCGAACTTGTGCGCCGTCTCAAAGCTGATCTGCTGCGAGTCCGCATAGCCGATCATATCGTAGTGAAACACCACGCACCCCATCCGCGCCAACGTCGCACAGCGCGCTTGCAGCGGGGCCGAGCCATTCGCCAGCGAAGCCTCCGCGCCCTTCGCGATCTCCGCCTTCACATTCCCCTCCGCGTTCCGGTAAAAGCGCCCATCATTCCAGTGTCCATGCGGGCAGAGCACACCCGGATACTTCCCCGGCTTCTCCGGGCGGAACAGACTCCCCGACACAAAAAAGCCCGGCATCGCCTCGAAATACACGCGCTCCACCGTGAACCCGTCGCGCACCACCTTGCCGTGAATCACCGCATTCAGCGGCGTCCGCGTCGGCTCCGGGAAAATGCCCAGCGACACCCGGAGCTGCATCCGCACTTGCTCCGCGCGCACCTTCCACGCCGCCCCGGACTCCGGCGGCGACCACGGGAAATACCCATCGAGGTCTTTCAGCGGTTGCAGCCGGACATCGTCTGGCAGCGAGCCCGCAGGCAGCGCGCGAGGCGCATCAGCAGCGATGGCGGTGAAAGCGAGGACGGGCAGGAGCAGTAGGCGTTTCATACGTGGGGAAGAGTACGGCGTCCCCGCGAGCCGTGTCGATGCTCGAACAATGCCTCTCCATGCGAAGCGACGGGCAAAATTATGACCGAGCCGAAATAACCGCTTGCTAATCAGCCTGTCATTTTAGAAAAGCACGCCCGCCATGCTCCCAAGTAGCCCAATCTTCTGGTTAGAGTTCTGCGCCTCTGCGCCTCTGCGCCTCTGCGCCTCTGCGCCTCTGCGCCTCTGCGCCTCTGCGCCTCTGCGCCTCTGCGCAATGTGGATACTTCGCTGAAGTAGGAAAAGTCGAGCACGGACTCCCTCATGGATTCCACCTCTGGGACCAGCAATCGCTGCCGCTGCGAAGCACTACGAAAATCCCATCCAGGAATCGCACCTGCTACCCGCATTCGGTCATTGGAAACGGGCACCACTCACCGAGAAGG
>CAMDQC010000038.1 GCA_945905735.1 Prosthecobacter debontii | reverse complement strand
CTAGTTCGAATAATGCGTTTGCTTCCAATGGTGTCTCCTTTGGGTAGGCGTTTTCCTCTCCCGCGTCAGCGTAATTGTTCCCCCAAGAATCCGGCCCAGTTCATCAATGCCGTTCCTCTCTGAATCCCACTCTAAACAGCGGGGAGCCTATTATACCCCACCAAACGTGCGCCTCGCTCGGAAACGAACATTCTCAAATAATTAACTAAACACTATATGGCTAAAAACGATGAACTGGACATACTGCTACGCGACCCTCGGATGACCGACAAAGACTTCGGCGATTTCTACGAAATATTGGACATAAAGGTAGGTGTTCCCCTCCCGGAACGAACGGAATACATAAACAAGGAAATTCGCCATTCCTATGGTCATTCCATACCGAACCTCTGGCGTGCGTGGTATGAACCGGACTACATCGAGATCATTCGAGCTACAGCGGAGAAACTCGATGTTCCTGTGAAGGATCATAACACTCTCGTAGAACTTGAAGATAAGATACTTGTTGAGCTTATCGAAAACGCCCGTGAACACATGATCAAAGAAAAGGGCGGACAAGCTTGGAAAGACATCGAGAAGAGCGTCGAAGAGGAAATCAAACGGCTCATTGCGGAGGGCAAAATCCCCCCACATATCGCAGACCAGTTGAAGCAGCTACGAGGTGCTGCACTGATGTCGGCAGTGGTTGCTGGGCGATTGGCGGGATTTGCTCTCTATATCGTCGTGAATCAGATATTCTTTGCGATTGCTCGTTGGCTGGGAATTGGCATCAGCGTTACAATTGCTGGTCCCATCATAGGGCGCACTTTGGCTGCTCTGCTTGGCCCCGCCGGTTGGATATTGAGCGGTATCCTTGTAGCTTTCGATTTAGGAAATACCAATTGGAGCAAGGTGATTCCTGTGGTCGCGATGGTTATTTCAGCGCGCCGTCGATTTCAATTTGGCGACCTTTGAATGCTTTGAAAACTCATGAAACAAGTCAAGATTCGCACACTGCCCCCATTTGCACACCTCCCATGAACAACGAACCAAACCCACTAAACGACTACGAGAAGGAGCAAGTCCGCGCGATCCAAGAATGGAAGCAGCAGGAGCCAAGCGTTACATCGAAGGTAGTCAATTACGTATTTGCGCCGGTTACGTGGCTCGTCAGCCACTTGATTCCACAGGCCGCGATGCGCGGGGCGCTCGACCTGTCCAGTGTCGCAGGCAAGTGGTTGGCCGAGATAGGCACGCTGAAAGCAGATGCAGGAGTCAGCGAGTTCTCCGAGTTGCTCAACGCTGAACTCAACAAGTGCGACAATCTCGCGGACAGCGTGCATAACTGGGCGATTGGAATCGCCACAACAGAAGGGGGAGTGGCCGGATTCTTCGGCTTACCTGGTATGGTAGTGGACATTCCGCTCATTGTTAGCTTCGCCTTACGCACTATTCACGGAGTCGGTCTAGCCTACGGCTTCTCGCTCGACACCGAGGCTGACAGACAATTTGCGCTCGGGATTTTATCCGCCAGCGGTGCGAACTCCGTCGAAGAGAAGATTGCCGCGCTGACGATGCTCAGGTCAATCGAAGTTACACTTGCGAAGCAGACGTTTACGAAGATGGGGGAGCAGGCGGCCAAGGAAGCTTTCAGCAAGGAAGCCGGAATTCTGCTCATCAGAAACCTCGCAAAGCAGCTCGGCATCAATCTGACGAAGCGGAAAGCCCTCCAAGCGATTCCTTTCATCGGAGCGGGTATCGGCGCATCCGTGAATGGATGGTATATCAAGGATGTTGGCTGGGCTGCGCGGCGCGCCTTCCAAGAACGATGGTTGGTTCACAACAAGAAGATTATCGACATATGAAATTTTCGCACATACGCGACAGGGAACCGGCGTGGCTATTGCACTGGCAGCTATCCATATTGCGGAAGTTTCCGTATATGCCATTCCAACAACCATACTCGGGGAAACAACAACCTCAATAACGACCATGCCAGACTGGTTGCTTTATGTCAGCATATCGTTCGCCGTAATCTCTATCTTTTATCCACGCATCGTGTGGGAGATCACAGAGGGTTGGTATTATAGACCCAACGCAGGGCCTTCTCGCTTACGTCTATTTCTCACGCGCCTTAGTGGTATTTTCACACTCTTCATTATTTTTTCGATCCACCGCAACGGTCACCAGACGTCATAGGGAACGGAACTGAGGGGAAAGCGGGTCCGTGTGCTACAAGCATTCAAATCCGCCCCTCAAAAGTCGATGGATGAACTGCGGCTCAATGCTCAATGACGTATTCTTTGTCGCCCAAACCAGTGAGTTGACGGGCCGTAGAACATCGGGCATTTTCCGCGCATGAGCACGTTGATGGAGATTGAACAAGCCGTGGAATCGCTACCGCGCAAACAACAGCAAACTTTGCTGCGTCATTTGACCGAACGGCTGAGCGCGGGGCCAAGTTGCTATGACTTGGCTCGTGACCTTTTTGAGAAACCGGGGCGCATTGGGGCGAGTGGAAGGCGTGACCTTTCCACGAATAAGAAACATCTCGCAGAGTTTGGCCGGAAGCGGGCGGCGAAGTGATGGGAACGGTCTTCGTGGATACGGGGGCGCTCGTGGCTCTGCTCGACCGCTCGGATGAATGGCACAAATGGGCAGTGGGTGTTTTCAAATCGCTGCGACCACCGCTATTCACTTGTGAGGCGGTATTTGCGGAAGCCTGGCATTTACTTGGTGAATCCGGGCCTTCGCGTGCGGCACTTGCGAAACTTCACAAGACGGGGATTCTCCGGGTGACCTTCGAGTTTGAGCCTGCGGCGGCGGGAGTCTGGCGACTGCTGGAGAAGTATGCGGATACGCCGATGGATTTCGCCGATGCGTGTGTCGTTTCGTTGTCCGAACGGGAACCGAAATGCCGTGTGTGGACGACGGATTCTGACTTTCTGGTTTACCGCCGTAACGGGCGGCAGACGATTCCGCTCATCGCGCCGTTTTCGGACGTTTGATCGAGGGGAACGTGGGGCAGGCGCGAAAAACGAAATGAATGGACCGCTAAAAGGCTCCGAAAACCCGAAGATTGACCCGCCCGACGAGACGTGAGAGAGACAAAGAAGCCGTGCGATTTCCACCAACCAACACCCGAGAACGGAAGCAGCGCCGCTTGTCGCTGTCGCGACTTCGATCCATTCCACTTTTAATCACACCCGTCCAACATAGCGGCGAGTCTTTCGTCGTTCAGCCCGGCCAGACTTGGCATATCCGATTTCGCGAAGGAGACGCCTTGGTCCTCCACGCTGGAGTGAGTGTGGCGGCACCCTCCCGGACCGTCGCTCTGGAGCGGCGCGGCATGGAATCAGGCATGTTGTCGCGAGTCCCCGTCGAGGTCAGAGTCGAGGGCACGACGAACATTGTGTTTGAGTATTCAGGAGCGAAATGAAACCCACGCCGCCTAAACTTTTCTGATGGCATCCGTGCGAAGCCGCAGTGTCATCACGGTTGTCGCGTAAAAGGGCTTACAGCCCTCACGCGCTCCACCGGTCCGGTTTTTGAGTGCGGTTGTGTGAGGCAGGTGCGCTGGCTTTTTGCGCCGCTTGCTCGGGTTCGGAGGTTGGTTTGTGTCGCGGGGAGCACGGCGCAATGGGGTCGCGAAGAAACGCCGAGATTGAGCGCGACAACGCTCGCTTCTGTGGCAAGGTGCGCGGTCCGAACCATGCCATCCGAGTATCCAGAAGACGATTCACGCACCGTGCCGTTTCAACCACCGACCAGCGAAAGCGCCGCACGCCGCGCACCAGAATCTAAGACACGCTACGTGGACGTGCCGCAAACGCCCGAGCGCGCTGTGGGCCCGCGCAATCTCGCGTGGGGCGTCATCTTTCTCGTCGCAGCATTTTGCGCGTATCGGTTCGCGAGCATTGTTTCCGGCGGCAACGCGGCGAGCACAGTCGTGGCCAGTCTCGGCACGTTCGGCATCATCTGGCTGCTCTACACGATGCGCATCCTCCGCCAGCGCCACGGCGTCTTTCTCGCCCTCACCGTCGTCGTGCTCTTCGGAGCCGCCATCCCGCTTGTGGAGCGAGGATTCAGCAGCTTGGAACGCCTCGCCCAAGATCGCCTGAGCGACGAGAAACCTGCGCCAAAACTCGACGTTGCGCCACCACCGCCCTTGACCAGCAAGACGGCACCGCCCGCCCCCGTCACCCCCGACGAACCACCGCCAAGTATAGAGCCCGCGAAAGTCGTGAACAAAGCCCCCGAGGACAACATCGTCCGCGAACTCATGGTCCCGCCTCCGCCGGGAACTGCAAAGAAAGTGATCGAGATTACCGATGACACAGAAATCAATATCGGCGGTCGGCGTTTCCTCATTAAAAAGGGCGACAAGTATGAATTCACGACGCTTCAGGACGGAGTTTACACATTCAAAGCGGGACAGGATACCGCCACGGTGAGCTCGGACTTTGCGATGGTGCGGTATAATTTCAAACAACTGAACGAGCTGGCGCAACAAGAGGCCACGCGCCGCTATCCCGGCCTCGCCGAGAAGTTCTCGGAGCAATACGACCAGTTTCTTTCCGCATCGAAGGACCTCCGGGTGACGCTGCCCGATTACTTCAAGAACCCCGAATGGCCGCTACGCCTCGCAGAGAAGCTCGCCGCCGCGAATGGCTGGAAATCCGTCGATGACCTCGACGCAGAAGCCAAAGGCGCAAAGCCCGAAGCTCCCGCGACTGAAGACGCCGCGCCCATAGCGCCGCCGACCGCTCCAGACGTGCCGCAGGAAAACCCGCTCCCGCCGCTTCCGCCGGAGGCGAAGTAGCTCACCCAATATCCGGGCGATACGTCCGCCCTTTCCACGTCACTCCTTTGCCGTGGGAGAGACGCCAGCTATTCAGCGCGATGCCGATGAATACGGCGATGGAGGCTGGATGCAGCAGCGCCGAGAGGAGCGACATGCGCAGCCGCAGCGTCACGAGCCAGCGCAGCGCCCAGACGAGGAGGGCGTTGCAAAGTGCGAGCTTCCCGGCATCCCAAGTCCACATCACCGACGGCAACAGCCATCCAAAGAAAAGGGAGACGACGAACATCCAGAACAACACGCGCTGCCGGTCGAACGCGGCGCGAAGGTTCTTGGAAAAGCCATCCCAACTTTCCCCGAACGAGCGATACATCCGCACCGTGGAGAAGCGCACCGAGTCGCAGTTGATGAGCCGCATCCCCTCGCCGATCCGCGCCGTGATTTCGCGACCGAGCGCCACGTCTTCCACGACATGCGACTTCACCGAAGCGTGCCCGCCGATGGCGTCGTAAGCGGCTCGCGTGAAAAACATAAACTGCCCGTTTGCGCCGCCCAGCACCCGCGTCACCCGCGAGCCCAGCCGCTTCGCCAGCGCGGGCCATCGCTGAAGCAGCGCGACCAGCCAGTGATGCACCATCGTGAGTCCGACGAGCGCAATCGCAGGGACGACGAGCATTTCGCCGATAGTCCCCGTCAAAAGTCGCGGCCACGCCGACAGCAAGCTCGCCCGAGTCTCCTGCGCGTGAGCCACCGCCGCAGCCAGCAGGCCCGGCGCGTGCGTGGTATCGGCATCGGTAAAAAAGAGGAACTCACCGCTGCTCGCCGCCGCGAGCTGGTGGCAGGCCCAGCCCTTTCCCGTCCAGCCTTCGGGCAGTGTGCTCCCGCGCAGCAGCCGCGTCTTTACTCCCGGATGCTCCGCGAAAAGCCGCTCGACGATCTCGCCTGTGCCGTCGTCCGATTGATCGTCCATGACGATGAGTTCGTAGTTCGGGTAAGCCTGCCGCAGGAGCGAGCCCACGCAGTCCTCGATGTTGCGCGCCTCATTCCGCGCGGGGATGAGCACGGAAATCATCGGCGCATCCACCGGCACCGGCGCAGGCGCGAGGCTGCGCCACACGGCGAAGTTCGCGAGCAGCGTCGCCATGCCGCCGAGCAGGAAGATCGTGATGAGCAGCATCCCGCGCCTAGAAAAGCCCCGTCTCCTCCGGCCAGCCGCAGATGAGGTTCATGCACTGCACGCCTTGGCCAGCGGTGCCTTTTGTGAGGTTGTCCTCGGCGCTCAGGAGGATGACGCGCCCCGTGCGCGGGTCGTGCCGCCACGCGATGTCCACGAAGTTTGTGGAGACGACATTCTTCGTATCCGGCAGCGCGCCGCTGTCGCCGAGCACGCGGACGAACTTCGCCGCGCCGTAGTCTTCCGCGTAGGCGTTGGTAAAGTGGAACGGCTCCACGCCGTCCGCCGGTGCCGCGTAGATGGTCGTGTGGATGCCGCGATTTACCGGGATGAGGTGAGGGGTGAAATTGATCATCACTCGCTCTCCCGCCGCCAGCGAAAGCTCCTGCTCGACCTCCGAAAGATGCCGGTGTTTCGGGATGCCGTAGGCGCGGACGGATTCGTTGCACTCGGCGAAGAGGTATTCGATTTTTGCCGTCCGGCCCGCGCCGCTCACGCCGCTCATGCTAAAGACGCAGATGCTCTGCGGCTTGATGAGCTGCCGCCGGACGAGCGGGATGAGCGGGACCAAAATACTCGTGGGGTAGCACCCAGGGCACGCGATGAGCGACGCACCGGGAATCTCCGCACGCCGAATCTCCGGCAGCCCATACACCGCCCCCGGGAGCAGTTCGGGTGCGGGGTGTTTCTGCCCGTAGAACTCCTCGTACACCGCAGCGTCGCGCAGTCGGAAGTCGGCGCTCAGGTCTATGACCTTGCACCCAGCCGCGACGAGCGGGACGGCAAACTCCGCAGACACGCCGTGCGGCAGCGCGAGGAAAACAATCTTCGCGCCTGTCGCGAGGATGCTCTCCACCGTGGAGTCCGTGAATTTCAAATCCGCATACCGCATCCCCGCAAACTTCGGGAACACACTACCGAGCGTCTGCCCCACAGCCTGCCGCGATGTGACGGCGGCAAGCTCGATCTGCGGATGGCGGATCAGCAAACGGACCAACTCCTCGCCAGCATATCCGCTGGCTCCGACGACGACGACTTTTTCGAGACTCATGCGGGCGATTTAGCGAGGCAGCAGGGACAAAGCGAGCAGTTCCCCTACGGTGCTACGATCAATCCGATGGAAGCTACGTCAGCGCCAGAGATGCCGAAGACTCCGACTCCCAGCTTTCCGTCACCGCCGAGAGTCACTGCACCTTCCTTTAGTTCACCGCCGATCCATTCGCTTTTATACGTCTCGGGTTTTTCCGAACCTATCTTGGCGAAGATCACTTGGAAACCGCCGAGCCGTTCTGCGCCGGGGTTCACGATCAGCCCGCTCACGGCGTAGCCTTCTTTCGCTTTGATGGTCTTGTATTCATTGGCCTTGTGTGGCACGCCGCGCGCCTTGCCCGAGACAATGCCGGCGGGCGTCAGGAAGATGGGGAGAAGCGCCTTCACCATCGGCGCGTTTTTCCACGTTCCATTGTTGTATTCGAACCCCACGAGAAGCGAACCGGCTTTGGGCAGATCGGTCCAGCCTTCGCCCTCTTTCGAGGTATCCCGCGTGGTCGATCCGGTCGGCCCGAGCCGCTGGAGCGTCTTCCCATCAATCGCCGCCTTGAGCCGCAGTGCCAGCGCCACATCGAGCATCGCCGGCGGCGCGGGCACGGCGGCTTTGTAATGCCCGCCCGAGAGGATTTTCACGGTCCCGGCACTGCGCGCTTCGTTGAAGACTTGGATTTTGTCGAGGAGCCCGGCGAACTGCTTGTTTTCCACCGCGACATCCTTTGGCTCGGCGGGACTGGTGCGGCTGGAGCCATACATCGTGCCAAACGCCAGACGCTCGTGATCGCCGATGACGTTGCTAAACCCGCTCCCGACTTCGTTGCCATTGACGTAAAACCGCAGCGCCTTGTTTTTATCCTTCTCCGTCGCCGGTCCACGGGTAGTTCAGCTCCCAGGCGGCGACCAGTTGCGGGCTGTCGGGATGGTGGTCTGAGAGCCACTCGCGCAAGACTCGCAGCGATCCGTCCGGCGCGGAAATCGTGAATGTTTTCAGCAACATCGCGAGGCCCGCATGGCCTATGGCGACACGGTCTGCGGCGATATTCGCGAGCTTGGGTTCGGCGAGATTTTTCAATTTACCCATCCACATCAGCGGCGCGGCTTCGCCCACCTGCGCGAAGATTCGCACGTTCTCGCCTTGCGTAGCGACGGAGACGTTCACGCCGAGTTCCTTGCCTTTTTCAAACGGCGGAATCGTCACCTCTCCGCTCCCGTCTTGCGTCTGCCCGGCGAGGTCCAGCTTTGCAAATCCCTTCGCCGAACCGTTGAGTCGGAGCATCGCGTGAGTGCGCCCGATGGGGAGATGGATGAGCAATTCGCCCTCCGCATTTCGGCTCGGCACGAACTCCAGCTCCAGGTCGTAATCGCGACTCGGTATCACCGGGCTCTCGCACCACGCGGCGGGCACCGCTTTCGTCTCCAATCCTTTTCCTTTGTTGCGCTCCCAAGTGCCGGATTTCACGTCGTCTTTCAGAAAGTAGATGGTCAATAAATCCAACTCTTGGTCCGGCGCACCCATGCTCCGCGAGCGCCGGAACATCCTTCCGAAATTCATGCCGGAACTGCTATTTCGTTCATCCTGCTGCAACCCCGCAGGCGGGTTCGTCAGTGGAATGCGGCCACGCGCCGAAGCCACCACGCGTCCTTTCGTTTTCAGCTCGAGTTCGTATGGAATATTCAGCGTTCCAAGGTCGTAAGCGGAGATATTGAGGCTCGTCGCTTTTTCAAAATCCACCGTCGCATCATTGATCTGGCTTTGCAGCGTCGGCAGTTCGGTCGGTCTGCCATCGACGACTTCAAATTGCCCGCGCTCTTCGTCGAAGCGACCCAGCGTTGTCTTCACGATTTTGCCCTCGGTCACCATGTTCCGAATCTCCGAGAGTTGAACGGTCTTTCCGCCGATTTTCACCGGGCAGTCGTTCACATTTGCCCGGAAGCGCAAGACGCCGACTTGCGCCGTGAGCCACAGGTGCAAAGGGGGCGATGGCTCCAGCGGCGCTGCTTTGATGCGATATTTCCCGTCCTTTTTCTCCGCAGTAAACGAGCGGCGTTTCGCGGCTTCGCCGAAATGCACGACCAATTCCGAACCCTCGGCAACGGGCGTCGTCGGGACGATTTCCAATTCAAATTCCTGCACTTCCGCGCGCTTGGAAAATGGCATCTCCGGCACCCGCATCGACAGCACCGGTTGTGCGATGAGCTTTTTCACATGCCGGACGGGAATCGCGAAATTTACATTCGCACCGCGGATGCTGGAAACGACGACACCGACCACGCCGCCATCCGCCGTCATGACGGGACCGCCGGAATTTCCGGGGTTCGTCGCGGCGTCGAGTTGGATGCGCTCCAGCACGCCGCCGTCTTTTCTCAGCGCACTCACGCGGCCTGCGTTGATGCTGATCGCGGGCGATTGGTCGCCGCCGGTGGCGAGCATTTTCCCAAACGGATAGCCGAGCACCGCGATGCGCGAAAGTTCGGCGAGCGCCGCTCCATCGGCGAGGCGCAGCGGCTCGATTTTCAGCGGCTCATCGGTCTTGAGCAGCGCAAGGTCTTCGTCTTCGGAAAGGAGAATCACCCGCGCTGGAACGCGCCGCTGCGTTTCTTCGCCCGAGTTCAGCACGAGCGTCACCGGCTTCCCGGCAGGGGCACGTTCGACGACGTGGCGATTCGTGACGAAGATGCCCGAAGCATGGACGAGAAAGCCCGTGCCGCTCCCGTTTTTCCCAAGGTCCACCATCACCGTCGCCTCCTTTCCGCGCTTCACCGCAGCGGGCGAAAAATCTCCCTCATCCGCAGAAGCCGCCGCACACCAATGCACGGTGCCGATTAAAAAGAGAGCGACCATGCTCCAAGGCTGAAAATCTGGAAAGAAGGCGAATCGGCGCGATTTCATCGCGGCACGATAGACATGCCGGGAGGGGTTGCGAGAGCAATTCTACTCCGAGGAATACACAGCTTCGATCTCCACGAGTAGCTCGCTGCGGCAAACGTCGGCGTGCAGAAACATGGTGCGCTCCATCGCGTGCGGATATGCTTTTTCAAATGCGGCGCGGCACTCGGCGAGGTCGGCGGCGTTGCGGACGAAGACTTTCCACGCGCTCTGCACGTCTGCTGGCAGGCCCATCGTGCGCTCCATAACGAGAATGTTGCCGAGGGTGAGTCGGACTTGCTCGGCGCACGTCTGGCCGAGGGTGAGGTGACCCTTGATGCTCGCCGTCCCGGCCAGAAACCAGCGTGTGCCCAACCGGGTGCCACGGGCAAAAGCGGGCGGTTGCGCGCCGTAGTCCTTCGGGTAATCGCACGCGGGGACTTGCTCGGGATTCTCGAAGTGGATGGGAGTTTCGCGGCCCGCGAAAAAGGCCAGCGCCATCTCGCCACCGCATGTGCCGAGGGCGGAAGCGGCGGGCAGGCGTGGGCGGAAGTCTGCGCCGTAGTGCTGGCGAAATGCGTCGAGCCGCCCGGCGTTAAACTCTCGATAGTTCTCTTCGCCGTCGCGGAGTTCGTTGATGCCCGGGATGTAGTTCCAGACCCGGCAGAGCTGCCGTTCGCCGACGACGCGGAACAGCTCGTCGTAGAGAAACGCCGCCGCTTCTCGTGGAGAAAGTCCCGCGGGCGCGATGGCGGCACCTGCGAGAATTTCGTCGTCCTCGACGAGCTGGAACGCCCCTACTCTCTGCGCTCGTTCACCACGAAAGATACACTCCGTCGCCGGGCCGGAATGCAGCGGCATTGGAACTTCCAGCACGACTCCACTTGCCGCTCGACGCACTGTGGCAGTGGTCGCGTTTGGTGAAAAAGTGAGCGAGTGCATCGTGCTCAACTATGCGCCTCCGATGGGGTGGGCACGATGACTCTCTCCGGCGCACGACTCGGAGCCAGCCACGTAGAGACTTCGCATTTTATCCAGAGCCATATCCCGTGGCGGATGAGCTTGTTCACCGCGAGCGAGGGCACGAACGTTTCGGAGAAAATGGCGTGATGCCCGACATTGCGCCGTCCCCAGATTCCCTTGCTGCGGCGGATGTCGGCGAGCTTGGCGAGTCGCCGATTGTAGAAGCGCATGAACCTGCCCACGGCCTCGCCGATGGGGCCGTTGTAGGGCAGCAGCGCGAACTCTTTTTCCATGTCGCTGTAGATGAGCCGCACGGGGCCGATGAAGTAAGAGCCGATGTCCAAGAAAAGCGCCGCACGCATCAGCTCCGCCTCGCCGATGTATTTGTATTTATCGAGATAGAGCGCCTCGAACCATCTCATGAAACTCGCCTGATACTGCCGCGAGTAGTCCACGCCGCGCGCCTTCACGCATTCGCCATTCAGCGCATCAAGGAGGATGGCGCGGACGGCGCAGACGGTGTTGCCGATGAAGTCGATGCCGTGGCTGTAAAGTGGGTCCATGAACCCCGCCGCGTCGCCGACTGCCGCCCAGCCATCGCCCATCACCTCCATGCTGCGATACGCGAGCTGGCTGTAAATGCGCGCGTCTTCCGTCACAGCGGTCGCATTCTCCATGAGCCACGCTCCGAGCGCGTGGCCTTTCAGTGCAGCGACGAGGCGCTCGGGGATCGTCCCTACTTTCGGCGGTTCGTAAAGTCGGCGATCCCATGTGATTCCCACGCTCACTTCTCCGCCCTGTAGTGGGATGATCCACGCCCACCAGCCGTAGCCCGTGAGGTGATTCGTCCCCGTCGCACGCACGCCCCAGACGCGGTCGCGATAGCACTCGCTCCGCTGTGCCAGTGTGCCGTCGTCCAAGTCCCGCACGCCGCGAAAGCGGCACCACATCGAGTTTGTCGGATGCTCCTTCAGGATTTCTAAAGTGCCGCGCTTTCTCGCGATGACAGCCGCTTTTCCGCTCGCATCCACGACCCAGCCAGCCGTCACCGTGAGCGACTCACCGCCCGCCGAAATCGTCAGTCGATTCTTCCCCACGCCGCCAAACTCAATCTCCCGCACCGTGGCCGGACGCCGCACTTCGCAGCCCGCCTCCGCCGCCAGCGTGAGGACGTGCGTATCGAGCGTCGAGCGGTCGAGCTGGAACGCCGGGAGCCGCACTTGCAGACGTGGCCCCAGCTCCGAGCACGCGGCGAAGTCCGTGTTCCCGTCTTTTTGAAACCAGAAGCGCAAACCGTTCTTAGCGATTTGCTCCCGCGCCATCCACGAGCCCAGCCCGAGCACCCGCGTGAGGAATGCCGCGCCGACCTCCGACGTGCTCTCGCCGACTTTGAAATCAAACGCATCACTCCGCTCCACAATGAGCACACGCGTCTCGGGCCGTGCTCGCTTGAGCAGCAGCCCCATGCTCGCCCCTGCGAGCGCAGCGCCGATAATCACCACGTCGTAGTGTGATTCCATGAGCGCCATTCGCCGTTAGTAAATCTTGATGTAAGCCTTCTTCCGCAGCCGCGCCATCCACGCCTGCTCCAGCTTTTGCCGCTCCTGCTGGCCGATGCGCTGCTCGATTTCATCGCGCACTTCCTTCAGCGGTTTTGCCGTGCCGTTCTTCTTGTCCTCCGCCAGTAGGAGGTAAAAGGCACCGTTCATCGTCAGCACCTCGCTCACCTTCTTCGGCTTCAGCAAGAACACCTGCCGGTCCAGTTCCCCACTCAAGTCGCCGTGCTTCACCCAGCCCCAATCGCCGCCATTATCTTGTGTAGAATCCTCCGAGTATATTCGCGCCAAATCCGCGAAGTCCGAGCCCGCCACGGCCTTCGCCCGGATATCCTCAATGAGCTTTCGCTTCTTCTCCGAGTCCGTGCCGGGGTTCACTTTGATCATCCGCAGCTTCACCTGCGAATTTGTCGTCCAGTCATCGCGGTGCGCGCTGTAAAACTTCTCCACCTCGGACATCGAAACCAAGGAGTCCGTCTTGATCTCTTTCCCGCGCATATACTTCACGATGATGTTCTCCTCCTCCATTTTGCGCAGCTTATCCTGCGTCAGCCCTTGCGCCGTAATCGTCCGCAGGAACGCCGAGCGATCCCCGCCAAACCGCGTCCGCACCGTCTCGCTGATTCGCTCGTCCACCATGTGCGTCGGTATCTGCCCCTTGCCCTTTTTGAACTCCTGCAAAATCAACTGCCGGTCGATGAGCATATTCACCGCATTGAGGCGAATCTCCTTCACCTTCTCCGCCAGCGCCGGGCCGGAAAACGAAGCGCGCGCGCTGTTCTCCACCGGCCCTGTGAGCTCACGGACTTGCGAAAATGTGACGATGTCGGTGTTGACCGTCGCCGCCACGCCATCGAGAAACGCAGGGTCTTTCGTCGGCGCTACCTCCTTTTTCGGAGCAGCAAACGCCTTCGAAATCGGCACGCCGGAGGCAAGGATGAGTGAAAGAAAGATGCGGTTTGCGAGTCGGGTCATTTGAGGGGCGCAGACTAAGAACCGCTCCGAGAGAGTCAATTCCCTTTGCCACCATTGTACACCGCACGCCACGCATCGAATGTCCCGAGGTGGACGCCGACGACCTTCGCGATATCCGGCGTGTAGCCTCCCGCAAGAACCCACGCAACGGGGATACCCCGGTCGTTTGCGAAGCGAAACACCGCCTCGTCTCGCGCCCGTAGATCGGAGTGGTCGAGCGCCAGCGGAGAATAGGGGTCTTCAAAATACGGGTCCGCCCCAGCCTGATAGAGCAGCACATCCGGCTTCCATGCAGCGATGAGCGGCAGCCCGCGGGCCATTGTCGCCAGCATCGTCGTGCGGTCGCACCCGGCAGGCAGGGCGAAGGAATGGTGGTTCGCGCCATCCTCATGGTGCCGCACGGTCACATCGCGATAGGGTACGTTCGCCCAATAGTCGTTTCCGTAAATCGAGACTTGGAACATGTGCGGACGCGCCGCCACGAGTTGCGCGGTGCCATTGCCATAATGGAGGTCCATATCCAGCACTGCGATCCTACGGGCGCTTCCGTCGGCGAGCAGCGTATCCGCCGTCACTGCGAGCCCATTAAAAGTGCAGAACCCCTCGCCGTGGTCCGCGCAGGAGTGGTGGAAACCGCTCACCAGCGCCGCGCTCACACCATCCGCGAGAGCCTGCCGCGCCGCCGCCAGGCAGCCGCCATTCGTCAGGCACACGCTCGGGTAAAGCTCTGGCGACCACGGGAACTTTTGCGACTCCGCCAGCGCGCGCGGCTCCCCCGTGCGGACCGCCTCGATGTATCCCGGCGTATGCACGCGCAAAAGCTCCGGCAGCCCCACGGGCTCTGGCTCGACGAGCCGGACATCCGCCGCCCCGGCAAGCCCCGCCGCGACGAGCCCGAATTTCCGGATCGGCATGATATGCTCCCCAATCGGCGCAGCGTATCGAGGATGATAAAAGGCCGTGAGCGTCATTACTTCGCCCCATCGCCTACCCGCCAAAGCGCGCTGTCGGCGCGGATGAAGATTGCGCCGCCGCTGAGGGCGGGCGTGGAGAGGATCAGCTCCTCGGGCTCCTTGACGAGCGGGAGTTGGAGAGTGGCGGTGACGCTGCCTTCTCCTGCCGTATCCACGATTTGCAGCAGTCCCTTTTCGCTCACGGCGACGAGCGTCTTGCCAGAGCCGACCGGCGATCCGCTGAACGCGCCGGTGAGCCGCAGCTTCCAGCCATTTTCGCCTGTCTTCGTGTCGGCAGTGGCGATGACGCCTGCGCTGTTGATGCTGAAAATGCGGTCGCCCAAAACCAGTGGACTGATGGTGGAAGGATTGATCTGCTTCGACCGCCAGACTTGCTCGGGCGCTTCGCCGTTGGACTTCGGCGCGAGAGCGGTAATGCCGTTTGAGGGCGCGTAAATGATCCCGTTTGCCACGACGCTGGAGCTCATCGTGGATGCGCCCTCGCCGTAGTTCCACAGCGTGCTGCCCGTCTCCGGGTTCACGCCGAGCAGACCTTTGGATGACTGCAAAACCGCCACTCCCTTCCACGACACCGGGCTGCACCAGTTCGCAGCCTTCGGGCGGTCGAGCTTCCACAGATTGCGCCCCGTTTTCACATCGAGGCCGAGCGCGTAGCTCTCGCTGTCGTTCTCGATCAAAGTGACCACCGTGCCGCCGATGACGATGGGCGAGGATGCCATGCCGAGGCTGTTGCTGGCATTCGGATAGTCCGCCGTGAGCCCGCGCACCCACAGCAGCCCGCCGTCGAGGTCAAACGCCGCCATATCGTTGCTGCTCCACAGAGCGAAGACGCTCTTTCCGTCGCTGCACGGCGTGCAAGCGGCGATGGAAGTTTTCGGGTGTGTCATCGTGCGCCCGGTCGCCTGGAGTTGGCGCTCCCACAGCTTCTTGCCGTCGGTAGCGGAGAAACAAATGACGTGCAGCCGCTCCTGCGAAGGCCCGCTGGAGCAAGTGACGAACACTTTCTCCCCCACGATGATCGGGCTGGCCAAGCCACGCCCCGGCAACGGCGCAGTCCAGTCGAGCTTGGGCTTCGCGGGGATGACCGCGTCGGCGACGGTCCCCGTGCTCTCTGGCCCGCGAAACTGTGGCCAATCCGTTGCGGCGAATGAAGTCGTGGTGAGGGCGATGCTGAGAAGTGTGCGGAGCATAAAGTTGGCGATGTGAGAAGTCATGAATGTCCAGTCTTCGTCAGTTTAGAAAGCTCGGCATTCAACCAATCAACGAAAAACTCCGTATGGAGAATACGGCGAGCCTTTCTTCCGCGAATCGCTCATCGGCTGCCCGTTTTGCCCGCCAAGCAGCAGCCGTCCCTGCGGAACCTTCGTCATGCAAATCCACGAGCCATTCGCCGCTCCGTAGATTGCTTTTAAAATGACGCGCTTCCTGCCCTCGGGCTCGACCCGCAGCTTCTCCCAGCTCGACGCTGGTATGCGCAATGCCGACTACCTTGTCGCGATAGTCACAGGCTGCACACGCGGGGCGGCGCTGGGTTGTTTGTCAGTTCCAAGATCGAGAGCGAAACCGAGTGACAGGCTCGCTGCGATGCCGAACAGTGCGGCGATGATATTGCGTGTGAACCACCACTCCGAAACCCCAGTGGCGTCGGCGATGGATAATGTGTTTCCGTTTTTCATAACGCTCCGACGGTATCGCAGTCTTCAGGCCCTTGCACGTTACGTAACGGAAACGCTCGTTACGATCGGGTGTACGCTCCGAACGGTATTATTTCCGACCGGGCGTGGTGATTTTTTGGCCAGCGACATATGGCGGGATGACGGAAGCGCTGGTCATCGCGGTTACGATCGTTCCGCGCGGAAACTTTCCGCGCGGTCCTTGGTTTCATCGCCCATGCAAAGACTTCTGCTCACCATTCTCGCATTGTTTGCCACCTTCTCGCTGCATGGCGCACAGCCGCGCAGAGTGGAACTCACCGTGGACGGCGTCGCCCGCACTGCGCTCGTCTTTGCGCCTCCGCAAGATAGCGAGCCTGCGCCGCTCGTCTTTGGCTGGCATGGGCACGGCGGGAGTGCGCAAAACGCTGCCCGTTCATTTCGCATCCACGAGTTGTGGCCACAGGCCATTGTGATCTACGCCGACGGTCTTCCCACCGCTGGCCGCACCGATCCGGAGGGGAAAAAGCGCGGATGGCAGCAAAAGGCCGACGATCTAGGTGGGCGCGATCTCAAGTTCTTCGATTCCCTCATCGCTTTCGCGAAAAAGGAATACGCTGTTGATTCGAAGCGCATCTACTCTACGGGCCACTCGAACGGCTCGGCCTTCACCTACCTGCTGTGGGGTTCGCGGCCCGATGTTTTTGCGGCGATTGGCTCGTCCGCTGGCGGGTTTCGTCCGCTTTACGCCGGGAAGCCGATCCCAGCCCTTCACGTCGCCGGAGAAAAGGATGAGATTGTCCCCTTCACGGCGCAGAGCTTCTGCATGAGCGCGATGCGCCGCATCAATGGCTGCGCTGCGGAGCCCAAGCCGTGGGGCGAGACGAAGGGCGCGCTGCTCTATCCTTCGGAAAAGGGGACGCCCTTCGTCTCTTACATTCACGGTGGCGGCCATCTTTTCCCGAGCGAGGCACCCGAGATGTTTGTTCGCTTCTTCAAAGAGCACAGCAAATAGCCCCTGCGGGCACCTCTTGATGGGGCAGTATTTGATGATTCAGGGACTCTGGATCGACTTTAGGAGCGAAACGCTGAGGGAAAAAGCGCTTGCTTTCGGTTCTAGCAATTATAGTAAGAGGCGGTCTATCTAACAATGAAACGTGCATTTTTGCTGATTCTGTCTGCATTGAGTCTCTCCGCTTCGGCTGAGGAAAATGTCTTCACGCTCGGGGTCGATACGCGGTGCATCTATGGCCTCGCGCCTTGCTGGAGCAAGGTCCGCGAGCCGGTTTCCTTGGTGGATGGGGTGTCGTGGGTGTCGGATACGGCGGTGAGTACGGAGTGGACGGGGCAATTCAAAACAACGGGAGGGAAGCTGCCGGACCTCGCGGGGATGAAGGAGCTGATGCACCGCTTTAATGGGGACCAATTCACCGTGCGCGGGATCGAGGGGACGCTGCTGGGGAAGGTGGAAAAGCGGGACGGCGGGCTCGTATTTAAACTGGATGCGGGCGCGGAACTGCGGCTGGAGGCGCTGAAGCGGAAGGTACAGTGGAACGTGCGCGCGAAAAAGGATGTGGAGATTTCAGCGGCGGAGCAGTCGGCTTTTGTGAAGCTGAAAGTGGAGTCCACCAGCGCGTCGCGGGCGGCGAAACTTACGGGGCCGCTCCGCTCGGAGAATGGTGGCTGGGTGATGGAAGTGCGCGAATTTTTCTGGAGATAATGAGCATGAAAAAAGGAATCCTCTTTGCGTGTGTCGCATCTTCGCTCGCTTGGGCGGACACTCAGCCTCCGGCGGAAATCGGTCAGTGGTCAGCGTCGCAGGCGTGGCCGGATGTTGCCGTCCACGCCTCACTGATGCCGGATGGGAAGGTGTTTTGGTTCCCCTACACGGACAAGCCGCGCATCTGGGACCCGGCGACGAACACGCATTCGCTGCTGCCGGGCGTGGGCTACAACCCTTTTTGCGCGGGACACTCCTATCTCGCGGATGGGAGGCTGATGGTGGTGAGCGGCCACATCGGCGGAGGCGGAATCGGGGAGCCAAAGGCGAGCATCTTCGACCCGGCGACGGGCACTTGGCTGCGCGTGGCAGACATTAATGCAGGGCGCTGGTATCCGACAGTCCTCACCATGCCCAACGGCGACATCACGGCGATCAGCGGGATGATCAATCAGACTTTTGGCATCAACAAAACGCCCGAAGTTTGGAATGCGGCGGCAGGAAATTGGCGACAGCTCACCGGTGCGAGCGACCAAGTCATCCCCATGTATCCCCGCACGGCGATGATGCCGGACGGTCGCCTCTTTGTGGCAGGGCCCAACGTCATCACGATGATGCTCGACACAGCGGGCACGGGGAAATGGACGCGTGGCCCGTTCCGCCTCGACCGCAGCCGTGACTACGGCGCGGGCATCCAGTATTTGCCGGACAAGTATCTCTACACCGGGGGCGGCGACCCGGCGCTGGCAACGACGGAGCTTTTCGATCTCTCGGTATCCACTCCGACGGTGCGCTTTAGCAGCCCGATGCCGGAAGGGCGGCGGCAACAGCAGCTCACTATGCTGCCGGATGGGCGCGTGCTGGTCACGCACGGGAGCACGGGCTCGGGCTTCGACAATAAGGCGACCCCTCCGCTGCCTGCGGCGGTGTGGAACCCGGTGACGGAGAATTGGTCCGTCTGGGCGACGCCCAACGAGTTTCGCGGCTACCATCACTCGGCGTTGCTGCTGCCGGATGGGCGCATCCTTTCTGCGGGCGCGGACCAGCATTTGAGCGCCGAGATTTTCTCCCCGCCGTATCTTTTCGCGGGCACGCGGCCTGTGATTTCTTCGGTGCCGGGCGCGATTCCTTTCGCCAATCCTTTCACCATCACCACGCCCGATGCGGCGGCGGTGCAAAAGGTGACGCTCATCGGCCTCTCGACGGTCACGCACTCGCTGAACACCGGGCAACGCTACGTGAGCCTCGCCTTCACACGTGGCACCGGGCAGCTCACGGTGACGGCTCCGATGAACGGCTTCGTCCTGCCGCCGGGCTACTACATGCTCTTTATCCTGAACGAGCAAAATGTCCCCAGTGTGGCAAAAATCGTGCGCCTCGGGACGAGCACGCTTGGCCCACCGCCGACCGTGCCTGCAGCCCCGACTGCGCTGGCGGTGACGGGCAGCACGGCGAACCAAGTGGACCTTCGTTGGGTCGATGGATCTACGAACGAAGCGGGCTTCAAAATCGAACGCCGAATCGGCACGGGCGCTTGGTCCGAGATTGGAATGGTCGGGCCGAATCTCGTGACGTTCTCCGACACGGGGCTGACTCCGGCGACGGCTTACGGATACCAGGTCAAAGCGTTCAACACCGTGGGGCCGTCCCTATTTTCCAACATCGCCACCGTGACGACTGCCGGCCAGCTCACGACCGGCGGGCAGACGGTGTTGTCGGACGTTTTCACCGACAATGTGATTGATGCGACGAAGTGGATCATCGGCACCATCGCGGGTGGTGTGGACGAAGGCGCGTCCGCATTCGACTCCGTCATCCCGGTGCTGGAGGTCAATGCGCGCCTAGAAATCACCCCGCGTGCAGGCGTCCTCGGCGACCACTTCGCAGGCTACGTCTCGAAGAACTTGTGGAACCTCACCAACGCGACCGCCAAGGTCGAAGTCCTCAGCGCCCCAGCATCCGGCGCGACGACGCAGTTCGCACTCTGCGCCGACATGCAGAACTACCTCTCCATGTCCGTAGTCGGCTCGACGCTCATCGTCGACCAAGTCCTAGCGGGCGATCGCGAGGCGACGGGCGTGCCATACAACGCGACGCAGCATCGCTTCTGGAGCATCGTGCATGGCGATGTAAACGGCGTGCCGATGGTGTCTTTCCGCGTCAGCCCCGAAGGCGTCGTGTGGACGACCCTGCGGACGGAGCCCCCGGAGTTCCCCGTCACTGCGCTGAAAGTAGAAATCAGCGCAGGAACCACGGAAAGCCTGCCAACGTCGTGATCATCACCCCTCCGACCAACCAGCCGCCCATCGCAAACCCCGGCGGACCTTACAGCGGGCTCGTCGGCGCGCCGGTGTATTTCGACGGCGGCGGCTCCTCGGACTCAGACGGCACCCTCGCCAGCTATGCGTGGAGTTTCGGCGACGGCATCACGGCGACAGGCGTCGCCGTCTCGCACACGTACTCGTTCACTGGCTTCTACGAGGCGAAGCTCACCGTTACCGATAACAAAGGCGCGACGGCTACCGAGGGCGTGAGCATCTCCGTCATCCCCGCGCAGGCCAATATGCCGCCCATCGCCCGGCCCGGCGGCCCCTACAGCGCAGCTCCCGGAGCAAGCATCGCGTTCGACGGCTCCACCTCGAACGACCCAGACGGCACTGTCTCGGACTGGAGCTGGGACTTCGGCGACGGCACTACGGCCTCGGGCATCAACGTCTCCCACGCCTACGCGACCCCCGGAACCTTCACCGTCCGCCTCACCGTCAGCGACAACACAGGTGAAACAGGAAGCGCCACCACCACCGCCAGCATCGTCGGCGTAAACCAAGCGCCCATCGCGCGCACCGGCGGCCCATTCAGCGGGAAAACGGGCGTCCCTGTCGCGTTCGACGGCTCACTTTCCACAGACGCCGACGGCACCATCGCCAGCTACGCATGGAGCTTCGGCAACGGAACCACGGCCTCCGGCGCAAAGCCCACCTGCACCTACACCGCCGCCGGGAGCTACGCAGTTACGCTCACCGTCACCGACGACAAAGGCGCGACGAACTCGACCTCCACCACTGCCCTCATCACCGACATTCCGCCCGTGATCGTCGCCACAGATAACTTCGACGACAACATGCGCAACCCACAGAAATGGAGACTCGGAGCCACCGCCGCGACCACCACCAATTCGGGGCTCGACCGCGCCATCCTCGTCGCCGAGCGCAACCGCCGCACCGAAATCGTCCCTCGCGTTGCGAAACCCGGCGAGCGGTTCTTCGGCATCACTGGCACCGCCATTGATTTCACCGGATGCAGCGCCCAGATCATGGTCCCCGCCGTCCCCGCAGGCAACGCAGAGGCCGTATTTAGCCTCTACAAAGACCGGCAGAACTTCCTGCAAATCCGCTACAAAGCAGGCGTCCTCACCTTCATCCAAAACGCCGTCGGCCTCCGCGAGCAAGCGACCGTCGCCTACAGCCCCACGCAGCACCGCTACTGGCGCTTCCGGCACGATAAAGCGGGCGATTCCCTCCGCTTCGAGACCAGCCCCGACGCCCTCGTCTGGACCAGCGAGCGCACCACCGGGCGCAAAATCCCAGTCACCCTCCTCTACCCCGAACTAGCCGCCGGCACAAACGTCGCAGTCCCGATCCCAGGCATCGCCGCGTTTGATTCGTTCGTGGTGGAGAAGTAATCGGAGCACGTTCTTCCTTTGCCGATAACGCTGCCGCGTGTTACTCACCCCGCTTCAAATATGAAAACGACCACGAAAGCGCCTGAAACCAAAGTCCCCAAGATCGGCATGATCTCCCTTGGCTGTGCAAAGAACCTCGTGGATGCCGAGATCATGCTCGGCGATGTTTTGCAGCACGGGATGACGATTACCAACGACGCTGCCGAGGCCGATGTGCTCATCGTGAATACGTGCGCCTTCATTGATTCCGCAAAAGAAGAGAGCATCGAAGCCATCCTCGAAGCCCACGAATCCAAGGGCCTCAAAAAGCGCCGCGTCGGCCAGAAGCTGATCGTCGCCGGCTGCATGAGCCAGCGATTTTCCACCGAGCTGGCCGGAGAGTTTAAGGGCGAAGTGGATGCGTTCATCGGGCTCGATCAAGTGAAGGATGTCGGCTCTATCATCGCCAAAGTCCTCGGTCGCGGCGAGAGCCCGAAGGTCGCCCAGACCTCCACGAAAGTCCCCCTCAACGAAGCGTGGGAGCCCATGAACTTCGTCACCCGCAAGCCCGTCTATATCCCGGACTGGGACACGCCCCGCGTCCGCCTCACGCCAGCGCACACCGTCTTCACGAAGATCGCCGAAGGGTGCAACCACCCGTGCTCGTTTTGCGTCATCCCGCAGATGCGCGGGCGGCACCGCTCGCGCACCATCGAGAGCGTCACCACGGAAGTGCGCGGGCTCGTCGCGGAAGGCGTGAAAGAGATCAACCTCATCAGCCAAGACACCACCTACTACGGCATGGACCTCTGGGCAGAAAAGGCGGGGCCGAAACAGCTCGTGGACAGCCGCCGCGGCCCCACGCTCACCAAGCTCCTGCGCGAGCTAGACCGCATCGAAGGCGACTTCTGGGTGCGCCTACTTTACACCCACCCCGCGCACTGGAGCGATGAACTCATCGACTGCATCGCCGCCACCCGCCACGTCGCGCGATACATTGATATGCCCCTCCAGCACATCCACCCCCGGATGCTCGAAGTGATGAAACGCGAGACTTCCAGCGAGCACATCGAGTCCCTCGTGAAGCGCATCCGCGAAGGCATCCCCGGAATCTCCATCCGCACCACGTTCATCGTCGGATTCCCCGGCGAGACGGAGGAAGAATTTGAATACCTCCTCGACTTCATCGAGCGCACACGGTTCGAGCGCCTCGGCGTCTTCACCTACAGTCAGGAAGAAGGCAGTCGCGCAGGTAAAATGGAAGGCCAACTCCCCGCCAAGGTCAAAGAGGCGCGCTACAAAAAGGCGATGAAGCTCCAGCAAAAGATCGCGAAAGAGATCGGCCAAGCCCAATTCGGCAAAGTCGTCCGCGCCGTAGTGGACCAACCGCTCGTCGCACGCGGCGAGAGCGACGCGCCGGACATTGACGGGCGCATTTTACTTAAGAAGCCCGCCCCCGTAGGCGAGTTCGTGAACGTCCGCATCACCGGCACGCAAGTGTATGACCTCGTCGGGGAAGTGATCTGAAGCCCCCAGCACCCGGAAAACGCAGCCCGGAGCTGAAGCAGCCGTCCTCTGGGTCCATGCAGCCCCACTCTGGGCGATGGCTACCTAGCTCTGGTTCAATGCGAGCACCGCTCTGGGTCGTGGCAGCCCAAGCCGGGGTCTGTGCAGCCGACCTCTGGGTTAGTGCGCGTCGAGGTCTGGGTTGTGTGAGCAACAGTCTGGGTAATGTCAGCCCGCCTCTGGGTTAATGCGAGACGCCCTCTGGGTTGGTGCGAGACGCCCTCTGGGTTGGTGCGCGTCGAGGTCTGGGTTGGTGCGAGCTGGAGTCTGGGTTACTTTTTTCTCTGTTGTGAGAGCGGTCAGCGACCTCAGAGTGACTCCCCGCATTCCCCCAGAACGAGCGTCAGCATCCCCCAGCTCCCGCAGTTTTCCACCAGAGCCGGAGAGTTCATCCCGACCGCCGCATTTTGAACCGCAGATACGCGCGAATGAACGCAGATATTATGGCAACGTGGGTTCGACCTCATTCTGTCCTGGGTAAATAGACGCGGACTTCTCGGCTATCTGCGGAGATTTGCGCGTATCTGCGGTTCAAAAATAGCCGCGTTCGGGTTAATGATTCCTCATTTCCCGCTTGGCATCTCACTCGACTCCCGCCAATTTCCGCCCCTCAACCTTCCATATAAAACTATGAACGACCGCGACCAACGCCGCTACGCCCGCCTCACCCGCATCCAAACCTTCGGGGCCGACCACGCCGCTGACTTTGCCAACAGCGCCAAAGCCCAACGCCACTTCACAGCCATCGAGGGCTACATCGCCGGGCTCGACCAAGCCCGAGCCGGCCAACTCCCCGCCCGAGTCAGCAAAGAAACGCTCCTCGACGCCCTCGTCCTCGACTTCAAAAACATCGCCCGGACCGCCCGCTCCATCGCCCTCAAAGAAAACGGCTTCGCAGTCCCATACATCATCCCCAGCAACCCCGCCGAAATCGCCATCACCACCCACGCCGATTCCCTGCTCAAGCGCCTCAAAGACAACAACGACCCCGTAGAACAAGGCGGCGACACCCCCGCGCAAAAAGCAGCCAAAGCCGCCCTGCGCGCCCGCTTCATCGAATATCTCCTCCCCGACGATTTCGTCGAAGACCTTGCCGCCGACCGCGAAGCCATCCGCGAAGCCAACGCCCATAACCAAAGCGAAAACCAAAGCGGAATCGAAGACACCGCCCGCATCGGCCAAATCCTCGCCCTCGCCGCCGACGACGTGCAAGAGCTCGACGCCATGATGCAAAACAAATACGCCCGCGACTCCGTCAAACTCCACACCTGGCAAACCGCCAGCCGAGTCGAGCGCGCCCCCCAACGCGAGGACAAAGCCGACGCCCCCGGCGGCGCAGCGTAAGCCGCGCCTGCCCTCCATGAACAAGAGCCACACAGCACCAGCTTATCGCGCGATTTCTGTGATCGCTTTGATCCAGTCTGGCGTTGTTGTCGGTGGCACGCTCTTCGTTGCCACCATGCTCAAGGCTCACGGCTACGGAGGCGGTGGTGTCCCTGCTGCCTTCTTCCGTTCAACTGCGTTGTTCGTCCGCCACTCTGGCTTCACGTTGCTTCTGCTTCCCGTCGCATGGGCGCTGGTCGCCGTGTTCTCCGCCCGTGCGGCGTCTCGTCCTTGGCTCACGCCAGTCGTGCTCCTGCTCGGCATCGCGGCTGTGCTTTACGGGATATGGAGTTACGTGATGCTCGGCTTTAACCCGGCCATTTGTTGAATGTGAGAGAGTTTAACGTCCCTGAATCCATTACGCACAAGGATGTTTACGCCCTCTAAACGAATCTCATGAAACCACCTCTCGAAGTCGTGCTCGACACCAATGTGCTCATTTCCGCACTGCGTTCTCGGAATGGCGCATCGTTTGAGCTTCTTCGGCGGGTTGGCGGCTCCATGTTTCTACCGCTTTGCTGCTGGAGTATGAGGATGTGGCACGACGTGAGGTGATGGCGGCTTGGGCGAAACCGGAGCGAGTTGAGGCGGTGTTGCAGTTCATTGCAGCGAACGCGGTGGAGCACGGCATCAGCTTTCGCTGGCGACCGTTTCTTTCTGATCCGAACGATGATTTCATTCTGGAACTGGCGGTTTCCGCAGGAGCGCGCTATATCGTCACGCACAACATCCGAAACTTCACTGGCGCCGACAAACTCGGGGTGACTGTAACCACGCCGGGGAAGTTTCTTAAAACACTACGAACCATACAGCCATGACCACTATCGAAGCCCAAGTGCCCGAACCCGTGATGGAGCAAGCTCGCGCTCTCGCCGCGCGTGAACGTATCCCGTTGGCGCAGCTCATTTCACTCGCAGTCACGCAATCCGTGGGCGTGTGGAGCCATGAAAGCTACATGGAGCATCGGGCGCGCGGTGCGTCGCGGACTGCTTTCGACGAAGCGCTTTCCGAAGTCCCCGATGTGCCGCCGATGCCGGGTGATGAATTGCCGTGACGGAGCAGTAGCGCCCCTCCCGCGAAATAGATCGCAGGAGCCTTGACGCGACGTTTCCCAACTCGGATTGTGCGCGCCTTTTTATGGCATCATACGACCTCATTGTAATTGGCGGCGGCCCGGCGGGCTACGTCGGCGCGATCAAAGCAGCTCAACTCGGCAAACGCGTCGCTTGCGTGGAAAAGGAACGTGCGGGCGGGACTTGCCTGAACTGGGGCTGCATCCCGACGAAGTCGCTCCTGCGCAACGCCGAGCTTTATCACTTGATGAAGCATCGCGCTGCCGAGTTCGGCTTCTCGTTTACCGACCTGAGCTACGACTGGAGCAAGGTCATCAAACGCTCGCGCGATGTGAGCGATAAGAACGCGGGCGGCATCGAGTTCCTCTTCAAGAAGAACAAAATTGATTACATCCGTGGCGAGGCGACTTTGGACAAAGCGGGCAGCGTCACCGTGAAGGGCGCGGATGGAAAAACGGAAGTCCATACGGCTGCGAAAATCCTTGTCGCCACGGGCTGCTTGTCGCGCCCGATGCCGGGGCTGCCGTTCGACGGGAAGCGCGTCATCGGCTCGCGTGAGGCGATGGTTTTGGAGAAACAACCCGCGTCCATGATCGTCATCGGAGCAGGCGCAATCGGCGTGGAGTTCGCATATTTTTACAATGCGTTCGGGACGAAAGTAACCGTCGTCGAGATGGCTCCCAACGCACTCCCCGTGGAGGATACCGAAGTCTCGCAGGTCGTGGAGAAGGCGTTCGTGAAACAGGGCATCAAAGTCCTCACGAACACCAAGACGACGAAGACGGAAGTCACGGCGGACGGCGTGAAAATCACTGTCGTCGGCGCGGATGGGAAAGAGCAAGTGCTGGAGGCCGAGGTCTGCCTCGTCGCCATCGGCATCATGCCGCTGCTCCCCGGCGGCGCAGTATTTGCGGACAAGAAATCGCTCACGGATCGCGGCTTCATCGCCACGAATGATCGCTACGAGACGACCACTCCCGGCGTCTTCGCAGCGGGCGACATCATCGGCCCACCGTGGCTGGCGCACGTTGCCAGCTACGAGGCGATTCAGTGCGTCGAGGGAATGTTCGTGGCGGGTCACAAGCCGAAGAAAGTCACCACTTTCCCCGGCTGCACCTACTGCCACCCACAGGTCGCCAGCGTCGGCCTCACCGAGCGCGCGGCGAAGGAGAAGGGGCTCAAGTTTAAAGTCGGAAAGTTCCCATTCATGGCGAGCGGCAAAGCCCGCGCGATTGGCGAGATCGATGGCTTTGTGAAGCTCATCTACGGCGAGCCACACGGCGAGCTGCTCGGCGCGCACATCGTCGGCCCCGAAGCCACGGAGATGATCGCGGAGATGGGCTTGGCGATTACGTCAGAGCTTACGAAAGACGAGATCGAAGCGACCATCCACGCGCACCCGACGCTCAGCGAAGCCATCCACGAAGCGACCTGCGCGGCCTACGGGCACCCGATTCATATTTAATACCGCGATTCACTTCGCCAATCCCACACCAACAACGCCCGCCTGTGTGCGGCACAGAAGGATACTAGCCGCCTCCGCGCGCACCGACCAATGACAACAGCAGAACTTCCTCGTGAAATTAGACCGAAAACCTTCGGCATCCTAGGCGTCGTCGCTGCGTTTCTCGGCTTATTATCCGTGCTCATTGGTCCAGCTATCCGGGACGCGATTGTTCCGCCTCCGGCTGCCAATCAACAACTCGCGGAGACGATCGTCAGCCTTAAGCGGCACATCACCGCCAAACTCAAGAAGGCTGCACCGCCAACCGAAGCTCCACGACAGCGTTTCTCCGCGCAGGAGATGCCTTACACTCTTTCCTTGGCGCTGGCTGCGGTCGCGATCATCGGAGGGGCAGTTTCATACCTCCGCCGCGAAGATCATCGGTATGCTTACGTCGCTTGCGGTCTCGGCACTCTCACTCTTGTCTGGCACGCCTTCTTACTTGCGCTCGCAGCGGCTTTAGTCTGTGTCATTCTCTACCATATTCTGCCGGACGCTTTATCCTAGAGAACCGCTGAATAACTTCAAAAGCCCTGCGTTACTTCACCCCATGCACCCGCGAGGCAACTTTGAGCCGTAGGGCGTTGAGGGCGATGAAGCCGGTGGCGTCGTTTTGGTTGTAAGCCTTCGTCGGGTCAGCCTCCATCGTGGCGATCTCGGGGTTGTAGAGCGAGAGCGGGGACTTGCGGCCTGCGGCGATGATGTTGCCTTTGTAGAGCTTCACACGGACGACGCCGGTGACGCTCTTTTGCGACTCGGTGATGAACGCTTGGAGCGCCTCGCGCTCGGGGGCAAACCAGAAGCCGTAATAGACCAGCTCGGCGTATTTCGGCACGAGCGTGTCGCGCAGGTGCATCACTTCGCGGTCCATCGTGAGCGACTCCATTTGCCGGTGGGCGAAGTGCAGGATGCTGCCGCCGGGCGTCTCATACACGCCGCGCGACTTCATGCCGACGAAGCGATTCTCCACCATGTCCACGCGCCCGCAGCCGTGGCGACCGCCGAGGGCGTTGAGTACTTTCATCACCCAGAAAGGGGACAACTCTGCGTGGTTGTAGGCGTTAAATTTCACGTCGCCCTTGTGCCCGAGCGTCGCCAGCAGCGCGGCGATTTCGTGGTAGCCGATGGCGGTGCAGTTCCCCTTCTCGAAGGTCAGCTCGACGTGCTCGGCCTTGTCCGGCGCTTCTTCGGGCGAGACGGAGAGGATGTACATGTCGCGTGCTTTTTCGGCGGAGGCGTCGAACCACGGGTCTTCGAGGATGCCGGCCTCGAACGAGATGTGCAGAAGATTGCGGTCCATCGAGTAGGGCTTTTTCACCGAGGCGTGGACGGGGATGTTGTGCTTCTCCGCATAGGCGATCATCTCGGCGCGACCGGGGAACTCTTCACGGAAGCGATCCTGCCGCCACGGAGCGATGACCTCCAGCGACGGCGCGAGGGCCGCTGCTGCGAGCTCAAAGCGCACTTGGTCGTTCCCTTTTCCCGTCGCGCCGTGCGCCACCGCGTGCGCGCCTTCGGCCTGTGCGATCTCCACCATTTTCTTCGCGATACACGGGCGGGCGATGCTCGTGCCGAGGAAATACTGTCCCTCGTAAATCGCGCCCGCTTGCATCATCGGGAAGATGAAATCCCGCGCAAACTCCTCGCGCAAATCTTCGATGAAGCATTTGCTCGCGCCGGTCTTGAACGCCTTAGCGTCGAGCCCGTCGAGCTCTTCCTCTTGGCCGACGTCGGCGCAGTAGGCGATGATTTCAGCGGAGTATGTTTCTTTGAGCCAAGTGAGCAGGACGCTCGTGTCGAGACCACCGGAGTATGCGAGGACGATTTTCATAATGCGGCGCGGATGAAACAGACTCGCGCGCAGAGTGCAAGCGTGGGTTCGCTTTACGCTGCGCCGTTTCCGCTGGAGACGTTGTCGCTGTGGAGGTTTGGCGATTTGCCAAAGCTCTCGGCGACGCTCGGGATCGGCGTCGGGTTGCTGTTGCCCAGTACGTCGGTCGTTTGGTTGCTCTCTTCGCGGTTGCGGAATTTGACGCCGACAAGTTTGGAGACGCCGTGTTCTTCCATCGTGACGCCGTAGAGCGCGTCTGCGCGGGCGATGGTTTTTTTGTTGTGGCTGATGACGACGAATTGGCTCTGGCCCACGAAACGGTCGAGGATTTTGATGAAGCGGTTGATGTTCGATTCGTCGAGCGGCGCGTCCATTTCATCCAGCACGCAGAAGGGCGAAGGCTTCACCATGTAGATGGAGAAGAGGAGGGAAACTGCCGTCATCGTTTTCTCTCCGCCCGAGAGCAGGGTGATGCTGCTGAGCTGTTTGCCGGGCGGTTTGGCGATGATTTCGATGCCGCATTCGAGCGGGTCGGCTTCGTCGGTCATGATCAAATTCGCGGTGCCGCCGCCGAAGAGTTCTTTGAACATCTCTTGGAAGTTCGTGCGGATTTTTTCGAACGTCTCGGCGAACAATGTGCGCGTCGTGGCGTTGATTTTGTTGATGACATCGAGGAGTTCGTTCTTCGCGGCTTCGGTGTCGTTGATTTGCGTTTCGAGGAACGTGTTGCGCTGTTCGAGTTCCTCGTATTCGGCGATGGCGTCCATGTTCACCGGCCCCATTGAGGCGAGGCGTGTGTCGAGTTCGCGGACGAGTGTTTCCACGCGGCCCCAGTCCATTCCTTCGTTGGTGAAAACGGGCGTTTCTTCGGCTTCTTCGAGCACTTCTGGGGCGGGTGCTTCATCGTCGTCGGTGGCTGCTTCCACCTTGCGGCCACGCTTGCCGATGTCGCGGAGACATGCGGCGAGGGCGTAGCTGTCGGGGGTGAACTCGCTGAGGGCGACGCTGTAGCGTTTTTGGATGTGGTCGGCGATGGCGTCGGCCTTGAGTTCGAGCTGGGTGACTCGCACTTCGAGCCCGCCGCGTTTCTCGACATAGACGCTTTGTTCGCGGCGCAACATGCGCAACCGCTCAGCGACTTCTTCCGCTCCGGCGACGAATGCGCGGCGCTCTTCTTGGAGGCGGGCGACGGTTTCTTCGGCTTCGCCAATCGTGGCTCGCAGGCGCTCCATATTGCCTTCGATTTCGGCGTTCTCGATGTGCAGCGAGGCGGCGCGGTCGTCGTACGTGGAGATGTCGCGACGGCGTTCTTCCATGAGCCCGCGCAGTTCTTCGATGCGCGCTTCCATCGGCTGCCGCTGGTGGTGGAGTGAGGAATGGCGCTGGCGCTCGGTGGCGACTTTGATTTTCAATTCGTTGAGTTCGGCGCTCACTTCGGACTCCTGGGCGCGGAGCATTTCGAGTTCGTTTTGCGCTTCGCTGCGACGGGCGATGAGTGCGTCGAATTGCTCCATCGCGGCGAGCACTTCGAGTTCCATTTGGTCCATCCGCGTGGCGGCTTCGGCGCGGCGGGCTTCGGCGTTTTGCTTCTCCCAATCGAGCGTTTGCTGCCGCTTCTCGGCATCGCGGACTTGGCTTTCGAGCAACGATTGCTGTCCGCGCAGGGTGGAGAGCTGCATCGTGGCGTTTTGCTTTTCGTTGCGGGCTTCTTCGATGATGGCGCTGGCCGTATCAATGTCGGCGACACACTCGTCGTGGCGCTGATTCAAAATGGCAAGCTGCTCGCTCAACGTAGAGACCTCCGCTTGCAATTCGATGATCTGGTTTTTGCGATGCAAGATGGAGTTTTCCTCGTCCTTCTTGCTCGCGCCGCCGCGCAGCACGCCGTCGCCGGAGATGACTTCGCCGGCGAGCGTGACGATGGCGGAGCCGCGCATTTGGGGGAATACCTTCATCGCCGTTTCGAGGTCGGGGACGAGCACGCTGTGGTTCACGAGTCGCTCAATTGCGCGGGTGACTTCGGGCTCGGCGTTGATTTTGTTGATGACCCAATCAATCGCGCCGTGCGGGAGCAGCATCAGCTCGTTTGTCTCGTGCGTGAACATGCGGTCCATGTCCTTCAAGAGCAGCGACGCCTTGCCCATCTTTTGCGAGGTGAGCGTCTTCATGACGTGCTCGGCCATCGTCGTATCCTTCATGATGATCGCCTGCAAATTCGCGCCGAGCAGTGCCTCGACGGCGACGACAAACTCCGGTGCGACTTGGATGGACTGTGCGAGCGCGCCGTGGATGGCTGGGCCGAAAAACTCCGGGTTATCGAGCCCGGCAATAACGGCTTGCGTGCCCTCGCTGAGGCCTTCGCCTGCGGTGTTGAGCTGGAGGAGAACGCCGAGGCGACCGTCCTTTTCGCTGAACACGCGCTGGGTGTCGCGGAGTTCCTTTTCTAAAACGGCCATCGCCTCGCGAGCCTCACGGAGCTTTGCTTCTGCGGCTCCCATCGCGGCGGTGCGGTCTTCGAGTTCGCGCCCGACGATCTCGATGTCTGCGCCGGTGGTGGAGAATTGTTCGCGCAGTCGTGTGAGGGATTCTTCGGCGCTGGCGGCGTCTTGCGCGAGGATGGCGAGGCGGGCTTCCGCGCCGTCGCGCTGCTGCCCGATCGTGCTGCTCGTTGCGCGGAGGCTGCTGAGCTTGCTCTCCACGCGACCCGCTTCATTCGCGATTGACGAAATGAGCGCATCCGCCTCGCTGCGCTGCGCAGTAAAGCCCGCGGCACGAGCTTGCACTTCCTCCATCCGGCGGAGTTCCGCCGCCAGCATGTCGGTGATTTGCGTCAGCTCGCTATTCGTATCGCGGAGCTGCGTCTCCGCCATTTGGAAGCGCTCTTCTGCCGCAGCGACTTCGCCGCGATACCGCTGCTGGAGCTGTTCAAATTCCAGCACGCGTTCGGCGTTAAATGCGAGGCGGTTTTCGTGATTGCCGATGCGCTGCCGGATGTCCTGCACGGTCTGCCGCGCACCATTGAGCCGCTGCTCCATATCCTCCAGCGCGGCACGTTGGGCCATGGCTTCTTCCTCGGCAGCGGAGACGGCGATCTCCATCTCGTACGCTTGCGCTGCGAGCGAATCGAGTTCCTCCCGCGACGTGGACCGCGAGCCGTCCAACTCCGCCCACTGGCGCTGCGCGTGGTGAAGCTCCAGCGTCTTCAAATCGTCGAGCATCCCTTGGTAGCGCCGCGCTTTATTCGCCTGCCGCTGCACGCTGCCAATCTGCCGCTTCACCTCTTTGATAATGTCAGCGAGGCGGAGCAAATTCGCCTCGGTCGCCTCCAGCTTCCGCAGCGCCTCTTTGCGCTGGAACTTGTATTTCGTGATGCCCGCCGCCTCTTCAAAAATCGCCCGTCGGTCTTCGGGGCGGCTGGAGAGAATCTGATCGATCTTGCCCTGCTCCATGATGGAGTAAGCCGAGCGCCCGATGCCCGTATCCATGAACATCTGGTGAATGTCCTTCAGCCGGCACGGCGTCCCGTTCAGCAAATACTCCGAGCCGCCCTCGCGGAAAACGCGGCGGGTGATTTTCACCTCGTGCCAGTCGAGCCCGAGCTGCTCCTCGCACTCGGTGAAGGTCATCGAAACCTCCGCCATTCCCAGCGCCTTGCGGGAGTCCGTGCCGGAGAAAATCACGTCCGTCATTTCCCCACCGCGCAGGGCTTTCGCCGACTGCTCGCCGAGCACCCAGCGGATGCTGTCGAGGACGTTGGATTTGCCGCAGCCGTTCGGCCCGACGACGCAGGTAACGCCCCGGTCGAAGTTCAGGATGGTCTTGGGTGCAAACGACTTAAAGCCGAAGATTTCTAGCGATTTGAGATACATAAGCGCGGTTCAGTTGGGGCAATCCTGAAACACCGCGAAAATGGGCGCAAGCACAATTAGTAGTGGTTTCCGCAAATGAAACCCCTCTCTGGAGTGCCAGCCTTACTCCGCCTTCGGTATCTTCTCCAGAATCATCCGCGTGATGTCGTCGCTGGTAATCCCCTCCGACTGCGCCGCGAAATTCGGGATGATGCGGTGGCGCATGATGCTCGGCGCGACCGCCGCCACGTCGTCGCAGCTCACATAGATGTGCCCGCGCAAAATCGCGTGCGCTTTCGCCGCCATGATGAGGTTCAGCGACGCACGCGGGCCTGCGCCCCAGCTCAGCCATTTCTTGCAAAAGTCCAGCGCCTGCGGGCTCTTCGCGCGCGTCGCGGCGGCGATGCTCTGCGCGTATCGCAGGACGTGCTCGGCCACGGGCATCCGCCGCACCGTGCCTTGCAGATACATGATGTGCTCCAGCCCGAGCACCTGCCTCGGCTGCGCCTGCTTGCCGCCCGTCCCGCGCCGCATGATCTCCAGCTCCTCCTCCGCGCTCGGATAGTCCACGTAGATCATGAACATAAACCGGTCGAGCTGCGCCTCGGGCAGCGGATACGTGCCCTCTTGCTCCACCGGGTTTTGCGTCGCGAGCACGAAGAACGGATTCGGCAAAACGTGGTCTGCACCGCCCACCGTGATCTTCCGCTCCTGCATCGCCTCCAGCATCGCCGCCTGCGTCTTCGGGGGAGTGCGGTTGATTTCATCCGCAAGGATCACATTCGCAAAAATCGGCCCCGGCAAAAACTTGAACTCCCGCGCCCCGCTCTCCGGGTCTTGATAAATCACCTCCGTCCCCGTGATGTCGCTCGGCATCAAGTCCGGCGTGAACTGGATGCGCTTAAACTGAAGATTCAGCGCCTGCGCCAGCGTGGAAATGAGCAGCGTCTTCGCCAGCCCCGGCACGCCCACGAGCAGCGCGTGCGAGCGGGTGAAAATCGCGATCAGCAGCTCATCAATGACGCCATCCTGACCGACGATCACCTTGCCGATCTGATACCGCAGCGTCTCATACGCCTTCTTGAAATACTCAATCGCCTGCACGTCATCCTCCTTGAAGGTCGCGGGCTCCATTACTGGTGGTGGCGGAGGTGTCTCCGAATCATCGCTCATATCCCGCATGGGTAAATGCGGAAGCCGCAGCATGTCGAGCCATTCGTCCCCACACCCGCGAAACTTCGGTGTGATTAAAAGTGGAGCGCGGGAATGGCAGTTACGCCGAAGGCGTTGCATCACTCAGCCCAAGGTTGCTTCGGACATTTGTTTTGTCCCGAAGGGACAGCTAGAGATTAGCCGGTGGTGAGCGAGGAACGAGCGCAGCCACCGGATCGCAGCCCCAGTATGCGATGCAGCCCCGGCAGGGGCGAAAGAGCCTGTCGGCAAGCGGGGCGTTCTCGCGCCGCCTCCGGGGCGCATCCCGCACCACGCGCTGAACCGGTGGTTCCCGCTCCTTCGTCGCTCCACCACCGGCTAATCTCTGGCTGTCCCTTCGGGACACAGGCGCTGCCGCCAGCCCACAAAACCCACACGCGGCCCCAAGGTTGCGAGGAACGAGCCAGGGCAAACGCATTAAAACGTCGATGTAGCGGGGCGCGCAAAGCGCGACAGGAGGGGCGGTTTCATACCGCCCTGAGCCACGGAGCGGCTCCCCGAGAACGCACGCGGTCCGTGGAAAGGGTCGTTTTTGGGCGACCCTTCGGGCCGCAGGGCGGTATAAAACCGCCCCTCCTGTCGCGTCTCTCCTGTGTCCAACAGAGATATTTTTAATGCGCTTGCCACTGACGTGGCAACGGGGCTTAGGAAAGCCCCGCTCCCATCCCCATTCTTCGTTCAATCCTCAGAAAATGGATAATTTCCAACCATTCCATTTTTCTTTCGCACTAGATTTGTAATCTTACCGCCTAGAATTGATAAAATACAACCATTGCACGTTTTGGCACTGCCTGTAAAGCGTGCCGCAGAGTATGGAAATGGCGCAATAGAGCCTATTTTGAACAAAATTGCACCTGTTTGCATTTTTGCATTGACTTTGCGCCGTACAATACCGTATTTGCCTGCGCACAAATGCAGCGAGGAATATTTGTCATCTGCTTCTGAACAGGCGATGGCTCGATTTTTTCACCGCGTTTTTTCACAATACTCTCACAAACCACACTTCAAGCAATATGCCAATTCAAGGACCAACCTCATATTTCACAGTAGTCCCACTCTTCATCAATCACTGGAATGACGCGAACACGGCAAACGGTGGTGTGCCGATTTCGCTGAGCAAGGCGGAGACGGGGCTCACGACAGACCCGGTGGTGGCGGATTTAGAGGCGCTGTTTTCTGCGCTGGAGCAGCATCGGGATAATGTCGAGAATCTGGCGCAGGATGTTTCCATCCAAAGCGCCGTCGTGACGGGGATGAAGGAGTTCATGCTCGCAAAGATGAACGATTTTAACACGAAAATGCGTGCTGACTATGCTTCGAGCCCGTATGGCAAGAATCTGTCGGATGTGCCTCAGGTAACCTCGGGGCGCGATGCGTTTTTGAAGCCGATGCGCGATACGAACCGGCTTTGGGTAAAGGTGAATCTGTGGCTAGTTTCACTAGGCCTACCGGAGCTGAAGCTGATGGGTGACTATCAACAGGGGGCGTTTAATACCGCCTTGGATAGCTTGCGCACGGAGTGGAATGAATGGGAGTCGCTGGATCAGGATTGGTCGCTAGGCATTCAAAAACGGAACGATGCGCAGGATGTTGTCTATCCTATACTGAAGGTATATCGCCTCAAAATCCCGTCGATATTCCCCGAGGGGTCGGCAATTCTCGATACACTGCCGCTTTTGACCCCCGTAGCGGGCAGCACGCCGCAGGCTCCGGGCCTCACAGGAGGCTGGTCGGTGGTGAATAGCCGCGGCGAGTTTACCGGCACGCCGTCGCCCACCGCAGCGGTGACTAGGAACCAGCTCCGCGCCTGCGTCGGGCCGGACTATAATGAGAACATCGAGAACGTAGTAGCCACTCTGGACGCCGGGGAGCCGATCGTGTTTACCACAACCTGGGGCCTCACCACACCGGGCGCCGTAGCCAGCTTCCGCCTAGTCGCCCAGACCGCCGACGGCCACGAACGCGGCAGCGCCCCGGTGATCATCGCCAGACCGCTGTAAAAACGTCTCGCCATCCCCCCTCGCTCCGCTACAAAACCCGAATGCGCGTAACAATCCACCAAAACAACCAACCCGACAGAGAGAACGCGCCTCTCTCTCTGTCGCCCGCTATACGACTGGCAAAAGTTCCCAGTCGTATAGCAGGGAGTTAGGCCGCTCGACACCGCCATCACATGGAGCCCACCAAAGACATTAACGAAAAGATACAGGAACAGGCTCGACAAATTCAGGAGAAGTTCGGGCTGGCGGCGCTCACTCAACCCGAGATTTACGACGCCGCTGCGCAGCGCGCCTTGGACAACCTGACACCGCTCCAGATTGGGCAGGTTCTTTACCCAGGCTGCCGAGGCGTAGTGCTCGCCGATGTGCCAGCGTCAGTCATTGAGGACCATCGCCGCCGACACACCGATGACGATTTGCGAGAGGGCCAATTCGTCCTCGTAACTGGCAGCCGCGAGCACTTCGTGTTCATCATGGGGCATGAGACCAAGAAACGAAAAGACAGAGAGAGCGCACGATGACGCGGCCTATGCGCTGCAGCGCCTGATTCATCGCCCCATGAAGCCGGGCTTTCAGCCCTTTATTGTTCGCACAAATCTACCTTGGGCGTTGCCCAAGGCTGGTATGACATCGGGCGCTTTGGCCCTCAAAAGCGGCGTTCGGGTTTACTCCGGCTTGCTCAGCCGTGGGTCATCTTTCTCCACGCCGTTATTCCAGTAAGCATTCATCTCTTCCGCCGTCGCGACTTTCAGCGGGCGGATGACGCGCATCCCGAGGAATTGCGCGTTTGTGTGGTACCAGATGCTCTTTGGGAGCTGCGGGTCTTGGACCTTCCAGGCGATCCCACTTGCGCGGCGCACGGAGGCGCGAAGTTTCTCGGGCTCGTCGTCGTCCCACGAGCCACCGCGTACGGCGTGCGGATAGGGCGCTGTGGCTTTGTTCCACGGATTCGCGGCGGGCATCTTGGCGTAATATCCCGCGTCATATTGATCGAGGGTCCACTCGGCGACGTTGCCGAGGATGTCGTGGAGTCCCCACGGGTTCGGCTTCTTTTTGCCGACCTTCTGGTATTTGAAATCGGCGTTCTTGCCGTACCACTCATACTGCCCGAGTTGCGCGGCATCGTCGCCCCAGTAATAGGCCGTCTTGGTGCCGGCGCGGGCTGCGTATTCCCATTCGGCCTCGGTCGGCAGGCGGTAAAAGTGGCCCGTCTTTGCGCTGAGCCATTGGCAGTATTTGTTCGCTGCGTGCTGCGTCATTGAGATGGCGGGGAAGCCGTCCGTGCCCATGCCGAAGCTCATCTCCACATACGGCTGCGTCGGGTGTGAGACGGAGTCGGTGAGGGCGTTTAGCTCGGCAGGCAGGTTCTTGACCACACGGGTTTTCTTCTCCTCCTCGGGATACATGAAGAGCTGAAACTCTGGCCAGGTGACCTCCAGCTTCCCCATCCAGAAAGGCTCCACAGCGACTTCCTTTTGCGGCCCTTCGTCGGCGTTGCGGCCTTTCTCGTTCGCGGGCGAGCCCATCATAAATTTGCCGCCTTTGATCGGCACCATGTCGAACATCACATCCGTCCCAGCAATCGTCGTCGCGTAAGGCTTCATGTCCGCCTCCGTCTTCTCGGGGCTGTTC
>CAMDQC010000037.1 GCA_945905735.1 Prosthecobacter debontii | reverse complement strand
TCCATGAACTTGTAGATGAGGGCGATGGTGATCTGCTCGACCTGGGATTTGGGGTCGGGGACTTTGCCGACGAGGATGTCGCGGGCGGTGTCGATTCGGCGTTTGGTATCGGTGTCGAGCATGATGGTCTTTTAAGCGGCAAACTGGTTCAGGCTCACGTAGTCCTTGATGTATTCAGGGATGAGCGTGCGGTATTTCGCGGGGACGGCGCGAAAGTCTTTGGTGGAGAAAACGGGATTCGTGGCGAGGTCCGTCAGGTGGCCGGACTCGATGATGTGGCGAATCTGGTCACTGGTGGCGTAGGCCTTGAAGTAGGTCTTCAGCGCGGGGATGGCCTCGGCTTCGTCTGGCTTGTAGTCGGCGACGAACTTGGAGAACTCCTCTTCGAGCAGGTCGTCCTTGGATTTGAAGCGCGGGATGAGGCCGAAAATCTTTTCGAGGATTTCGCGCAGGCCGAGGCGGCGATCCACGGCGGCGGCTTTGCGGAGCTTGTCGAGGTTGTAGAACTCGGCGGGCTTGTCGAAGAGTTCCTTGTTCACGTAATCAATGACGCGGTCCCACTGGCCAGCCTCCACGCTGGCGGCGATGAAGTCGTTCTCCCGCACCGTGTCCTCGAACTTCTCGTAGAACATGCGGTCGATCTTCATGCCCTGCGCGCCGACGGCTTCCTCCTTGATGGTGGAGATGAGGTCGTCGCCGAGGTGCTCGTAGGTGCCCGCGGGTGGTGGCGGATTTGGGCCTTCGCCGCGTTCGCCTCCCGGCTTTGGGAGCTTGCGGACCTCGTCGTATTTGAACTCCTTCTCGAAGTATTCGCAGTTGGCGAAGAAGTCGAAGAGCTTGAAGGAGGTCTTCTTCGGTTCCTTGACACTCTCGCGGATGGTCTCGTCGAAGAGTTGCTCGCGGAAGTCGTGCTTCCGGGTGCCGCGCCCTTTGATCTGGATGAAATCGGTGGGCGAAAAGATGGGGCGAAAGAGGCCGAGGTTCAGGAGGTCCGGGCAATCGTAGCCAGTCGTCATCATGCCGACGGTGACGCAGACGCGGGCTTTGCTGGTCTTGTAGGTGGGGATGAAGTTGGCCGAGCCGAGCAGGTTGTTATTGGTGAAGTTCATGGTCATCTGCTGCGCGCCGTCCACCTGCGAGGTGACCTGCACGGCGAAGTCGGACTGGTATTTGCCGGGGAACATCCGGTCGGCCATCTGGTTGAAAATCTGCGCGAGCTTGCCCGCATGGTGCTGGCTGACAGCGAAGACGATGGACTTGCCGACCTCGCCGCTGACGGGGTCACGCAGGGCATTTTCGAGAAAGGTTTTGCAGAAGAGCTGGTTGGTGGCGGGCGAGAAGAAGCGCTTCTCAAACTGACGTTGCTTGAAGGCTTCGTCGTGGTCGTCGCCCTCGTCGTCCTTAAATGAGACAACGAAACCTTCCTCCGAGAGGAGCTGGGTGGTCACCTCGCTGCGGGCGTCCACGACAGTGGGATTGATGAGGAACGGGCCGTCGGGATCATTGACGCCATCAACGAGCGAGTACCGGAAGGTGGGCAGGCCGTCGTCGCAGCCGAAGGTGCGGTAGGTATCGAGCATGAGGCGGCGCTCGAACTCGCGCGGGTCTTTGGTGGTCGGCTTGTCCTTGTCGAACTTCTTGAGGTAATCAAATGGCGTGGCGGTGAGGCCGAGCTTGTAGCCGATGAAGTAGTCGAAGACGGCGCGAGCATTGCCGCCGATGGAGCGATGCGCTTCGTCGGAGATGACAAGGTCGAAGTCGGTCGGGGAAAAGAGCTGCTGGTATTTGTTGTTGAAGAGCAGCGACTGGACGGTGGTGACGACGACCTCGGCGTGCCGCCAGTTATCCCGATTCTCTTTGTAGATAACGCTCTTGTAGTCGTTCTTCAGCACCTTATCGAAAGCCTTGAGCGCCTGATCTTCGAGTTCCAGCCGGTCCACGAGGAAGAGCACGCGGCGGGCGTGAGTGTCTTGCCGGTGCCCGTGGCCATTTCGAGGAGGAAGCGGTCGCTGCCGCGTTTGATGGCCTGCTGGATGGCGTAGATGGCTTTCTTTTGGTAGAGGCGGAGGAAGCGGAGGCCGTTCACCTCGATGAAGCGGGGGCGTTCGCCTTCGTTCTTCCAAGCGGCTTCCATGGCGTAGCTCGGGCGCTGGGTGAGGACGACATAGTCATCCTCGACGACTTCCTCGATGAGGCGCTTCGGGTCGGGCGTGGTCTTCTGGTAGCCGGTGACGGAGGTCGGCGTGGGGAACGCCGTGATGACATACGGGTTGCCGCGTTCGAGGTCCCAGAAGTAATGCAGGTTGCCGTTGGAAAGAATGACGAAGCGGCAGTTCTGCGACTTGGCGTATTTGCGCGCCTGCTCCTTTCCCACGAGCGGGCTTTTGTCCTCGGCCTTGGCTTCGAGGACGATGAAGGGGAAAGATTTTTCGTTGAGCAGTAAGAAGTCGATGAAGCCCTTGCCGGCTTTCTCGAAGTTCTCACCGAGCGCGTCGAGGTCCTGCGTTTTCACCGTGACGCTGGGCTCAAGCTGGATGTTCGCGGGGCCTTTGGCGTCCGCGAAGAAACGCCAGCCTGCGTTTTCGAGCAGCTTGTTGATTTTGATGCGTGCGGCGGCTTCTTTCATGCGGCTAAGGAGAGTTCGAGTTCTGAGGCGGCGCGAGGATCACGTCCTCATGCGGTTGTTCGAGCGTCGGCATGGCTAGCGAATGGGCTTGGTTCGTGGATTTGTGCGGCTCGGCATCGGCGGCGACTGTGGCGGCGGGGGCGGTGGTTGGGAAGGCGGAAGTCGGATTTTTTGGGGCGTGCATTTTTTCTGAAAGATTCGCCGAAAGCGCGCGTTTCGTTGGGATGAGAAATTCAACATCCCGGAGTGAAAAGGTGGCTCGTGTGCATCAGGAATCATTTCAGTGCGCGGAGCGGTTTTGTGAGGGGTTTCGTCGGCGGGTGCAGGAGATTCGGGAGCGGTTGGGCATCAGTATGTATGCGCTGGAGCAACGATCGGGGGTTTCGCGGGAGATGATTGCTCTGATTGAGGCCGGGGAGTCTTGTCCGACTCTGTTTGTGATTCGGCGGTTGGCGTTTGGGCTTGCGGTGCCGGTGAAGGAGCTTCTGGCTGGGCTGGACGATTCGGGGGTGGGCGGGGCCGCTTAATATGTTCGGCTAACGGCTCGGGCGGGTTGTGTGGTTTTCTGCGCGGCGATGTCACCAGACGCCACTACTACCGATGCCGCTTTCCGAACTGCGCTTTTCGCAGTCCGGGGGCGGGTGTTGGGAGGAAGAATGGGGCTTTTCTCTGTCGGGGTGGCGGCCCCGGCGGTGGCGGGGTGTTCCCTGCGCGTCGCGGGGTGGTCCTTGGGGGAAATGGGGGCGCTTTTCTCTTTGGCGGGGCGGCCCCCTTTTGCCGCGGGGCGGCCCCCGGAAGCGGCGGGGTGGCCCCCATTTGCGCGATGGACGCTGCCGGACGGCGCGGGGGCGGCCCCATTTGGCGGAGGAGCGTCACTCCGGCGCGCAGGAGGCACCCCGCGAAGCGGACGGACGCGGCTGGAAAGGGCGGCACTCGCACTCCCAGTCGCAGGTGCAGTCGTCCGGGTGCCGGTGGCTGCCCCGTTTTTCCCGACTTTCCCAACTCAACCCAGACCGGAGGCCCCGCGGTGATGCCGTGGGACACTGGATTTTGGGATGGGGGAGTTTGGGATTCCGATGTGCCTACGCCTCCCGTGAACAACGAAACCAAACCAAAGAAAAGAAAAGCTATGAAACGACAAAACTACTATCCCAGCCGTCTCGCGGAACAGGCGAACTGGCTGGAAAACTATGCTGCGAAAGTGGCTATCTATGGAACAGCGCTCGGTCTCACCGCCGGGCAAATCACCGCGACGGCGGACGACGCGAAGTGGTGTCACTACGTCATCGGCACGTGGCTGACGGCGGTGCGGGCGTTCTCGCCATCGACGACGGATGCGGTGGACGATGTGCTGACCGGTGGCGGCAACATCGCGGTGGTGCTGCCCACATTTACCCCGCCCGGGCTGCCTGCGGGCACGACGGCGCAACTGCCCGGTGCGCTCACACGCATCTTCGACCTCATCGGCGCGATGAAACGCGCGGCGGGCTACACGGAGGCGATCGGCACGGACATGCGCGTCATCGGCACGGAAGATACGGCGACGGTGGCGGCTCCGCGCTTTACTGCGGAAGCGGTGCAGGGCGCAGGCTGCCAATGCGCGGTGCTGAAGTTTTTCAAATACGGGCACATGGGCGTCCACATCGAAAGCCGTCGCGGAAATGGACCGTGGGAGTTCCTCTCGGTGGACACGGAGAGCCCTTACATGGACGAGCGTCCGCTGCTCGCCGCCGGTCAGCCCGAGGTGCGCGAGTATCGGATGCGGTTTTGGGACAAAGGCACGGCGAACGGTGATTGGACCGATGTAGTGAAGCTGACCGTCAGCCCATAAAAATAACGCGGCGGGCGAAACGCGGAGAGCGATCTCCGCGTTTCGCAGCCGACAAAAAAATCCATGCCATTCGATCCAACAAAACCGGCCGCTGGTTCGCCCAATTCCTCAGCGGAAATGCGGGACCAACTCAACGGGCTGAAGGCCCTCATCGATGCGGTGCCCGCAGGACCAGCGGGTCCGGCTGGTCCGCAAGGTCCGGCCTTCTCCAACATCCAAAATGGCGAGATTGGTTCACTGCATCGGGTCGCGCTCGTTGTCATGTAATCCTCCATCCCATCCTTATAACGAATAAAATACCAGCGTTCGTGCGCAGCGAGGCATTGCCGTTTCCATTGACCGTGCCGGAAGGGTAGGGCAGGGCATCTTCGGATCGCGCAACAGCGGGGCAATGCTCCGTCCGTCGATTTCCGGTTTTGCCGGCACGCCGCACGGGTCGATGAGCGTCGGAGATCGCTTTCTTCGCCAAGTTTCCGGTCTTCGCGGGTGTTCATCGGCGAAGGGTCTTCGGGTGGACATCGGGGTCGTTCGTGGCTTTGCGCCACTCGGCCATTTCTTTTCGGAGGCGGGCCAGAGTTTCCGCGTGGGCGGCGTCGGCGATGAGATTCTTCACGGCCCAAGGATCCGTTTCCAGATCATAGAGTTCCTCCTTTGGCGCATCGCCCATGCAGAGCTGGCGGAGGAGTTCGTATGGGAGCGGCTGCGCGTCGCGTTGGCGCACGGTTTCGTCGTGGAGGTCGATGGAGTATTGCGGGCCGGGGTCGCCGTATTCGCCATCGCCGGTGCCGATGTTGATGGTCTCTTCCTCGGGCAGCGTGGTCTTGGTCTGGATGAGATTGCCGATGTAATAAAAGCGTCCGTCGCACACGGCGCGCGCCATCGTCCCATCGCCCCGGACGCCGACTTGCGACATGAGGCTGTTGTTCGTCTCGGTCATCACCGTGCGGCGATCCGGCAGCGCGTCGGCTTTGCCGGAAAGAATCGGCCAGAGCGAAGTGGCGTGCGTTTTCTCGATGGGCGCGAGCCCGAAAGCTTCGAGAATCGTCGGATTGAAATCCATCTGCGAGACCGGCGCACCGATGACGCGGCCCGACTTGATGCCGGGGCCTTTGATGAAAAGCGGGACCTGCGTGCCTGCGGGATAGACGCTCGTCTTGCCGCGTGCATAGCCGATGCCGTGGTCGCCCGTGAAGACGACGATGGTGCGCTCCGCCTGTCCGCTGGCTTCAAGCTTTGCGAGCATCGCGCCGACGAATTCATCCATGTTTCGCACGCAGGAGTAATACTGCGCGAGGTCCACGCGTGCAGCGGGCGTGTCCGGCAACCACGGCGGCATCGTGAGCGCGGCGGGGTCCACATCGCTCGGCGCGGAGTTGCTGTTTTTCGGATCGGTGAGCTTGCTCTGCACATGCTTCCACCACGGCGCGTGCGTGTCGCCGGGATTGCACCAAAAGAACCACGGCTTGTCTCCGGCAGCCTTGATGACTGCATCGAGGTCGTCGTTCTTCACGAACACATCATACGGAAAGTTCCGCGCCGGCTGGACGTGGAGCTTGCCCGAGAGCGCACAATAGACGCCGCCCGCCTTGAGCCGCTGGATGATGTTTGGCAGGTCTTCGTGCATCCCCGGCACGGCGAGAAAGGTCGGGTCGTTTTCCTTGGTCAGCGGACTCGGCAGCGGAATCCACTTCTCCGGCCCGCCGAGCTTCGGATGCGCGTTGTGGACGTTTCGCCAAATGCCGTTCGCGTGTGGCAGCAGCCCGCTGTGAATCGCGCCCTTGCTCGGTGAACAAACACTCTGCCCGACAAAGGCGCGCGTGAAGTTCACGCTCTCCGCAGCCAGCTTGTCGATGTTCGGCGTCTTCAGTCCGGTGATGCGCGTGTTCGGCTCCCGCACCGCACGTTCGCTCGTGTAGTAGCCGAGGTCTTCGACGTAGATGAACAGGATATTCCTCGGCTCCGCAGCAGCGGCAGAAACGAGGCCAAAGGCGAGAATGAGCAGCGTGCGAAAAATGGTGAGCATCAGGTGATGGGAGTTGTCATCCATTCCCCCGGATGTTGGAAGCCTTCAAACAGCTCCCGCAACCGGGTTTTTTCGATCAAAATGGGAGGTGTGGAATCGGGCGCTATTCCACTTTTAATTCTACTTTGTGACTTGCTTTGATTTGCACCGCAGGGGCGGGAGAAACGCAGAGGTTTTCTTTGGAATTCGATTCTCTGCGCCCTTCCCGTCTCTGCGGTGCAAACCTACTAACAAAGTAGAATTAATCACACCCGGCCATGGCTGACTTAATATATCCCACTCGCTTCCATTCCTCCGCTGTGTAAAAGACAGCCGCTCCCGAAAAACCGACGCTCATGTTCAGCAAGCTGCTTAAATTGATCGAAACCGCCAATTTCAAGGCCGCCGTAAAACGCGGAGACCTTGCGTGTCCGGGTTGCGGGGCCAAGCCCACCGCTATTCCTGTCGCCTCGAAAGACGTAATCACCTGCCCTCACTGCGCAACGAAAGCCTCCGCCTTTGAGTGGTCCGCTGCGGCGAAACCCGGTGGACGGGCGGGCAACCCCGACCAACCGCCCGCCAACACGAAGATTACCCGCCTAACTGATCCGAGCGGCTCAGTAGTGTGGAACATCCCCGCCAGCGGAAAATCCGGCGGTCTTCTCATCTTTGGCATCCTATGGTGCTCGATCACTGCGCCGCTCAGCGGGGCGTTCCTCTTTGGCGAGGGCGGATACAAATCCAATGACGGCTTTCTAGCGCAACTGCCGATCATCCTCTTTTTCGGAGTCTTCTGGGTCGTAGGATTGGGCTTCCTCTACGCCGGATGCCGGAACAAGTACGCCAAACACCGGCTGACTGCGAACCGACACACCATTTCCCTGCGGCGCGAATTCTTCGGCGGGGTCAGGGACAAGTCCCTACTGGCGGAACGCATCACCTCCATCGCCGCGGTGGAGCTCTATCAGCAGAACTATGCGCCCGTCCACGGCATCGAAATCGAGGGCAGCCAGGGCAAACTGCGCTTCGGCTCCGCCCTCACGGACGACGAAAAGGCCTGGCTCGTCGCGGACCTGCGGCTTGTGGTGCTCGGCACCCGCGCATCGACCGCTGCGCTTCCGCGGGATTCAGCTCGCCAGTCATTCTTCTCTTTTCCCCTCCCGAAATCCAGCAACAACCTTTGGGGACTCGCCATCATGCTCATGCTCATGGGAGCCGGATTCGTCTGTGTCGGCATCTTCGTCATCGATCCGCCCACCGGCTTGCCTGAGAATCACTCTCCGACATTCTTCAGGATTATCGACGGATTCTTCACTCGAGGCTTCCGCATCATTTGGACGCTGATGAGCGCAGCCATGGCAACCGCGGGCATCGCGCTCGCGGTCTGGCTCAACAAAACCCGCAATTGCGAAACCCGCATCGAGGGTACCGAGTCGGAAATCGCCATCCGCACATCGCGGCACGGTCTCGTTCTTAAGGAACGCGTTTTTCCACGCGCCGCCGTAACCGACATCCGGGCCGTCGTCTGCGGCAGCAGTAACTCGCGCACCATGAAACAGATGGAACTAATCGTGGGTGACACGGCGGAGCCCGTCTCCCGCTGGACCGATGGGGAAAAAGCGGACGAACTCGTCAATCAAGTCCGCAGCGCTCTGTGAGGAATCGTCTGCGGTGGTGAGGCATCGCACCGGACTCGCAAAAATTCATCCGCCTGAACGTGACCATCACGCCGTGATGAATCGCGAACCGGCTTCGACTAATCACAAGTCACGTAGATCGGCAAATTTCGCTCCAATCCTGAATCCAAGAGCAAAATCAATTTTTCAGCCGCTGTCCCTCGGAACCCTTCTGCGCTTTGGCGGCTTTCTTCTTTCTTCCGGCGTTCGGAGTCTTCGCCGCCTGCGCTTTGATGCTGGAGATTTCCGCTTCGCTCAACTGCCGGCCAGCCGCGCGTTCTTTCGTGAGGAGATACGTGAGCGCCGCGTCGGCCACATCCTCGTTCGAGCCAGGACCGTTGGTTCCATCGGGGCGGAAAGGCGGCGCATACTCCGGCTCCGGCTCGCCCTCGCTCAGCCGCAGCCCCACGTCGGGCTGGGCGCTGAATTCCTTTTGCAAGGCGAGCAGCTCCGCGAGTTTCTCCGGCTGCGCGGCGGCGAGGTCGCGCGTCTCGGTGCGGTCGTTCGTGAGGTCATAGAGCTGCCATGGCTGGCCGTACGACGTGGCGATTTTCCAGCCGCCGTGGATGAGCGCCAGGTTGTTGAAGAGCGAGAAATGCAGCGTCCGCGCGGGCAGCGTTTCCGCTTTTGTCAGGATCGGGAGAAAGGAGCGGCCCGGCAGCGGCGGATGCTGTTTTCCGCCAAAGTCCGCCGGATATTTGCCGCCCGCGACATCGAGCAAAGTCGGGATCATGTCGATAAGATGGCACGCTTGGTCCTCATACTTCGCACGCGGCGCGATGCCCGCTGGCCAGTGCGCGATGAAGGGCGTGGTGATGCCGCCGTTATGCTGACTGCGCTTGTAAAATTTGAACGGCGTCGTCGAAGCGACCGCCCAGCCGAGCCCGACATTCCAGTTCGCTCGGGGAGTTCCAAACTCGCCCCGCCGCACGCGATCATTCGGACTCGCGCCGTTGTCGTTCAGGAAAATCACGAGCGTATTTTCCCGCAGCTTGAGTTCATCGAGCGTCTGCATCACGCGGCCCACGCCTTGGTCCACGCAATCCACCATCGCCGCGTAAGTGGCCATGCGCAGGTCTTCAAAATCCTGACTCTTCGCATCGAGCGAATCCCACGCGGGCAGGTTTGCGGGTCGCACCGGGAAGTTCCATCCCGGCCCAGCCAGCCCGAGCGACTGCTGTTTTTCAAACCGCTCGCTCCGCAACACATCCCAGCCTTTGAGATACTTTCCGCGATACTTCGCCACCTCAGCCGCCGGAGCCTGAATCGACGCGTGCGGCGCATTGTAGGCGAGATACATAAAGAACGGCTGGTCTGGATGCGCCTGCTTTTCTTCGCGGATAAATTTCACCGCGTAATCCGTCAGCGCAGTCGTCACATAGAAATCCTTTTCCGGCACCGGCCACGGTTTGCCATCGAGCGTGAATGAGTCGTCGCCGCGAAAAGAATTCGTCCCACCGCCCATAAATCCAAAGTGCCGGTCGAAGCCGCGCTGGAAAGGATTTCCATCCACATGCCATTTGCCGACCATCGCGTTCCGATAGCCCGCCTGCCGCAGCACCTCGCCCATATTCGGCGTATCCTTGCGCACAGCCACGTTCGGATTCTTCGTCCAAAATTGCTGCCCCGTGAGCAACGACGCGCGACTCGGCTCGCACTTCGCGCAGTTATAAAATTGCGAAAATTTCACCCCGCCCGCCGCGAGCTTATCGAGATTCGGAGTCGCGATTTCCCCGCCATAAGGTCCGATGTCGGAAAAGCCCATATCGTCGGTGATGATGACGATGACATTGGGCTGGGCTGCTTGGAGACAGCAGAATGGGGACAGCAGAATGATGAGAAGGGCGTGGATGGATTTCATTTCGTGGGGGAGTTGATTTTGATGTCTCGCAGGAGCGTGGTTCCGGTGGGCAGATGGAGGCGCACGTGGATGATGGTGCCGGTGGCGGGGAGCGGGACTTCGTTCGTCGCCCAGTCGTCGGATGCCGTGACGGAAAATGTGGCGCGGTTTTCGGGGAGGAAGTCTTTCTGTTCAGCGGTGCGCCATGCAAATGCGGCTTCACCGCTCGTCGCGGCTTTCAGCGTCACTTTCGCGGTGGCGGGGCCTTTCACATCGAGGCCGGTGCGGACTAGAAAAGCCGCACCTTTTTCTGCCGTGAGCGTGAGGATGCCGTCCTTTGCGGTGAGTGTGCCGTTGCGTGCCAGCCAGCCGTTGGTGTCCTGCGGTTCGGTGCGCTTTTTTCCCGGCGGCGCGGCGACGGTTTTGCCTTCGAGGTAATGGTCGTAGTAATCGTTCCACGTCGCAGCCATCGGGCCCAGAGCGAGGCCGGGCGGATTGAGTTCGGCGCACCACGCGGTGAGTTTGGCGCGGAGTCGGGCGGCGATTTCAGGGTGCTTCGCGGCGAGGTTTTTCTTCTCTCCGAGGTCGCTGGCGAGGTCGAAGAGCTGTTCGTAGTTCGCGTTTGGCCAAAACATGTATTTTTCATCTTTGCGAACGAGAGCTTCCGACGCCGGGATGCGTCCCTTGGCTCCTTCGGCGTGTTCGTAGAAAAACTCCGTGCGCCACGATGGGGCTTCCTTCGCGAGATAAAGCGGCGCGATGTCGCGGCCCTGCATCCGTGCGGGAGCATGCGTTCCCGTGGCGGCGAGGATAGTCGGCGCAAGGTCCGCGTTCAAAGTAAGCTCTGGGTTCGTGGCACCACGTTTTTCAGCAGCCATGCGCGGGTCGCGCACGATGAGCGGCACGCGGATGCTTTCCTCGTGCGGATACCATTTGTCGGCCAACCCGTGCTCGCCGTGGAAGTAGCCATTGTCGGTGGTGAAAATGACGAGCGTGTTGTCGAGCAGCCCCTGCTTCTTCAACTCCTCCAGCACGCGTCCGCACGTCGCGTCCACATCGGTCGCGAGGCGGTAGTAGTTCTTCATCATCGTCTGGTATTTGTCCGGAGTGTCGAAGCGCCAGCCCCAGCGATGGCGGCCCGTATTGCTCTTGTCAAAGAAGGGCGGCATCCGTTTCCACGATTCCTCGGTCGCGTTCGGCGGCACGGGAATGGTCACGTCTTTGTAGAGTTCCATGCTCTGCGGCTGCGGCAGGTATTGCAGCGGATTACTGTCCTCCGCGTGCGTGGCGATGAACGCGAGCGTGAGGCAGAATGGCTTGTCCGTCGGGCGCGTGCGGAGGAATTCCAGCGCGTCGTTTTCGTTCTTCTGCGTGACGTGGATCTTCGTGCCGTCCGGCTCCTTCATCCAGTGCGAGCCGTGGTAGGAGCGACCGAAGTCGAACTCGTGCGCGGGAAATTTTCCGTTGTGCCATTTGCCGACGTGTCCGGTGAAGTATCCCTTGGCTCGCAGCAGGCCAGGATACGTCTCCGCCCAGGGTGTCTTGAATTCCTTCATCGCCTGATTTCCATGCCGCGACATCCACTGCCCGGTGAAGAGCGTCGCCCGACTCACGCCGCAGATGGAGGTGGTGACGCAGTTGCGCGTGAACCGCACCCCTTCACCCGCCAGCGCATCGAGGCTTGGCGTTTTCACCACCGGATTCCCCGCGCAGCCGAGCGTGTCGTGCCGCCAGTCATCGGCGAAGAGCACGACGACATTGAGCGGCTGTTCCGCACGGATGGGGGCGATGAGTAAAAGGATTCCGCAAACAGCGTGAAAAAATGTCTTCATGTGGTGGGTTCGGTTACTTCTCTTTCGCTGCGCCGGGCTGTTTTCCGCCGGACATGATGTCTTTTCCGCACTTCGATCGGCGCGTCGTTGGTCTGCTTCGCGCCGGGAGTGCTTCGTCCGTTGGCGATATACTGCTCCAGCAGCTTCGACAAACGGGCGACTTCTTCGGGGCGCTCGGCTTGGAGGTTTTTCGATTCTGCGAGGTCGGTGCCGAGGTCGTAGAGTTGAGCGGGCGGGAGAGATTTGGATTCCTTGCTGCCGGGCGTCGGCGCGGTCCAGCCGCCGGAGTCGGCGCAGAGTTCCAGCTTCATGTTTCCTTGGCGGATGGAAAACGAGCCGTTGATGGAATGATGCACGACGGCCTCTCGCAGCGGCGCTTTGTCGGTTCCGAGGAGCGCGGGGAGGATGCTCACGCTGTCTTCACCGGCGGTGTCAGGCAGTTTCGCGCCGAGGAGTTCCGTGCACGTCGCCATGAGGTCGGTGTGGCAGATGATCTGTCCGCTGCGCGAGCCCGCTTTGACTTTTCCCGGCCAGCGCACGAGGTAGGGCGTCCGATGTCCGCCTTCCCAAATGTCCGCCTTGGAGCCCCGCAGATTCGCGCTCGGGTAGTGGCCTTGTTTTTCCAGTGCGTTAATTCCGGCGGCCTTCGAGCAACCGTTGTCGCTGGTGAAAATCACGAGCGTGTTGTCTGCGATGCCTGCCTTGTCGATGGCGGCGAGGATTTCGCCCACGGCCCAGTCCGTCTCCATCACGAAATCGCCGTATTCGCCGAGTCCGCTTTTGCCCTGCCATTCCTTCGCAGGAACGATCGGTGTGTGTGGCGAGTTCAGCGGCACGTAGAGAAAGAACGGCTGCCCGGCTTTGCTTCGCGTCGCAATGTGCTCGGTGCTGCGCTTCACCAGCGCCGGCAGGATGTCCACGGGCTCGATGATTTGCGTGACGCGATCATTTTCAAAAACCGACTTCATCATCCGTGCGTGGTGAAATCCGAAGAACTCGTCGAAGCCGCGGGTCAGCGGACCGTCTCGTGTGATTGCGCCCATCGGTGCGCCTTCAAGTTTTCCCTTTCCCCCGCCGGACTTGCCTTGTCCTTCGATGGTGTAGCCGAGGTGCCACTTGCCGATGATCGCAGTGTGATAGCCGTTCTGCTTGAGCAGCGCAGGCACCGTGAGCCGGTCCGCTGCGATGAGCGGTTCCACGTAGCCATCGAGCACGCCGCTCTGGAGTCGCGACCGCCAGTTGTAGCGTCCAGTGAGGATGCCGTAGCGCGTCGGCGAGCAGACGGACGAACTGCTGTGCGCGTCCGTGAAGATCATCCCCTCCCCCGCCATCTTGTCGAGCTGCGGCGTCGCGATTTTCCCGCGCTCGGGATTGAGGCAATGCACATCGCCATAACCGAGGTCGTCGGCAAGGATATAGACGATGTTCGGCTTGATTGCAGGCGCGCCGGCTCCCGGTGCCAGGCAGACGAAATTGCAGAGCGACAAAAGAAGAAGAGCGATTGGAGTTCGTTTCACGTCACGGTAACGGCACCGGAGTGGGCGGTTTCGGACAATTCGTTCGGAAAGTTGCGAGCGCTCGTGGCTTTCAGATGTCGGGGATAATGGAACGATCTCCTCGACACAACCATAGCGCTCCGCTCCGCCCGTCGCCACACCAAACTGATCCGCAATCGTAATCCCTCGCCATCCGAATCACCGTCACCATCGACACCCCATTCACCCGCCGCTCCACCTGACCCCACTGCGAAGGCGAAATCTTCGCCATCAGCGCCGCAATCTTTTTGCGCGATTCCGCCATTTGCGCCTAAAGCGACGCGCATCAACTCCCGGCCCTATAATAGTCCAACAAAACTGTCGGCGATAAAGGCGATCGTCGAAAACCCACGGATTTGTTCGCGATCCAATCGTTAGGCGTCGCTACGCCGTAACAAATCCGCACGAAGCGGCGTCATCAGTGACACACATCACATGAACCATCTTCTTCTTACCGTCGCTATCACGTTGGTTTCCCTAGCGACCGGGTGCTCGGATGACGCACCGGGACGCGAGCAGACTCGCCGCGACATGGCCGCCGCTCAACGCAACAAGAACGTCCAGGAGGTCGAGCGCCTGAGCAGCGAATACACGCGTCTCCTCGGTTCCAAGGCGGGCGTGCCTGACAACGAAGCGAAATTTTCTCCAGTCCCGAGTGATGCGACACGGCTAACTGCCGAAGAAGCCAAGCGAGCCTTCACCCCGATGCTCGAACGACTGGAGAAAGAGTCGTGGTGGACGAAGCGCCCGAAGACGCAAGATATGCCTTACCCGCTTCGCATGGTGGCGTCCGTGGTGGAGGGCTGTCTGGCAGCCCATCGGGCGGGCTGCGAACATCCCGATCGCCTGCTAAAAGTCGCACGCGAGGCGGCGGATTTCTTGGTCTGGGCGCAGGAGCAGGGCGGGCACGGTTGTTTTCCCTACCCGGCCATGCGCGGCAAGGGTGGCCGCTCAGGCGAGCTTGCTGAGCAAGGGATCGCCAAGGCAACTTCGCAGGGACGGCTGGATGAGGTGCTTCAGAACGGCTGGTTTATCACCGACGATGACAATGGGGACTTGCAGTTCGACAACGGTCTCGCGGGTGTGGCCGTGCTGCGATGTTACGAGGCAACCCATGACGAGAAATACCTTCACTCCGCTCGCGCGGCGGCAGATTGGGCCACCGCTGCGCCTGCGGTAAAGAATTGGAATTACAACAGCTTCGCCGTTTTCCTACTCGCAGAGATGTTTCACGTCACCGGCGAGCGCAAGTATCTCGACGCTGCAAAAGAAAAAGCGCGGCTGGGAGTTTATCCGGGACAGCTCACGGAGGGGCCGTATAGCGGGCGGTGGAACGACCGGCACAACGCTCGCCTCGTTTATCACTACATCCTGCTGCGCGGCTTGGCGTCGTTAGTCGCCGTCTTGCCGGATGACGACGCCGATCTACCCCGCGCCCGCGAAGCGCTCGTGCGCGGCTTGCGCGTCCGTAACGCGGAGATTGTCAGCCAAGGCGTCGCGAATCCCGAGACGGTGCTTGATACGCTTTCACGCATCGTGCTGGCCCCACGACTGGCGTCGCTGCCGCCGGATGCAGGTGTCGTTGCGGCGTATGGCTCGGTGGTCCGTCTGGTCAGCGCGAAGTCCCGCCGCGACAGTATGCCGGTTCCGCCGGGTGCATGGGGTCTCGCCTTGGAGGCAATCCGCAAGCAAAGATGACTTCGCGATGACTTCAACGAACCAAGCCGCAACGCGTAAACTATTCTGATGGCATCCGTGCGGAGCACCGGTGCCATCAGGGTCGTCGCGTCGCGTAAAACGGCCTAAAGCATTCCGCGCTGTGGCGGAAATCTTGTTCACCGCCAGCCTTCAGCCGGACGCACTGTTTTCGCAACTCACCGCGGTGTCCGGGGTTTTTCGGATATATGAAAACTACCCTTCTTCTTTGGACCGCACTCATCTTGTCCGCGCTCGCCCAGCAGCCTGCCGGTAAAGAGGAACCCATCGACTGGGCGCGCGCCCAGACGCTGCATCAGCGAGCCCAACGCGGCGAGAAACTGGCACCCGATGACCAGGCATACTACGACCGCGCCAAGGCAGCCCGCGCCCGGCAGCAGCCTCGGCCTGGTCCTTTGCCAAAGCCGCCGGAAGGGCTCATCCCGCTCACCGACATGTCTGCGGACGCCCGGTATCAAGGCGAGGACGGCGGACTCTACGGCGGTGGGAAGAATACCCCGCCGGCAGAGCACGAGAAGACCGCACGCGCCGCGTTGGCGAAGGTGCAGCCGCTCGACAAGAGCGGGCAGCCATCTCCGGACGGACGGATCGTTTTCGTCTCCATCAGTATGTCAAACGCGACTCAGGAGTTCTCCACGTTCAAACGCATCGCCGACGCGGATGCGCGAAAGTCGTCCGCATTGACCATCGTCGATTGCGCGCAAGGCGGGCAGGCGATGGCCGAGTGGGTGCCGCGCGATGGCGGGCCGTGGAAGACTGCACTTCAGCGAATCAGCGCCGCCGGAGTGACTCCCGAGCAGGTGCAAGTCGCATGGGTAAAGCTCGCCAACAAGGCCCCGCGCGGACCGCTCGCCGACCACGGACGCAAGCTGGAGAAAGACACCGAGGCAGTCCTTCACAACGCCCGCGCCCAGTTCCCAAACCTTCGCGTGGTCTATCTCGGCAGCCGCATCTACGGCGGATACGCGACCTCGGCGCTCAACCCGGAGCCTTACGCCTACGAGAGTGCGTTTGCGGCCCGCTGGCTCATTCAGCGCCAGATGAAAGGCGACGCGGCACTCGCCCCGGACAAATCCCCGGTTCTGCTTTGGGGCCCCTACCTTTGGGCCGACGGGACGCACGGACGCAAAACGAATCCTTTGATCTGGGAGCGGTCCGATTTCGTCCAGGACGGTACGCACCCGTCTGAGAGCGGTCGGGAAAAAGTCGCGCGACTCCTCCTCGATTTCGTCTCCACGGACCCGCTCGCCAGCGGATGGTTCACGGGGAAATAGCCGGGTTTCAGCAACATCCAAAATGCGAGTCCGTGATTGGGAACGCGACTGCCGGAGTCGTGGCTCACGCAATCGCGTTGATTGGCTAAGACAGCATGTGGTGATCGGCTTCTGTGACGGAACAACCATGCAAGTCTCATCGCTCTTCACCGCAACCATCGTCGGTCTCTCGCTCGTGCTGGCATCGCCCGCGACGGCACAGCGCGTCAATTCCGTGGAGGCGCTGGTGACAGCGGTCGCGGAGGGAAAGAGCGGGGCGATCATCGAGCTGGCGGAAGGCACGTTCCGGCTGGCGCAGCCGCTCGATTTGAAATCGGGAGTCACGCTCAATGGCGCGGGCATCGGGAAGACCATCATCACAAACGCGGAGACTTGGACGGCCAGCCCGGACACGCTGCCGGACCCGGAGACGAACTTTCAGAAGTTTGACCGCAGCGGCTACTTGCTCCGTCTCGCGGATAAGGCCGAAGGGATCACCGTTTCGCATCTCACGCTCACCGGCCCGAAAATGCACGGGGCGATCTTTGGCTTTGGGAATCAAGAGCTGCATTTTCACAATCTTCGCATCGAGGATTTCATGAACAACGGCATCCGCACGTATTCGATGAAGAAGGCGAAAATAAACGGCTGCACATTTGTAGATGCCGGGCAGCGCTGGGAAAAGGGCAAGCCGGGCGTGAAAGGCGGAATCACTGGCGGCGCGATTTTTGGTATTTGGATGGCGGGCACGGAAATCTGGAACAACCGGTTTCTCGTCACCAAGACCGCACCCAATGAGCATTTCTATGGCGTGAAAGGCCGGCAGGCAAAGCGCGTGCACATTCATCACAACACGATCGAGGCCGGGTTCTCGATCGAGCTGCCATTCGAGGGCGATGAGGATGTGGAAATCGACCACAACATCCTGCATTCGGCAGTCTCGATTCCGAAATATGCGGGTGGCCCGGTTCCGGCCAGCGGGCGCACGTTTCACATCCATCACAACTATTTCAAGGATGGCTACTCCATCGAGTTCGTCCGCAACGGCGTGGAAATCGATCACAACCTCTTCGACTTCGATCCAGCGAAAGACGGCGGGAACCTCATCTCGGCTTTCGGCAATGTGCCCGCGAAAGGCCCCGCCAGTTTTCACAACAATCTCGTGAATAATCCCGGCCGCGGTGTGATGTGGATGAACGAGCCCTACGCGAATCTCGAAGTGCGGAACAATCACATCATCGCCCGCACCACGAAGACGCCGCGCACGGAAGGGCTGTTCGGCTTCAACGACAAGAGCGACTTCAAGACGTTCAGTTTCACCGGGAATGTCATCGAGTGCATCGGCACAGCGCGCCCGCTTTTCCGCAACGACGCGAGCGGCGGCGCGACTGTGGAGAACAACAAACTCACCAACGTCCCCGACACGACCCGCTACACGAACGCACAAACCGGCAAGCCTGCGGGCCCGGAGCAACCGCTGAAATTCCAATGCGGCGTGAATGGCGAACTCACGGTGGATGGCTGGAAAACCAGCAAGACTCCTGCAAAATGAGGCGGAGAAGTTCATCGCGGAGCGACCTGCTTCGGGTGATCATTCACAGCAACTGCCCATGGAAAACCAACCGAACTGGAAAAACGCTGCGGCCCTTGCCGTGTGCATCGTCGTCACTTTTGTCGCGCCCGCACTCGGTGCGTGGACGTTGCCCGGCGAGTGGTATGCCTCGCTGCGAAAGCCTTCGTGGAATCCGCCCTCGTGGCTGTTTGGCCCGGTGTGGACCATGCTCTATGTCGCGATGGCGACCGCAGCGTGGCTCGTATGGCGGCGCGGCGGCTGGGCCGTGCAGCGCCACGCGCTTTTGCTCTACGCCGTGCAACTCGCACTCAACGCCGCATGGACGCCGATTTTCTTCGGTTTGAAAATGCCCGCGCTGGCCTTTGCGGAAATCATTCTGCTGCTCGCCGCCGTCATTGCCACAGCGAGGGTGTTTGCAAATGTGGTGCCGCTTGCTGGATGGCTCATGGCTCCTTACGTCGCATGGGTCGCCTTCGCCTCGTGGCTGAACTTTACGCTCTGGCGTCTCAACTCGTAGCGGCTTCTTCCGTTCCCAGAATGGCAGATTACGGCTGCAGACGCTCTGCCATTTGCTCAAAACGCGATATATCAATTGCCCGCTCGCGCCTTGCACGTCACAAGCAATGCCGGTGAATCGAACCGTCTGAATATGAATCCTGAACCGCAAACTGCCTCGCAAACCTCCGATGAACCCGCAAGGAAGAGCGCACTGATGATTGGGTTGGACCCGTCACTGATTGATTTCTCGGATCCCAACTATGCGGCGTTTCCCGGCATGACGGCCGAAAAGGTGTTGGCGGGATTCAAGGCCGGCGAGGAAGGGCTGAAGGCTCTCGGCTATGACGCAGAGCATTGTCTTACCGACTTTGGCCAGACGGCGGAGGCGGTGGTCACCGCGCACCTCAAACGGCGGCAGTTCGACTGCGTCATGATTGGCGCGGGCGTCCGTACCGTGGCGAGCAACTTCCTCCTGTTTGAAAAGCTGATCAACGTCGTCCATGAACACGCCCCGCGTTCAAAAATCTGCTTCAACACAAAGCCCTCGGACACGCTGGAAGCACTGCAACGTTGGATTTGAGCACGCGAACACCCAGCCGGGCTGTGAGAAGGGAAAGAGTTTTGAGAGGGAACATGCGGATACCTATGGATGAACTTCGGAGGCTGGCACGCTACGCACCGCGGCGCTGGTGAACAATTCACTATCGGCAATCTTCTTAAAGCGCGTGTCTTTTCCGCTCGCCCAAATCGGCGTGGTGCTGCCGTCGGCGTGGCGGATGCGGAGGTTGTCGAGATAGACTTTGTAGGTGCCGGGTTTGCCGCCTTTGAAGACGAGACCGTGGCGGGGCAGCGAGCCGGGGGCGCTGCTGCACAGGCCGATGATGCGATGCTCCCAAACGCCGGGGCCGCCCTGCACTTCGGGGGACATGGACTGTTCGCGCCCGAACTGATCGATGCCCTCACCGCGCTTGAAATTTATCGTGATGGCCTTGCTGTCGTTGCCTTTGAGCGGTGAGTAGTAAAAGCCCCGACGCAGGCTGTCGGCTGCGATGGCGATGTCGTATTCGATGTGGTCGGTGGCGAATTGACTGCGGTCGAAGCTTGCGACGGGAACAATCAGTCGGTCGTTTAATTTGGCCTGCGCGGTGACGGTCACGGTGACCTCCAGCACTTCGCCTTCCGGCGCGGGCTTGGCGTCGAGCTTCGCGGGCGGCGGCTGGTGCGTGAGCGCGGCACCGAGCGAGTCGGACCAAGTGTTCATCTTCGCGGTGAGCGTTTTCACCACGTCGGGATTGGCGTCGGCGACGTTCTTCGTTTCGCCGATGTCGGTGCGGATGTCGTAGAGCTCGGCGCGATCGAAAAAGCGGTGCATGCGCCAGTCGGCGGTGCGGATGGCGTCTTCGTTGTGCCACGCCCAGTAGTAGCTTTCGACCGGGCTCGCGGCGTTGTCGCGCAGCGCGGGCCAGATGTTTTTTCCGTCGAGCGGGCGCGTCTCGGGCATCTTCAAATCGGCCATCGCCATCAAAGTCGGGAACATATCGAGCGCGCCGCAAAGGCCGCCCCAAGTGCGGCTGGTGACTTTGCCATTCGGCCAATGAATCACCGTGGGTAGATGCGTGCCGCCTTCATAAACGCTGTGTTTGCCGCCGCGAAACGGGAGGTTGCTTCCGTCTTTGTTCGCGCCGTTGTCGCTGGTGAAGACGACGATCGTATTGTCGCGCAGGCCGAGCTTGTCGAGTTCGCCGAGGATGGCGCCGACGTTCTTGTCCAAGGCCTGCACCATAGCGGCGTAAGTGCGCTTCGTTTCGTCGGTGACCTTCGGGTCCACGTCCTTGAGGTCGGCTTCCTTTGCCTGCAATGGTGCGTGTACGAGGTGGAAAGGGACGTAGCAAAAGAACGGTCGGTCTTTATTCTCACGAATGAACTCCATCGCGTGCTGGACGATGAATTCCTCCGTGTAGCCCGCGTCCTGCGCGCGAAACTCGCGATTATGCCACCAGCTCACCGGCCCTCTGCCGCCCGCCGTGCGTCGCGTAAAATAGTCCGCGCCGCCGCCGTAAAAGACCCACGCTTCATCGAAGCCATGCTCGTTCACGCCGAGCCCGCCTTTGAATTTCTTGTTCGGCATCGCCGCGAAGGCCTCGGCATAAGCCGCCCGATACTCCGCGGTATCAGGGTCCTCGCCGTTGTGCCATTTGCCAAAGACGCCGGTGCGATAGCCGTTCGCTTTGAAGCCCTCGGCGATCGTGGTTTCGTCTTTCGCCAGTTCGCCTCCGACCTCCGGCCCGGTGCCGACGCGAAACGGATGCCGCCCCGTAAGCAGCATCGCGCGAGTCGGCGAACACACGCACCAGCCCATGAAGTTCTTCAGCTCGACGCCCTGCGCAAAAAGCTTGTCGATATTCGGCGTCGGGATACTGCCGCCCGCATGCACGCTGATGTCACTCCAGCCGAGATCGTCGGCGAAGAGATAGACGACGTTCGGCTTGCGTGCGTCGGCGGCTTGGGTCTCGGCCAACGGTGATAGAAGCAGAGCGGAGAGCAGCGTGAGGATGTGTTTCATAAGTTGTGTGTGGATTCATGGTGGAGTGGTGCCCTCCTTGCCTTTCCCCTTCCCCTTTTTCTTCGCAGCCCCACCGGCGGCGGTTCCGTCGTTCTTCGTCGGCATCGGCGCGTTCACTTCCTTGCGCCAGGCGACGAGGCGGGCGTGGAGTTCTTTCGCTTTGTCCGGCATGTCGGCGACGAGGTTCTTCGTTTCGCCGATGTCCTCGCGGAGATTGTAGAGCTCGAGCTTTCCGTCTTCGAGAAACTCCATGAGTTTCCAGTCGCCCGCTTGAATCACGCTGACCGGAGTGGTGCGCCAGAGGCCGGGGCCCGAGCCGAGGTAGCCGGGGAAGTGCTGAAAAATCGCGTCGCGCTGGAGCTTCGCTGAGGGGTCGCGGAGGAGTTTCACAAGGCTCTCGCCGTCGAGCACCTGGCGAGGTTTGGGTGCGGAGCCGAGTTCGAGGAAGGTCGGGAAAATATCCACGTGCGCGGTCGGCACGTCGCTGGTGGAGCCGGGCTTCGTCACGCCCGGCCAGCGGACGATGAACGGCTCGCGTGTGCCGCCTTCGTAGAGACTCCCCTTCCCGCTGCGGAGCGGCGCGTTGTCGGTGATGCCGCCGCCGTCTTCGTCATTGGCCGTTGTCTTTTTGGCCTTCCCTTCTTTGCCCGGCTCGCGGATGAGGCCGTCCGGGCGGTCGTAGCCGCCCACTCCGCCGTTGTCGCTGGTGAAGATGAGCACGGTGTTGTCGGCGAGTTTCAAGTCATCGAGCGTCTTCATCACGCGGCCCACGCTTTCATCCACGCTGGCGATCATAGCGGCGTAAGTCGGATTATTGTGACCGCCGACGCCAGCCTTTGGTTTGAACTTCGCGACAAGATCGGCCTTCGCTTGATGCGGCGAATGCACCCCGAAATGCGGGAGGTAGAGGAAGAACGGTTCGTCTTTGTGGCGTGTGATGAAATCCACCGCTTTGTCGGTGAGGAAGTCGGCGAGGTATTGGCCCTTTGGATAATCGGTCTTCGGATTCGTGGCGAAATTGAAGTGGACGCCCGCGCTCACGATCGCTTCGTCGAAGCCGCGCTTGCCGGGAAGAAACTCGCCCCTTTCGCCAATGTGCCATTTCCCAAACATCCCCGTCGCGTAACCGCCAGCCTTGAGCTGCTTGGCGATGATGTCGCGGTCGAGCGGCAGCTCGGTGACGTTGTCCACGGGCCGCAGCGGACGCGAACTCCAGTCAAACCGGCCGATACCTCCGACGGTGTAAACGCCAGTGCGCGCGCCGTATTGCCCGCTCAACAAAGCCGCGCGAGTGGGCGTGCAATTTTGACAATGGTGATGGCTGAGGAGCTTCATGCCCTGCGCCGCGAGTCGGTCAATATTCGGCGTCTCGTAGTATTTGCTGCCGTAGGTCGCGGTGTCCGTCCACCCGAGATCATCGGCCATGATGAAGATGATGTTTGGCTTGGCGTCAGCGTGAAGTGTGACCAGCGATGCGAGAAGCAAAGTGGCGAGTGCGAGGAGCGGTTGTTTCATAGTGCAGAATGTGGCGCTGGTTATGGTCATCTCAATCCAGTTTGTCTCTGGTCTTTTCGTATGTCTTCGGAAGCGCGGCGGCCCATGCGGCGAGGAGGAAGACGATGTTGGGCTTCGATAATAATCGGGAGCGGAACGACGTAGATTCCGGTGACCATCAGGCTGCGAATCTCGGTGCAACAAAACGCCCGGAGTGGTAGCCCCGGGCGCTCTGTGCTTTGTTTGCTCCTACTTCTTCTCGTGCCCGTGCGGCGCTCCGGCGGAGGCTCCGGTTCCGCTGGCGGCGAGGGCAGAGTCCACGTCTTTCGTGACGATGAGTTTGCCCCACATCACGACGAAATGGCCGGGCATCGTGCAGACGTATTCGTATTCGCCTTCGGTCGTTGGCGCGGTGACTTTGATCGTCTCTTTCTGTCCGGCCTCGATGACTTTCGTCGCGCCAAAGATTTCTTTTTCCCAATCCTTCGGGATGTAGCCACGTCCCTGTTTGTCCAGCTTGTCGGGCGTCATGGTGGCTGCGGCAGTGCCGATTTTTTCGTGCTGACCGGGTTTTACGATGACTAAGTTGTGCGGCATCGTGTCACCGTTTTCGAGGATGAGTTCGAAGGGCTTGCCCACTTCCACAACGATGCGCGTGTTGTCATACCGCATCTGCTCGTGGACGGTGTGTATTACGAATACTGGGACGCCGAGTGAGCGCAATTCCTTACGGATGCGGGCTGCATCGGCAGTGAGCCCGGCGAGTTCGGCCGCGGCGCTGGTTGTCTCGATGTAGTCTTGCTTGGTGCGGTCGCCTGCGGGGACGGTCTTGGCCCATGCCACAACAGCGTCTGCAACGGGACCCGCAGCGTCTTTATTCCACGAATCGCGTGGAAGCTGCATGAGCGCGCGAGCTGCTGCGGTGCGGTCCTGACCTGTGCGCAGTGCGTTGGCGAGGACGGTGAAATTTGCGGCGGCGTTTTCCGGGCCCATGAGCGGCATCGCTTTGAAGGCGAATGCTCGAGTGGCGCCGTCAGCGATGGCTGCTGCAAGCATCGGCTGGAACTTTGCGCGGAGCGGCGGATTCGCGATCAGCGCCAGCGAGTCGAGCACGCGGTTCTTCGCGGCGGCGTCGGTCGCGGAATTCCACACGGCGGTCGGCGCGTCATCGGCGGTGATGAGCGAGGCGTAAATCGCGCGCCCCACTCCGCCGGAAGGGTTATTTTTAAGAGCAGCTTCGAGCGCAGGGCGTGCAGCCTTGAGTTCTGCAGCACTTGCAGTGACGAGCAGTTTGCCGAGCTCGTCGGCGCTCGCGGCCCCGCGGGACAGTGCATTCACGGCTTCCACAGCTTTGCTCGTGCTTTTGAGTTTCGCGAGCTTGGTGAGCGCCTGGTCGCGCTTTGTAGCCTCGGTGCCTTTGCGGTCGATGCGGGCGATGAGCACAGGCTCCAGGTCCGGTGCGCCGTTCAGCGCTTTGTCGTCCATCTTGCCGATGTAGGCTGCGACGATGGCGGGATCTTTCGGGAAATATGGCTCCTTGGTCAGCGTGTTGAGCTGCCGGAGCGTCTCTTTGAAGGTGTAATCGAGGTAGTAGTCCGTCTCTTTCGTGAGGATGGAATACGCAACGTCGAGCGCGGTGGTCACGTCGGCTCCGTTGAAGAAACTCGCGGCGCGAACGGCGTGCAGACGGACGCGCGCATCTTCGTCCACGGCGGCCTTTTTGAGCAAGTCGAGCGTGCCGGGAACGCGGTCGCGCCAGTAGCCGAGAACACGCACGGCCGCAGCCCGGGCGCGGGGTTCGGGCGACGAGAGGACGCGCTTGAGCAGGTCCGCATCGACGAGGTTGTTCCACTGCCGGACCCACAGGGCTTCGAGTAGGTGATGCTCAACTTCCTTGTCGTTCTTATCGAGCGAGGCGACCCACTTTTTCACGGCCTCGGAGATTTTGACGGGATCGTGTTTGCTGATTTCCACCTTCGCGAGTTCGCGGGTTCCGTCCTCGTGGATTTTCAAAACATCGAGCAGCGCTTCGAGCGGCTGTCCGTCGATTTTCGGAGTCTTCACGAGGTCACGGCCTTCATACGTGATGCGGTAGATCGTGCCGTGCTGGTGGTCGCGGTTTGGGTCGCGGAGATTGTGCTGCAAGTGACCGATGATCGTCTGCGCCCAGTCGCCGAAATAAATCGCGCCATCCGGTCCAGTGCTCACGCTGATGGGCCGGAACGTCGGCAACTCCGCCGGGTCGCCCGAGACGATGTGCTCCACCGTCGTGCCTTTGATGCCCGAGCCGTCCTGTGTCACGTCCACACGCGTCACGGCCTGCAAACCGATGACGTTCAAATTCATGAAGTCGCCCTGCCAGTCATCCGGGAAATGGCGCGATGAAATCGTGCCGGTCGCAGGACACGGACGCGATGGCCGGCTCCAGAATTCCTTGTATCCGCCGTGCTTCCCGTTCTCCAGATAGCCGGAAAACGCCACGTCGAAATAGTTCGCGTTGCCGGTCGCGTCGGTGATGACGCCGTTGCCCCAGCGGTCCCAAGTTTTGCCGTGCGGATTCGCGTAGCCGTAAGGCGCGTACTGCTCGAACTTCCCGGTCACGGGCTCAAAGCGCCAGATGATGCCGTCGCTATGCCGCTTCGGCCCGACCGCCGTCTCCACTTGCGTGCGGTGAAACACGCCGTCGCTCAAATAAATCGCGCCGCCCGGATCGTGGCCGAGCGCATTCGTTGTGTGATGCGAATCGGCGCTGTCCATGCCCATTACAAGGCGTTCCTTCGTATCCGCCTTGCCGTCGCCATCTGTATCGCGAAGGAAAACCAAGTCCGGCGCCTGCATCAAAATCACACCGTCTTTGTGGAAGGTGAACCCCGTCGGACCATTCAGCTTGTCCACGAAAGTCGTGCATTTATCAGCCTTGCCGTCCTTGTCCGTGTCTTCGAGCACGATGAGTTTATCCCAGTTTTTAGTCGTCGGCCACGCCTCGGGATAAGTCGTCCACGCTGCGACCCACAAGCGACCCTTCGTGTCCCACGCCTGCTGCACGGGATTGATCAAATCGGGAAACTGCGACTCATCGGCGAAGACATTCACCTTCACGCCCGGCGCGTGTTTCATCCGGTCGAGCACCTGCGCAGCGGTCGGGTAAGTCCACGATCCGTCCGGCTTGTCGCCCGGCTTGTTCGTTTCCACCTTCACCACATCCGGGAGATTGTCGTCCTTCACCACGAGGTCGCCGCCCTTTGCCACAGCCCACACGCGCTTGTCGCGATTGGCCGTCATTACATCGCGCTGCTGCATTTCCTGCTGCATGACTTCGTTGTTCACGAAAGCGCGTCCCTCTTTGCCGTCTTTGCTCTTCGCTTTGTAGCTCATGCGCGAGCGGCCACCATAGACGTTGTAACCGTCGATGGTCCGGTAGCGCTGATGCCACTGCCAGTTCTTCTCCGTCACCGCCGAATTGAGCTTTGCATTGGCCGCCGGAGCGTCCTCCCCGAAGAGCTGTTTGAAAGCGAGCGGCGCGAGTGCTTTCTCGCCATCATCTGTAAGGTGAAGCCCGTTCATCGTCAGCGATTTCCCCTTTGCCGCCGCGTCTTTATAGAGCTGCTGCGACGGCGTGTAGAGGTCCACAAACTGCACGCCGTTCGCCTTCGCCACATCGGACATCGCCGCCACGTAGGTTTGCAAGCGGTCGTTGATTTCCTTCGGGTCGGGGAAGTTCGGGTCTTGATGCCGCTCCGCTGCGATGGGCGAGAAAAGGACGATCTTGGGAGCGCCCTTGCCGCCGTGGTTCTTGGTCGCCGAGTCCTTGATGAACTTCTCCAGATTCTCCTTAAACTTCGCCACGCCCTCGTATCCGGCGAACGATTCGTTGAACCCGTAGAACGCAAAAATCACATCCGTCGCCGTCCAGGTCAGCCACTCATCCCGCGAGCCGAACGACTCCGAGCGGTGCCACGTATTCACCTCGTCCGTGGCCACGGCGAGATTGCGGAAAACGAGATCCTTGTCGGCAAACTTCTGGGCGATCAGCGTTTCCAGCCAGCCGGAATGTTGCATCCGATCGGCGAGCGCGTTGCCGAGGAAAGTGACATGAGCATTGGCTGGAAGTTCGAGCTTCTGCGCGTGGGCAGAAGCGCAAGCGACGATGAGGGCGAGTGGTGCGAGAGTGCGTAGGTTCATTTTGTTTTGTGTGGCGGGAGAATCCCGCGAGGGCAAGAGCGTTAGCCGGGAAATTGTCGCGCCTTGCCGCTTGGCTAGACGGGCACCCATCGCTACTGCGGAGAGATATGCGCTTTCTCATCTTACTCCTGTGCCTCAGTCTCTCCCTCTGCGCTGTGGACATCGAGCTCCAGCCAGGCACGACCCTCGTCCTGCCGTCGGCAAAGGATGCGACGGTGCTTTTGTCTAAAGAAGACGCCTATTTGAAACGCATGAGCCCCTTCGACCGCGCCGCGCGCATCGTCCGCGCGGAGCCTCCTTCCGTGGCGGAGTTTGCGGTGTATGTCGGCGCGCAAGCGGTGGATTTCTCCGCAGCGGAAATCGCCACGGTGACAGCCTCGCTCAATGCTTTCCGACCGGCCTTCAGCGCACTCAAGCTCTCCCTCCCGCCGACGATCACACTCGCAAAGACAAATGGCAGGGAAGACATCAACGCACCGTATTGCCGTGGGCCTCTCATCGTCATGCCCGAAAGTCACCTCGGGAAGCCGGAGCTTGGCGATATCCTCATCCACGAACTCTTCCATGTCTTCTCCTCGCACCACCCGGAACTGCGCGACCAGCTCTACGGACTACTCGGATTCCGCCCGTGCGCGGAGCCACCGCTCCCGACGAGCGTGGATGCGCGGCGCTTCACAAATCCCGACGCGATGGGGATGAACTACTACACGATCCTCCGCCACGAGGACCGTGACATCCCAATGATGCCCGCGCTCCTAGCGCAAAAGCCCGCGTTCGACATGGCGCGAAAAAACCGCGTGTTTGATCAGGTCGAGTTCGTCCTGCTGGAACTGACTCTCGCCGATGGAAAAGCCGCGCTTGCTTTAAAAGACGGCGAACCCGTGATGCGCCCGGCGAACACTGTGCCCGCCTACCTCCGCGCCATGTCGCGCAACACGAACTACATTTGGCATCCCGAGGAAGTGCTCGCCGATAACTTCGTCCGTGCGCTGCGACCTAGACGGAAACTCAACGCTCCCGAACTGCCCGGCAAGCTCGTGGAACTCATGCAGACCGCCGCCGCGCGATAGCACTCAAAGATTCACCACCTCTCGCGATTCACCATCCCATGCGCCACATCATCCTATCCGCTTCCATCGTCACCACAGCATTTGCCGCCTCGCCTCTCGAAGACAAAGGTCGCCCCGTAGCCAACGAGCCTTCGCGCACACCGGCGGAGACGGCGGCAATGATGAAAGTGCCGCCGGGATTCAAAGTGCAAGTCGTCACCTCCGAGCCCGATGTCGTGCAGCCCATCGCGATGACGCAGGATGATCGGGGACGGTTGTGGGTGCTCACCAATACGAATTACCCCGTCTGCCCCGGCGAGAAAAAGGACAGCGTGCTGATCTTCGAAGACACCGACGGCGACGGACGCGCAGACAAACGCACGGTGTTTTACGACAAGCTCACTTTCTCCAGCGGCATCGAAGTCGGCCACGGCGGAGTGTGGGTGGGAGCGCCGCCAAACCTCCTTTTTTTCGCCGATAAAAACGGCGACGACAAACCCGACGCCGAGCCGGAGATCGTCCTTGATGGGTGGGCATGGGAGGACACGCACGAGACGCTGAACGACTTCACCTGGGGCCCCGACGGATGGCTCTACGGAACACACGGCGTCTTCACTTTTAGCAACGTCGGCAAGCCCGGCACGCCAAAGAACGAGCGCGTGGGAATCAACGCCGCGATCTGGCGATTACACCCCGTCACTCGGAAGTTCGAGCGTTGGGCTGAAGGCGCGAGCAACCAGTGGGGCGTGGACTGGAACGACCACGGCGAGGCGTTCTTCGAGGCGTGCGTCATCCCGCACATGTGGCACGCGATTCAGGGCGCGCGTTACCAGCGGCAAGGCGGACGGCACTTCGATCAGCACACTTACGAAGACATCAAAACGATTGCATGGGGACGCTATGAAAAGGCGGCGTATTCGGGCATGATGGTCTATCTCGGCGGGCTCTTCCCGGCAGAATATCGCGACACGCTTTTCTTCCACGACATCCACATGAACAAGCAGCGCAACGAGCGCGTTGTGCGCAGCGGTAGCGGTTACAAGAGCGAGAAAAACGGCGACTTTATGGTCAGCGAGGACAAGTGGTTTCGGGGGCTCCAGCCGCAGTATGGGCCGGACGGCAGCGTGTTCGTGAACGACTGGTACGACAAAGTCCCCTGCCATCAACAACGCGACTTCACCGACCGCAGCAACGGGCGCATTTACAAAATAACCACCGACTCCGTGAAGCCCGTGCAGGTGAATCTGGGGAAAGCGAGCGAGGCTGAGTTGATCGCCCATCAGCTCAATGCAAACGATTGGTACGTCCGCCACGCACGCCGCATCCTGCAAGAGCGCGGCCTCAGCGCGGAAGGCGTCACTGCGCTCGAGAATATCCTCTTTGAAAATGCCGACGATACTCGCCAACTCCGTGCGCTTTGGGCGCTGCATGGCTGCGGGAAATTGAGCGAGTCCTCGCTCCATAAAACCCTGCACGCAAAGAGCGAGCATGTGCGCGGATGGGCAGTGACTCTCGCCTGCGAGAGCAGCGCGCCGAGTGACGCAACGCTCGGCGAAATGACGCGCCTCGCAGCGGGAGACGCCGCCCTCGTTCGTCTCCGCGTCGCAGGAGCACTCCAGCGCGTCCCTTTAGAAAAACGCTGGCCCATCCTCACCGTGCTCGCCAGCCACGAAGCCGACGCGAAGGATCAAAACCTCCCGCTCATGATCTGGTATGCCGCGGAACCCTCCGTCGCTGCGGATCCGGTAAAAGCGACAGAACTCCTAGCGAGCAGTAAAATCCCGAAGCTCACCGAGTTCATCGCCCGCCGGATAGCCTCGAAATAGGCTCAGCCTTTCCGCCGCCGCGAGAGCAGGTCGGCGGCGACGCAGCCAGCGATGTTTGCCGCCATGTCGCCATAGTCGAACGTGCGACCGGGCACCCAGCGTTGAGAGATTTCCTCGGCGGTAAGCACGATGGCGATGACGAGACTGCCGAGCAACAAGGGGCCGAATTTCCGGAGATTCAGCGCTTGGTTGAACAAATAGCCAAGCGTGCCGACGAGGAAAAAGTGGCAGACTTTGTCCGACATCGGGATTCTGCGGAGAAGGTCCAAGACCCAGTCCAACCGCCCAATATCCGCCATGACAATGATTGTCGCGACCATCGCCAGCCAACCCGCAAAAAGCCACCAGCGGCGCGGCATCGTTAAAACAGCTCTCCTTGCGAAAATGCGGGCGGCGCGGCTTGCGGCGCGGCGAGTTCCGCGACGGGCGCTCCCGCAGCAGCAGCCTCGGCCCGGACTTCGGCAGTCAGGCCGCGAAACTCGCACCGCTCCATTTCCGCGACCATCTCCGCGTAGCGAGGCTCGATGCGGAGATCGTCGAGCGGGACGGGCAACGGTAAGTCCATATCGAGCCGCACCATTTCACGGTTCTTCGCGATATTCTCCACATTCGCAGTGAGGCTCTCTCGTGCACGCTTCGCCTTCACGGAGGCGAGATTCTTCAAAAGATTGTCGAGAGTTCCGTACTCGGTAAGGAGCGCGACAGCCGTCTTCTCGCCGATGCCGGGGACACCAGGAATGTTGTCCACATGGTCGCCAATGAGCGCGAGAACTTCGCCGATTTGCGCTGGTGGCACGCCCCACTTTGCCTGCACCCGCGCGGCGTCGAGCAGCGCGTGCGGGGCTTTCGGGTCGGGCAGGTCCGTCTTGTTCGTGGAGTAAACGAAGCACTTCTCATCCACGAGCTGGAAGAGGTCTTTGTCGTTCGTCGCTAGGATCACCTCATCGCCCCGCGCCCTTGCGACAGTGGCGTAAGTCGCCATCAAGTCATCCGCCTCCGTATCGGGAACCCCGATAGATTTCAGGCCAAAAGCGCTCACCATCTCGCGCAGCGTATCAATCTGCGGGCGAAGGTCGGGAGGTGTCTCCGTGCGCGTCGCCTTATAGTCTGGCTGGAGCGTCGTGCGGCGCAGCGGCAGCCCCTCATCCCACAACACCGCCGCCAAATCGGGACGCAAATCCTTGAGCATTTTGCGCATCGTTTTGATAAATCCGAAGATCGCATTCGTGCTCTCGCCCCGCGAGTTCGTCAGCCCTCGAATCGCGTAAAACGAGCGGTAGCAGTAGTAGTGTCCATCAATCAGCAACAGGCGCATGGCATTCACGTAGTCAGGAATCACCGCATGTGAACAGCGATCATTTCTCCCGCTCGCGCCCGGTCTCTTCGGCATCGACGAGGGAGAGGAAGACGCTCTCTAGCGCGCCTTTATCCGTGCTGCTGGCGCGGAGTTCTTCAACGGTGCCGAGAGCGATGAGGCGGCCTTGATGGATGATGCCGATGCGGTCGGCGAGTTCTTCAGCAACGGAGAGTTGGTGGGTGCTGAGAAAGATGGTCATGCCGGCAGAGGCTCGGGCGCGAAACTCGTCTTTCACGATGCGAGCGTGCATCGGGTCGAGGCCGACCATGGGTTCGTCGATGATCAGGACGCGGGGTTCGTGGAGAAGAGCGCTTGAGATGACGAGGCGCTGACGGGTGCCGTGGGAGAGGTTTTCGGTGAGTTCGTGCCGGTAGTCGTGCAGGTGAAATTTACCGAACAGGGCGTCGGTGCGGGAGTCGATGTCGGCGGTGGCGATGCCGAAGATGTCTCCGACAAAATTCATGAATTCGACGCAAGTGAGCTTGTCATACGTGAAGGGGAAATCCGGGACGTAGGCGAGCTGTGCCTTCGCTTTCTCTGGGTCTTTTTGTATATCGAAGCCGCCGATGTGTGCGCTGCCGCCCGTCGGCTTCAAAAGGCCCGCGAGTAGTTTGATCGTCGTGGTTTTCCCCGCGCCATTGGGGCCGAGGAAGGCGAAGAACTCACCCTGCCCTACTTCAAGGTTCAGATTTTCGACCGCGCAAAGGTTGCCGAAATGTTTGGAGAGTCCGCGTATGGAAATCATGTGGCGACCCTTCTACCCGGATGCCTTCTCAGACGCCAAGCGTTCTCGCTGAAATGAGCTCGCGGATGCCCGCGAAAATAGTTGGAGATTTCCCTAGCGTGCACACCGCACCTCCCTCTAAAACCTATCTACCGCGCTTTAGAAGGCTGGGGATGTCTGGGTCGGATTCTGGGGGGAACAACTGATTCGGCTCCCCAGCCTTCTGAAGCGCGGTTTTTCTTTGCCCGGATGGCATTTTTGCTTCGCATCCTGCTCCGGTTTGTCGGATTCAATGCAGCGATGAAGCGTAAGCGTATCGTCGTAATGGGATTTCAAGGTGGCTGCCCGATTGCGGGCGTTGTCTGGCAGCACATTCATTACATCGTCGGGCTCCAGCGGCTCGGGCACGAGGTTTACTACGTCGAAGACTCTGCGCGGTATCCCTACAACCCGGTGACCTACGAGGAAAACGAAAACTACGCCTACGCCGCCGAGGTTCTGGAACGACTCTCGCGGCAGTTCGGCTTTGAAGACCGCTGGAGCTATTGCGCCCGGTTTCTCCCGGGGAATCCCACGGCAGGTATGCCTCTCGAGAAAGTGCGCGAGCTTTACCGCACAGCAGACGCCGTTCTGAACGTGTGCGGTGCTCAGGAGTTCAACGAAGACCTCCTTCAATGCCACAACCTGCTCTACGTGGAGAGCGACCCCGGCGTGGAGCAAATCAAGGTGGACAAAGGCGACGAGAAGACGCGGGCCTACCTCGACCGACATCGCGCACTGTTCACTTTCGGCGAAAACATCGGCACTCCGCACTTCCCCGTTCCCCTTCACAACGCCCGCTGGCTCCCCACGCGGCAACCGGTGGTCACGGATTTCTGGAAAACAGATCGCCCGCCGTCCGACGATGCCGTTTTCACCACCATCGCCAACTGGAACACCAGCGGCCGCAAGGACATCGACTGGCACGGCGAGAAATATCTATGGAGCAAGTCGCTCGAGTTTCTGAAATTCATCGAGGCTCCCCGTCGGTCCGGCGAGTGGTTCGAAATGGCCACGACCATCCGCGACGAAGCGACGTGTGCGCAGTTCGCCGGGAATCACTGGCGGCTCGTCTCACCCGACCAGATGAGCATCGAGTGGGACGGCTACCTGAATTACATCCAGAGTTCCCGTGGCGAATTCACCGTCGCGAAAGATCAATACGTCCGGCTGAAGACCGGATGGTTCAGCGACCGCACCGCATGCTATCTGGCTTCCGGGCGACCTGCGATCACGCAGGAGACAGGATTCACGCGGCTCTACGGCGGCGATAAAGGGCTGCTCTCTTTTGAAAATCCCGATCAAATCGTCGAGCACGTCCACGCCATCCGTGCCGACTACGCCGCTCATTCGCGCGCTGCATTTGAAGTGGCGGCAGAACACTTCGAAGCCACCATAGTCCTTTCCAAAATGCTCGAAACTGCGGGCGTCTAAACTTCCATGAAACTCATCCTCACCATCCTTGCCATGTCCACTGCCACTCTCATCGCCGAACCCATCAAAGCCGACGGCTTTTCCCATGTCCGCACCGTCGGTGGGATCGACGAATACACCCTCGATTCCAACGGCCTGCGCGTCCTTCTGCTCCCGCAAAAATCTGTCCCGGTCGTCACCTTCATGATCACGTATCACGTCGGTTCGCGCAACGAAGTCACCGGCACCACCGGCGCGACACATCTGCTCGAGCACCTCATGTTTAAAGGCACCGAGAAATACAACCGCAGCAAAGGCACGGGCTTCGACCAGCTGCTCGAACGCGTCGGCGCGGAAACCAACGCCACGACCTGGCTCGACCGCACGAACTACTTCGCCACCATCCCATCGAACGCGCTCCCGCTCCTCGTCGAAGTCGAAGCCGACCGGATGCGCAACCTCTCCCTCGCAGAGGAAGATCGGAAGCCCGAGATGACCGTCGTGCGCAACGAATTTGAGCGCGGAGAAAACGACCCACGCAGCGCTTTGGAAAAGGAACTGTGGGCCTCTGCGTTCATGGCGCACCCGTATCACCACGACACCATCGGCTGGCGCAGCGACATCGAGCGCGTGCCGATTGCGAAGCTCCGCGCATTCTACGACACCTTCTATTGGCCCAACAACGCCACCGCGACGCTCATCGGCGATTTCGAGCCCGGCGCCGCGCTCGCGCTCATCCGCGAGAAATACGGCGTCATCCCAAAAGCCCCTCATCCCTTTCCGGAAATGTACACCGTCGAGCCCGAGCAGACCGCCCAGCGTCGCGTCGGCATCCGCCGCGCGGGCGAGCTAGGCGTCGTCTCCATCGCCCACAAAATCCCCCGCGCCACCGCCCCCGACTGGCCCGCTGTAGAAGTCCTCGGAGCCGTGCTCGCATCGGGCAAAACCAGCCGCCTTTACCGCACCCTCACCGACAAAAATCTCACCACCGACGTCAGCGCATATTGCAGCTTCAACTTCGACCCGTCGCTCCACACCCTCTCTGCCGAACTCGCCGACGGGGCGAAGCACGCCGATGTAGAAAAGCGCATGTTTGCCGCCATCGCTGCGGTGAAAAAGGACGGCGTCACCGCCGCCGAGATCCAGAGCGCCGTCGCTGGAATTCTCGCCCAGCGTGCCTTTGAGCGCGACGGCACATTCGCCATCGCCGCGATGATTAACGAGTGCATCGCCGTCGGCGACTGGACGCTCTTCTCCACGCTCGACGACAAATTCCGCGCAGTCACCCCCGCCGACATCCAGCGCGTCGCCAAGAAATACTTCCTCGATAGCCGCAGCGTCGTCGGCTGGTTTCAACCAGAGGCCGACGAAGAAACCGACGAAGCCAAAGCCACCGAGCCCCCGCCGAAAGTCGAGAAGTTCACCCAAAAAGAAGTCCTTCCGCCCAAGCCGCCCGAGCACGAACTCCCCTCCCCCGCGCCCACGCAGCTCGCCAAGCAAGTCCACCGCGAAACCATCGCCGGGGCCGACGTGCTCATCTGCCAGACAGGTGTGAAAGACATCGTGACAATCCACGGCAGCCTCCCCGCTGGGGAGAGCGCCGCGAAGACCCGCGCCATCGCCGTCCTCACAACCGGGATGCTGGAGCTTGGCACCACGAAGCACGGCGAATTCGACATCGCCGAACTGCTGGAAAAAGCAGGCGCAGAGACGAACTTCAACGCCACCAACGACACGCTGGAGTTCACCGCCAAATGCCTCACCAAAGACCTCCCGATCGTCCTCGAACTCCTCGCCGAGCAACTCCGGCACCCCGCCTTCGGAGCCGCTGAATTTGCGAAGCTCAAAAAGCAACTCGCCAGCGAACTCCAGATGACCCTCGACGACACCACCACGCAAGCATCCGTCGCCTTCTCCCAAGCCGCTTATCCCGCCGGACACCCCAACCGCAAAGCCAGCGTCGCCGACCTCATCACCACCATCGAGGCCACCAAACTCGCCGACGTAAAAGCCTTCCACGCCCAGCAATACAGCACCGCCGGGATGCACCTCGTCCTCGTAGGCGACGCCGCGCCTTCCGTCGTAAAAGAACACCTCACCAAGCATTTCGCCGACTGGGCCGCCCCGCGCCCCGCGCTCCCCGCGCCCGAAAAAGCCATCGCCAAAGCCGCAGAGAAAACCGTGAACATGCCGGACAAAACCAGCGTCTCGGTCCTCATCGGCCAGCCCAGCGGTCTCCGCGTCTCCGACCCCGACTGGCTCCCGCTTCGCCTCGCCACCGACGTCCTCGGCAAAGGCTTCACCAGCCGCCTCGTCGGCACCGTCCGCGACCGGGAGGGTCTCACCTACGGCATCGGCGCGGCCACCAGCGGCGACACATTTAACGACGGGGTATGGGTCGTAAAAGCCACCTTCGCCCCCGCCCTCCTCGCCACCGGCATCGCCAGCACCAAACGCGAGATCACCGCGTGGCACAAAACCGGAATCACCGCCGAAGAACTCGCCTACCGCAAGAGCGCCGCCGCCGGACAGTTCGCCGTCGAACTGGAAACCACCGAGGGCCTCGCCGAGCAGCTCCTCCGCTGCACCGAGCGCGGCTTTCCCCTCTCATGGCTCGACGAATTCCCAGGAAAAATCAGGGCCCTCACCTTGGAGCAAGTAAACGGAGCCATCCAAAAACACCTCGACCCCGCTAAAATGGTCACCGTCAAAGCCGGCACGCTCAAATAAGGCGGCGACAGGAATGTCGCTCCTCCTTGTGCCCGGCCTCAGTTCTCCTTGCGTTCTTCCACGATGACGAACTCCGTCTTCCCTGCGCGGTTCACCCGGAGGCGGACTGTGCTGAGGTGTTTCACCTCTTCGCTCAACGCGATAGCTTCGTCGGCACTCTTCACGTCTTTGCCGTTGATGGAGACGATCACGTCGCCACGTTTAAGCTCCGCATCGGCAGACGCCGAGTCCGGCGCAATCGCGGTCACCAAGGCCCCGCGCACGCTTCCGTCTATGCCTAGTTGTCGGCGGTTTTCCGCAGTGATGTCGCCAACCTGCACGCCGTCTAACACGTCGGGCTCCTTCTTCGCGGGCACTGCGGACGGTTTGGTGCTCGCCTTCGCGATGCTTCCAGACCGGTCTGCGAGCGTGACGCTGATATTCAGTTCCTTGCCGTCGCGGATGATTTTCACCTCTACTTTCGCGCCCGGTTCCGTCGCAGCGATGGCGTTGCGAAAAGCCGTCAGGTTCTCGAACTTCTTCCCGTTCAGTTCGACGATCGCGTCTTCCGCCCGCAGCCCCGCTTTCTCCGCAGCGCCACCCTCGACCACCTGTGCGATGATGATCCCTTGGTTACTCCCGATCCCGAGACTCTTCGCCAGCGGCTCGGTGATTTCCCTCATCTCAATGCCAAGGAATCCGCGCTGCACTTTCCCAAACTTGATCAAGCTCTGCATCACGCTCCGCGCTTGATTCGACGGCACTGCGAACCCGATCCCCATATTCCCACCACTTCGCGAGTAAATCGCCGACGGGATCCCTACGAGCCGCCCTTGCGCGTCGATGAGCGCGCCGCCCGAGTTCCCGGGGTTAATCGACGCGTCCGTCTGGATGAAGTTCCCAAACTCCGAGATACCCGTACTATCGCGCCCCAGCGCAGAGATAATCCCTTTCGTCACGGTCTGCCGCAGTGCAAACGGGCTGCCGATCGCGATCGCCACATCGCCCACTTTCGTCTGATCGCTGTCCGCAAATGTGATCGGCGAAAGCGTCGCCGCCTCGATCTTGATCACCGCAATGTCGCTGCCTTCATCGCTCGCCACCTTCTTCGCCGTATATTCCGTCTTACCGTCGGCGAGCGTGACTTTGATCACATCTGCCTCCGCAACGACGTGATGATTCGTCAAAATATACCCGTCCGGGCTGACGATCACGCCACTCCCGATCCCCGCGGGAATCATCTTCTTGCTCTTGGGCTCCACCTTTTTCTGCGGCTGCTGCGCATCGTCATCAAGGTCCGGCATCCCGAAAAAGCGGCGGAACATCGGGTCGTTCATTCCCCGTTGATTCCCCTTTGCCAGCTTGTCCGCGCGCACCTCCGTCGAAATCGTCACCACGCTTGGTGCCACACGCTCGATCACCGGCGCATAGCTAGAGTGCTCGTCCCGCTTCAGCGCCTGCTCATCCACGCGTAGCGCGGGCATCTTGGCTTCATCGGCAAATGCCATCGTCCCGAAAAAAAGAGGCACGAAGAGAAGACTGCGGATCGAACGTGTAAGGATTGGATGTTTCATAGATAGCGAATGTTTTTTTGAGTGTTTAGCGTTGCTGCGGCTGGATGCCACATTGGATTTCACATGCTCTAGCGCAGGACGCCCGCCTTTTTGTCTAAAAATCTTCGCCTCTCCCCATGGCTCGCTTCCCGCTTTCTCGGGAGTCATGGGCAAGACCATTATCAACTTAGACGGCTCCGAGACCACGGTCATCAAGGGCCTCGGCTTCATGGGGGCCGAACTCGATGGAGAATCTCTCTTGGCCGCCTGCAAAGGCATGGCCGCGAACGACCTCATCGACACCCTCAAAGGGCTCATTGATGTCGGCTACGTTGACAGCGGGATCGATGTCTTCTACTCCATGAAAGAGATTAAAAAAGAGAAATTCCGCATCAATCCCGCATACCTGAAAGACATCCGTGAAGCCATAGACCCGACCCCCGAACCCCGCCAGAGCAAGCGCGTGCGCCGCGACTAAACCAGAACGCTGCGCTTGCTGTATCAGTTTTTTGACCACTCCCCATTGACCAGACTCACAGACGCCAGCCTCGATTCACTCCGCGCTGGGTTGGGAAATGGGGGCGCTTTTGGGATAAACTTGCGCGTCATTGTGGTTCGGGGCGTTTATTTCGGAGTGGAATCTATTTCGTTTTCGTAGGCTGACCCGCTTTTTCCGTTCACTTTGTCCGCTGTGCTGATGCCTCGATTTCGCTGATCTCCCGTCAACCTGAAGCCGGGCCTGTTCAGTTTGGGCCGTTTCGTCGGGTGTTGGTCGCTCGGTTTCCGTTCAGTGTGTTCTACAGTATAGAGCCCGAGGCTATCGTGGTGCATGGCGTTTTCCACTCATCCCGCGATCCCGACAAGATTCGGCGGCTCTTGGCGTCTGGCGGCGAAGAGCCGATGTGAGTGAAATTTCTCCACCCGCAGCCGCCGACTTAGGACTGCTCGCTGCCGATGCTCACGACCGAAATATCATGCGGGGAAAACGCCCGATGTGCTGCGGGGCGTCAACTCGCTGCTTTGGGGGTGGTTTCAAAGCGTCATTGTCTTCGGAGAAATCAAGACCACCTTTGGGAAATAGGACTGATAACGCGCAACATCCCGCGACAGCAGCCGATGCCCGGCCACTTCCGCATGAGCACCGATATAAAAATCCGGCAGCGGCGTATCGCGCGAGCCTCCGAGTCGGCGGTAATTTCGGTGTGCAGCAGCCGCAACCGTTGAGGCTTCAAAGGGCAACGCTTCTTTCAAAATACCCGCCGCCGTTAGCCAC
>CAMDQC010000036.1 GCA_945905735.1 Prosthecobacter debontii | reverse complement strand
ACCGAGTGCTTGAAATGCGAACGTGGGCTGGTTACAGTCTGTCGTATCTTGAGTCGTGTGCATGTGCGTGGTTTTTGCCTTGATAATCAGAGACATATCGCACCGCTGCACGCGGCTCAAGATTCACGGGTGTGAGATTTGCGGGCTAGCGGGCGCAATCGTGAACGGCACCTGCGAGCAAGACTGGCCCGCCGTCGCCGCGCTGGCGGCGCGAGTCCCGTGGGTGCGTCCGTCTTTTGGGCTGCATCCTTGGCGCGTCCCGGCGCGCTCGGCTGGATGGAAAGATGCGCTGCTCGCTGCACTGGAGCTTTCTCCCGGCGCAGCAGTCGGCGAGATCGGCCTCGACCGCTGGGTGGAAGGCCACGACATCGCGGAGCAAACCGAGTGCTTCGAGTGGCAGCTCGCGCTCGCTGCGAAGCGCGGCGTCCTCGCCAGCGTCCACTGCGTGCAAGCGTGGGGCGCGCTCTGGGATTCGCTCAAGCGCACTCCCCTGCCCGCCTGCGGCTTCCTCCTCCATGCGTATGGCGGGCCTGCGGAGATGGTGCCGGGGTTCGCCAGACTGGGCGCGTACTTCTCGTTTTCGCCTTACTATTTACACGAGCGAAAAGCCGCGCAGCGAGCCGCCTTCGCCGTCATCCCGCTGGACCGCCTGCTCGTGGAGACGGATGCGCCGGACCTCGCGCCGCCTGCGGAAAAAAACCCGCATCCCCTGCCCGGCGGCATCAATCACCCGACGAACATCCTCATGTGCTACGAAGCCCTCGCCGCACTGCGCGGCATGTCGCTGGAGACGCTCGCAGCGCAAGTCGCGGACAATTACAAACGCCTGCACTGAGCGCGCGCCGCAGATACTCACGCCAGCGCCTCCGAGCGCAAAAACCACACCCGCTACTACGCTAGCTCATGCGGCAATCGAGTCGGGGCAACCAGATCGTGCAGATTTACATAGAGTGCGTCCTTTGCGAACGGGACAAAACCGTGCGGACACCGTTTGGCTACGGGCTAACCCCGCGAAAGCCACCCTCTACAACCAGCCCCTCACCACCTACCACGCCCTCATCAACCGCCCCGACGAACGCGCCAACAAGAAAGCACCTTCGTCATCCTCATCGACCAACAATTCGACGCCTGCGACCTCCGCCTCGAACTAGTCATGGACAAACCCATGCGCCAATTCCGCGAATTCAACCCCGCCCTCTACCTCCTCTACCGCGAACCCCGCGTTCGAAATGAAGCTGCTGGAGGTGGTGGCGGTGGTGTGGCGGAAGCAGTTCCACCAGCAGCGAATCGTCGAGTAGTAGCGCGTAGGGTCGGCGACATCGAAAGATCGAATCACGCAAAGCATCGTGTGGCGAACGGGCTGAAAGCCCAAACTGTAATAGCCGGGCCGTCGCCCCTTCGCGACCATCACGGTTGTCCGGTGCTGCACGATCATCGTGGGCATTCGGCACTTCACGACGGCTCGACAATCTCCCCGCCTGTGAGCGCGACGGTCGTCGCGTGGTGTTCGGCGAGCTGGCCGGGGAGCGCGGCCCGCTTTTCGCGAAACCGCCGGTGTGCGGGGTGGTGGTGGGGACGTTCGCGTGTTTGTCATACAATCGAACGAGCTCCCCGCTGGACGGTGCGCGAAGGGAGGTCGAGCACAACTGTTGATTATTTTGCGCTCTGGATTCCTCGTTTTTGCGCGGGCGTTTTTGGGAACACGCTGGGTCGCTTGAAATGCGGTGACTCGCGCTCGACAAGTCCGGCGAGGATCTGTTTGTTGTGCTGCGAACTACCGATTTTATGAACATTCAAAAAATGATGAAACAAGCGCAGCAGATGCAGGAAAAAATGCAGCGCGCGCAGGAAGAGCTGGGCGAAAAGGAAGTGGAAGTCACCGCTGGCGGGGGCAAGATTACTGTAAAGGCGAATGGCGCGGGCGATGTGCTCTCCATCAAGATCAGCAAAGATGTCGTGGACCCGAACGATGTGGAGATGCTCGAAGACCTGATCCTCACCGGCGTGCAAAAAGCCATCGAGGAAGGCCGCGCCATCATGCAGGCCGAGATGGGGAAAATCACGGGCGGCATGGGGCTGCCTCCGGGCCTTGGGTTTTAATTAGTTGAGAGATGAGAGTTGAGGGTTGAGAGTTTGACTGCGCGCTTCGCGCGGTGGCTTTCAAAACCACGCGCGAAGCGCCTGACAAACTCTCAACTCTCAACCATCAACTCTCAACTCTCGCTCAACTGAGATGCGCTACATCACCACCATCGGCCTAGAGGTCCACGTCCAGCTCAAGACTCGCAGCAAGATGTTCTGCGGCTGCGCGACGGGCTTCGGTGCGGAGCCAAATACGAACGTCTGCCCGGTCTGCCTCGGCTACCCCGGCGCGTTACCGGTGATGAATGAGGAGGCGCTGAAAAAGACGGCGCTCACCGGGCTCATGCTCGGCTGCACGGTGCCGGACCTGTGCAAGTTTGACCGGAAGAATTACTTCTACCCGGACATGCCGAAGAACTACCAGATCACCCAGTTTGACCAGCCCATCTGCGTCGGCGGCGGGGTGCCGCTGCACGAGTTCGCGTATCCCAAGGACGCGCAGAAGAGCATCGCTGCACCGGGCAAAGTGGTGAACCTCACGCGCATCCATCTCGAAGAAGACGTGGCGAAGTCCCAGCACTTCGACACGAATAGTGGCATTGATTTTAACCGTGCGGGGACTCCGCTGATGGAGATCGTCAGCGAGCCGGAGATTGATTCGCCGGAGGAGGCGGCGGCCTATTTGACCAGCCTCCAGCAAATCCTCATCTACGGCGGAGTGTCCGACGCCGACATGGAAAAGGGACAACTCCGCTGCGACTGCAACGTCTCCGTCCGGCCCGAGGGGCAAAAGGAATTGGGGACGAAGATTGAGATCAAGAACATGAACTCCATCAGCGCCGTCCGCCGTGCGCTGGCCTACGAAATCGAGCGGCAGACCGAGGCAGTAATGCGCGGTGAAAAGCTGCGCCAGAGCACGCGCGGCTGGGACGATGATGCCGGGCAGACGCGCCACCAGCGCGACAAGGAAGACGCGCACGACTACCGCTATTTCCCCGACCCCGACCTCCTGCCCGTGGACACCCGCGTCTTTATGGACGAAGTCCGCTCGCGCCGCCCCGAGCTGCCCAGCGAGAAGCGCGACCGCTTTGTCGCACAATACGGCATCACCGCCTACGACGCCTCGGTGCTCGCCAGCGAGAAAGGGTTGGCGGAGTTTTATGATGCTGCGGCAAAGGGCGCGAAAGACGCGAAGACGGCGGCCAATTTAGTCATCAACGATCTGCTCAGTGCGCTCAGTGCGGCGGAGAAGAGCATCGCCGAAGTCCCCTTCCCCGCCGGCCATCTCAGCGACCTCGTGAACATCATCCACGGCGGCAGCATCAGCTCCAAGCAAGGCAAGGAAGTCTTCGCCGAGATGTTCGCCACGGGCAAAGCGCCCGCATTGATCGTGGAAGAGAAAGGCATGAAGCAAGAGAGCGACGCTGGTGCGCTGGAAGTCCTCTGCAAACAAGCCATCGAGGGCAGCGCCAAAGCCGTCGCCGAATATAAAGCGGGGAAGCTCGGAGCCATCAACGCTATCAAGGGCCAAGTGATGAAACTCTCCGGTGGCAAAGCAAACCCCGCCATCGTCAACGACTTGCTCCAGAAGCTCCTCTCCTAGCGCATGGCCAGCAACCGCATCATAAAGTATTGCAGCATCGCCGGATTCATCCTCGCGGAAATCTACATGGTCTTCATCGTCCTCGCGCCGAACGTCGCAGGAGCGCCGCTTCTGTCGCGGATGATCATCCCGAAGGAAGAAATCCCGAAGTCCGACGTGCCCCTCGGCACCCCACCGCCCACGAGCATAAAGATCACGCGGCTCCTCGTCGTCGGCTTTTTCCTCGGCCCATTCGGAGCAATGGCGGGGCTCGGCGTTGGGCTGCTCATCGCCGGGGTGATGCCGCAGCGGAAGCCCGGCCTGACTGACTCCAAAGACTAAAGCGCGCACTGCCCCCGGCCGCCTCCCCCTCGCCATTTTCCCGGTTGCCGATCTCCGCGCTCTTCGTAGCCTCACAGCTATGTCTGTCCGCCTGTTCACACTCCTCATTTTCGCAATCCTCGCTCTCGCCGGAGCGGGACAAGCGCAAGTCGTCATCCATGAATTTGTCGCCGAAAATGGAGCTTCGGCTACGGATGAGGATGGCCCGCACCCCGACTGGATCGAGCTACTGAACGTCACCACTGCGGATGTGAATCTGGACGGCTGGTGGCTTTCGGACGACCCGCTCGTGCCGATGAAATGGCGCATCCCACCGGTGACGATTGCTGGTCGCGGGTATCTCGTTTTCTTCGCTTCGGGGAAAAACCGCACGGCCACCCTGCACACGAATTTCCAGCTAAATAATGCGGGCGAATCCGTTCTGCTCACGCGGCCCGACGGCTCGGCGGCTTCCCAATTCCTGAACTACCCAGCGCAACGCGAGGACATCGGCTATGGCACTGGGGAGGAGACTCTTGCGGGGAATCTTGTGCAGTTTGGCAGCCCGGTGAAAGCGTTCATCCCGACAAACAGCACGCTCGGGGCGACGTGGACGCAGCCCGCTTTCTCCGATGCCTCATGGCAGAGCGGGTCGGCAGGCGCGGGCTACGACATCGGTGGGGCGAGTCCGGGACTGGTGTTGTATTATGATTTTAACGACGGGACAAATGCAGCTCAGGCAAACGATCTCAGCGGCAATGCGCGGCACGGCCTCGTTGAGGGCGGGGCCAGTTTCGCGGCGGCGGGCGGCGGGCGCACGGGGCTGGCGATGAACTTCCCAAACTCGGGGACGAACCGCGTGCGCGTCGCAGCGGCGGCGACGGGCGGGCTTGATTCTATCAGCACTGCCGACGCCGTGAGCGTGAGTGTGTGGATGTTCGGAGACAGCGGGCAGCCGCAGCCGGATTCGCTCTTCTACGGCGACGACACGACCGACGGCACCGGCATCCGTGCGCTAAACGCCCATGTGCCGTGGGTGGACCAAGTGGTGTATTGGGATTGCGGCGGATTTAACGCCGGGCAGCGCATCTCCGTCTCCGTGCCGGATTCGACGAAGTGGAAAGGGCAATGGAACCACTACGTTTTCACGAAAGGGAACGGCGTGCTGCAAGTGTGGCTGAACGGCTCGCTGCTCACCACTGGCGCAAGCGCACCGGGCCTCGGCACGATTCGCTCGCTGTTTCTCGGCAGCGCACCGTGGGGGGCTTATGGCGGGAAAGTGGATGACTTTGCGGTGTGGAATCGCGCACTCGCCGCTGAGGAAATCGTGGCGCTCTCCCAAGGTGCGACGCCGCTGAACATGCTCGGCTTCACCGGCTCCATCGGCACGGACTTGCTCGCGATGCGCGGGGTGAATGCCACGGCTTACACGCGCTTTCCGTTCACCTTCACGGGCACGCCGGACTTTGATTCGCTGCGGCTGCGCGTGAAGTATGAGGATGGGTTCGTCGCGTATTTGAACGGCACAGAAATCGCCCGCCGCAACGCGCCTACCACGCCGCAGTGGAACTCGCTGGCCACCGCCGACCGCTCGCGACTCGATGGGCTCGTGTGGGTGCCTATGGAGATTCCCGGCGGCGCATCAATGCTTGCGCAAGGGGCCAACGTGCTGGCGATTCAATCGCTGAATGAGAGCGTGTCCAGCAACGAACTGCTCGTCCTTCCCGAGCTGGCGAAATCGCGCACCACGGCAAGCCGGTTCCTTTCTCCAGCCACGCCCGGCACCGGAAACTCCCGAGGCTTCTCCGGCTTCGTTGCCGACATCCAGTTCAGCGTGAATCGCGGTTGGTTCAGCTCCCCCTTTTCCACCACGGTGACGTGCGCCACGCCCGGAGCGACGCTCGTTTATACGCTGGATGGCAGCGCGCCCACGCTTACGAACGGCACACTCGTTTCACCGCCGAACGTGACGCTCAATATCACCGGCACGACGACGCTCCGAGCGGCTGCATTCCAAGCGGACATGCTCCCGACGAACGTGGACACGCAGACGTATCTTTTCGCCGCGCAAGTCGCCGCCCAGCCCGCGACGCGACCCGGCTGGCCCGCGACGTGGCCGACGGGGCATCCCGTGGACCTGGAAATGGACCCGGATGTGACCAACTCCACGCTGCCCGGCTACAGCGTCGCGGATGCGTTGCTCGCCATCCCGAGCATCAGCATCGTGGGGAAGCTGAGCGACATCATCACGCTCTACGGATCATCGTCCTACACCGGTTCGCTTCAAGCGCCAGAGCTGCCCGCCGTCGCAGTCTCCGCCGAGTGGATCGAGCCCGGCGCGAGTTGGCAGGAGGATTGCGCCTTCAATATCCACGGCAACATTTCGCGCAGCAAAGACTTCACGCCGAAGCACGGATTCAGCCTCAACTTTTCCGGCGACTACGGAGCACGTTCGCTGAGCCAAGATGTGTTCCCCGGCAGCGGAGCGACGAAGTTTGACCGGCTCGTGCTCAAGTCGCTCTCGACCGATACGTGGCCGTGCTCGAATGTGGCGAACAGCGTCATTGACGGCGACACGCGCTGGAAACGCGCCGAGTCCACCTACCTGCGCGACGAGGTCTTCCGCGCCACGCACCTCGCCGTCAGCGGCACGTCGGCGCGTGGAAGATACGCGCACCTTTTCATCAATGGTGTGTATTGGGGGCTACTCAACGTCATCGAGCATCTCGATAATCAATTTGCCTCCGAGCACTTCGGCGGCGCACGCAGCGAGTGGGACATCATCAAGGACTACAACGAGCTTGCAGACGGCAGCCGTGCTGATTGGGACGCGCTGCTCGCACTGGCGGGCACATCGGGTTTTTTGTCCGAAGCCACCTACCAGCAAGCGCAAGGCAATAACCCAGACGGCACGCGCAATGTCGCCTTCCCGGTACTTCTCGATGTGCAAAATCTCATCGACTACATGGCCGTCCACATCGCGCAGGGAGCGGATGATTGGCCGGATAAGAACTGGTATGGGATGCGCCGCCGCACGGACCCAAACGTGGGCTTCAAATTCCTTTCTTGGGACCAAGAAATCTCGAACAACTCCATCCTCAAGCAGCACTCCGCCAACGGCCCGCTCTACGAGCTAGTGGAGCAAGCAGGCCGCCCTGCCGCAATTTACCACAGCGCGATTTTCAACGCGGGATTCAAGCGCGCGTTCGGCGACCGAGTGCAGGCGCTCTTCTTTAATAACGGCCCGATGAGCCAAGCCGCGATGTCCGCACGGTGGAACGCGCACAAGGCGATCATTGATAAAGCCGTCGTCGCCGAGAGCGCCCGCTGGGGCGACTACCAGCGGGCCACGCCGTTCAAGCGCGAGGTGGAATGGCTGGCGGCTTCCGCATGGATGGATTCCACGTACTGGCCGCAGTTCGTGAGCCGTGCGCTCATCCGCTTTCGCAATGCGGGCGTCTTCCCGAGCTTCAGCGCACCGACGTTTAACCAACACGGAGGCGACTACACGCCCGGCTTCCGCGTCGCCATCACCCACACGAACGGCACCGGCTACACGATGTTTTACACCACGAACGGCACCGACCCGACCGCTCCCGGCACGTCGAATTACACCGGCACATTTGCGCTCAACGGCATCACCACCGTCCGCAGCCGGGTGCGAAATAACACGACGCTCGAATGGAGCGCCCTCACCAGCGCGACCTTCCAGCCCGCACAGGGCCTTGGGCTGCTCCTGCTCACCGAACTTTGCTACGACCCGCCCGGCGGAGATACGTTCGAGTTTCTCGAACTGCAAAACACCGGCACGACGACGCTCGACCTCACGGGGTGCGCCTTTACGGACGGCATCGGCTACACATTTCCAAACGGCACAATGGTAGCCCCCGGCGCATTCCTCATCCTCGCTCGCACCCCAAGCGGCGGCGCACTCGGCCCCTACACCGGCAAGCTCGATAACGACGGCGAAACGCTCACCCTCAGCAACGCACTGGCGCAGCCGATTTGGTCGTTCACCTACGGAGTACTTCCGCCGTGGCCCAGCTCTGGCAGCGGTTCGCTGCACTACCTCTCCGGCGCACAGGGCAGCGCAGCCTCTTGGTTCGCAGGCACTTCCACCCCCGGCACACACCCCGCCGATGCGGACGGCGACGGCAGCTCGAACCTCGCCGAACAATCGGCTGGGACCGACCCCGGCGACTCGGCGAGTGTCTTCAAAATCACCTCCATCGTGAGGAATGGCGACGGCAGCGTGACTTGCACTTTCCCCGGCATCGCGGGCAAAACGTATCGCGTGCAAACCAGCAGCGACCTCGCGACTTGGACACCCCACGGCAGCGACATCACCGCCACCACGAGCGGCCCGCAAACCTTCACGGACACAGCCGTAAGCCCGCACTACTACCGAGTGCGCACCCCGTGACTTGCTCGCGCTGGAGACTCACTTCTTCGCTGGAGGCGGGGCCTTCGGTGCGGCTTTTAGCCAGGCCACGATTTTCTCCACACGGTCAAGGTTGTCCTTGGTCTGGACGGTCTTGTTGGGCTGGCCCTTCGCCTTGGGGGTTTCGAGATACTTGGCGGACATTTGCTCAGCCATTTCCGTCGCGGCTTCGCGGGAAAGTGCCCAGCCGAGCGGGAGCGGGACGGCATCTTCGGCGAGGCCGAAATCGAAGTACTTGTCCCCGTCACCCGGAATGCTCGCCTGATGATTGCGCGCCGACATCTCGGAATATACGCCGCGTGCGGTCCGTGTATTCAAAAGCGCTGAGACGGGGGCGATGGTCTCGGACATGAACATCCCGGACGCTCGCAACTCCTCGATCTGCTGCTGGAGTTTCTGCTCTTGCCTCTGGAGATCCTGCTTCCGCTCCGGTTTGAGTCCCCGCTCTTTCAACTGCTCTTGCACCACTATGAGCTGCTTCTTCGGCTCCTGCTTCAGCCGCGCGGGGTCGTTGGAGATTTTTACGATGACGGGGACGACCTTCTTTGACAGCCCCATCTCCTCAATGACCTGCAAGAGCCGCTGGATGATTTCATCCGCAGTGGCAGCGCCCGAGTTTTCAAAATATCCGCCATCCACCACGCGGCGACCGTCTGCCAAGCGGCCTGCGGGGCTGAAGTAGGTGAACCGTGCACTGAGGTGTGCGGCGGTGCTGAGTCGGATTTCCATCGGCTTCTCCGGATCGCGTGAGAAGAAGTCGCGTGCGGGTTCAAAGCAGGACATCGCATCGGTGACGTTCGTGAACTCTTGGTCGCTGATCGCGATATTGCTCACGACGAAGCGGTTCCCGCTATCGACGAGCGTCGCATTGAGAAAAAGCGACGGAGGCTCCACCATCGCATCTCGCCATAGGAGACTGAAGCCCTCGGCGAGCCGATTACGCAGCGTCGGGTCTTCCCCTCGCCCCCTCACGGCCCACCATGCGTAGGCTTGCTCCCACGATTTCTCCAGCGCGGTCGCGCGGTCCACCACCGGCGTATCGCTCCCCGTCGCCCAGTGGATCGGGCGGCACAAATCGAACGGCACCATCCGCTGGATAAAGTCTCCAAACATCATCGACCCGAGATCCGGCGCAAGGTGGTCCATACTCAAAATCCCTTGTGCGGCATTCGTCAGGTCCGCCCCCCAGTATCCGTCGGCGAGGAGCGCGCTGAACACCGCCGCGCCCACGCTTCCACCGGACACGCCGCTGATCGCAAAAACGTGCGACGCGAAGTCTGGCTGCCCAGCGTTTTTGAGCTGTTCGGCGAGCGATGCCTCTTGCAGTCCGCCGAGCACCGTCGCCGTCCAGTAAGCCGCGCGGATGCCGCCGCCCTCTGCCGCGACGACGAAGATCGGGCGGCGATTCGCCTCCGTCTCTTTGCCCGTGAGCCGGGACTTCAGCCACCTCCGCGCCTCATCGGCCAGCGGGCCCTCGTTGATGATCCGCGAGTCCGGCGAAGACGCGGAGATCGGCTTCGCCACGCGCTTCTCGACCTGGCGGATGCCGTGATTATCCATCCAGCAGCTCGACACCACCGCGAGCGTAAACAGCGCGGCGAAAACCGGCACGCGATACGTGCTGCCGAAATAAACCAGCAAGCTCCCGAGCGAGACCCAACCACTCGCCGCAAGGCAAAGGATCGTCCCTGAGCCCAGCGCCCAACCCAGCGCCACCGGCCACACTAAAAAGCCTGCCAAAAACATCGGCGGGATTGCCAATACCACCACCGCCATCTTCCCGAACCGCGCCTTTCGCAAATCGAGCAAAGTCTTAAACTTCATCGTCTCCCGCTTTGGTGACCTCACACGCACATACCCGATCCCAATCCACACCAGCCACGCCACCAAAAACAACACACCGCGCTTCACCAGCGGCAGTGCCGGTGCCCACTCCCCATATTTATAGGCCGCTTTCCCCGCCGAAAGCGCCAGCGTAAGCAGTGGCATCGCGCCAAAAAAGTGCGGCAAGAAACGCCCGCCACCACTTCACCGTAGCCTGCTGAAGCCGCAGCCTGTCCTCCTTTGCATCGCGCGACTCCGGCAAGACTGGCTGAAGATGCTCAAAGTGCAGCATCACATTCGTCCAATAAAATGACGCCATGCAGAGGAGCGAAGTCGCGAAAAAGAACGTGTAAGGGCGCACATTATCCATCCACTGATCCGCAAACGCCGAGCCTTCGCCCAAGCGCCGCAGCAAGTCCCCACCTTGCGGCACGAGAAAATAGAGCACGAACACCAACACGTTCACGATGATGGGCATCCGCGCAGGCCGCAGCACGAGATACCAGTCGCGCAGCGGGAACCACAGCCGCTGCCCTAGCGTCGCCCATCGTTCGGTAAACGAGACGGCACGGGTGTAACATTTGTGGATGAAGTCAGGCTCGTTGGAGTTCATGGGCTTTGCTGCTGAATTGATGGGGCCACCTTGCCGCACGGTCGCACCGACCGCTCCGGCGAATGACTCCGCGAGTCCACCCAAACACCCTTAAAAATGCAAGGCACATCCTCAATAAACATGAGCAACGCGGCGATGACGACCATCGGCGGGAAGAGCAGGCGTTTGAGTAATCGGCGAATCATGGCTGAAAAAGTGAGGCGCGCAGCGTTGCGTGGGGGGGCGAAAAGAATATCACTCCCACCGTTCGGGCTGCTCGCCGAGGTCGTGTCGGCGCGGGTTTCTGCATTTTTTTAATTGCGAGCAGGAAAAAGATTGCCAGCCAACGATTCGCCCCTATTCTCCGCCCCTCTCATAAACGACCCTATCGTCTAGCGGTTAGGACACTCCCCTTTCACGGGAGTAACCGGGGTTCGATTCCCCGTAGGGTCGCCAATTTTTCTCAGCCATTCGGGCTGACGAAAGCTGGGTGAGTGCGCCAGAGCGCGCATCGCAGCGCGATGCTCTCTACGCTGCGAGGACGACATTGGCCACGGCATAATGCTCGCTATGGCTGAGGCTGAGGAGGATTTGAGTGACACCCCGTGCGGCGGCGGTCTCCGAGGCGATGCCGTGGAGGACGATGAAGGGTGCGCCTGCTTCCGTACGGCAGACTTCGATGTCGAGCCACGAGACGCTTGCTCCGATGCCGGTGCCGAATGCTTTGGCCACCGCTTCTTTCGCTGCAAAGCGGGCGGCGTAACTGCGCGAGGGCTGGCGATGCTGGTCGCAGTAGGCCTGCTCGCTGGCGCGAAAGACGCGGTCAATGAACGGCTTCCCCTGCCGCGCAATCGCTTGCTCGATGCGAGCGATTTCCACGATGTCCACGCCGATCCCTTTAAGACTCACGGCAGTGCGGCCACCATCTCGCGCACAGCGGCGTCGAGTCCGGTGAAAACGGCGCGGCAGACGATGCTGTGACCGATGTTTAACTCGACGAGGTGCGGGACGGTGCGGATGAGCGCGATGTTGGTGTAATTGATCCCGTGGCCTGCATTCACTTGCAGGCCGAGGACATGGGCAAAGTCGGATGCTTCGCACAGGCGCGCAAGCTCGGCAGCCTGCGCGTCACCTTGCGCATTGGCGAAGGCTCCGGTGTGTAGCTCGACCATCTCCGCGCCGAGTAAATGGGACGCGGTAATTTGCTCGATAGTCGGCTCGATGAACATGCTCACGCGGATGCCGTTAGCGCGGAGCGTATCGACGGTGGCGCGCAGGGCGTCGAACTGGCCGACGACATCCAGTCCGCCTTCCGTCGTCACTTCCGCGCGGTTTTCTGGGACGAGGCAAACGTCGTCCGGCTTCACGCGCAGAGCGATGGCAAGAATCTCGGCGCTGTTTCCCATTTCAAAATTCAGCTTCGTCGTGAGCTGATCGCGCAGGCGGAAAACGTCAGCGTCTTGGATATGGCGACGGTCGCCCCGGAGATGGACGGTGATTCCCTTTGCGCCCGCCTTTTCACAAATCGCCGCTGCCGCGAGCACGTCAGGCTCGGCATTATGGGCATCAATGTCGCCGACATAGCGGGCCTGCCGGAGCGTGGCGATGTGGTCTATATTAACGCCGAGGTGCATGGATGAATTGTGATTAGTGATTGGTGAGTCGTGACTGGTCGCAAGCGTGATGGATTCGCGTTTTGTGAAAGTGAACGCAAGCACGCTTGCGACAAATCACTGCTCACAAATCACCAATCACAACGCCCCCCGCTAGTGGCGGAAGTGGCGGAAGGCGGTGAGGAGCATCGCCATGCCGCGTTCGTTCGCGGCGGCGATCACTTCCGGGTCACGCTGCGAGCCGCCGGGCTGGATGGCGCAGGTCGCGCCGGCTTCTGCGGCTGCAACGAGGCCATCGGCGAACGGGAAGAACGCATCCGAGCACACCGCGCTGCCCACGAGGGAAAGCCCGGCATCTTTCGCCTTGGCGACGGCGATGCGCGAGCTATCCACGCGGCTCATTTGCCCCGCGCCGACGCCGAGCGTGCGGTCCTTCGCGGCATAGACGATGGCGTTCGATTTCACATGCTTCACGACCTTCCAGCCAAACTCCATCGCTGCCAGCTCATCGGCAGTGGGTGGGCGTGTCGTCGAGACTTTGCGCTCTTCTGGCGCGTAGTTGTCGCGGTTTTGCACGAGCACTCCACCGGCAACGCTACGGATCACAAAGTCGTCCACGCCCTGTGGCTCAGCCACGCGGCGGAGCTGGCGCATGAGGCGCAGATTCTTCTTCCGCTGGAGCAGCGCGCGAGCGTCGGCGTCGAACTCCGGCGCGATGATGACCTCGCTGAAAATCTCGCTGATGGCCTCCGCCAGCCCGAGCGTGAGCGGGCGATTGCAGACGATGATGCCGCCAAACGGCGCCTGCTTGTCCGTCGCGAACGCCTTGTCCCACGCCGCGCGCAAGTCCGGGTCGCTGCCCACGCCGCAAGGGTTCGTGTGCTTCAAAATGGCGACGGTTGGCTCGGTGAACTCGTCCATAAGTTCGGCGGCAGCGGTAATATCGAGGATATTGTTGTAGGACAGATCTTTGCCCGCCAACTTTTCAAAGAACTCATCCCAGCGGCCAAAGAGTGCGCCGCTTTGGTGGGAGTTTTCGCCGTACCGCAGCTCGGTGACGCGCGGCAGGCACAGGCTAAAGCCGCTGGCGCATTCCTTTTCTTTATTGAGGAAGTTCGCGATGGCTCCGTCGTATTTCGACGTGGTGACGAAGACCTTGATGCCAAGCCGCTCGCGCAGTTGCAGCGTCGTCGCGCCGTCGTTGGCCTTCATCGTTTCCACGATCTCATCATAGTCCGCGGGGTCGGTAACGACCGTGACGCTACGGTAGTTCTTCGCCGCACTGCGGAGCATGGACGGGCCGCCGATGTCTATGTTCTCGATGGCCTCTTCGAGCGTCACGCCGGGCTTCGCCACCGTGGCCTCGAACGGGTAGAGATTCACCACCACGAGGTCTATCGCCTCGATGCCGTGGGCCTTGGCCTGCGCGACGTGCTCTTCGTTGTCGCGCAAGTGCAGGAGCCCGCCGTGGACTTTCGGGTGCAGCGTCTTCACGCGCCCGTCCATCATCTCCGGGAACCCGGTGTATTGCGAAATCTCCACGCAAGGGATGCCTTCTTTAGCCAGAAGTTTGGCGGTCCCACCGGTGGAGATAATCTCCACACTCATAGCGGCGAGTGCTTTCGCAAACTCGACCAGACCAGTTTTATCCGACACGGAAATCAGCGCACGTTTGATACTCATTCTTGATTTGAAAAGGGCGCGGACCCTAACGCCCAACGCAGCAACGTCAAGCGGCGCGACGCCCAAGAAGCGCACGCCGCCGTGGTCGCCGACGCTCGCGCATATGACCGTGATGACATGAGTTTCACCGAACATTTCAATTGAAACCAATTGCGAACGCGACGTATCTCCCCGCGCGCTCGCCTACTCACCATGAAACTCCTTAAATCACCCATCTCCGCCGGACTCGCTGTATTTGCGTGTCTCGCGCTCTCCCCGCTGAACGAAACCGCCCATGCCGGACTGCTCGGCTACTGGAACTTCGACGGCGATTCTTATTCCGACGCCTCGGGGCTCGGTAACAACGCTCAGGCCGGGCCGACGACTCAGGCACCGATTTTCTCGACGGATGTGGCGACTCCTTTTGCCAATCGCACGAACTCCCGCTCACTCGATTTGCGGAATCGCACAACGCCTACGACCGGGACGAATTGCTACGCGGTCGTGCCGGGGTCGAGCAGTCTTTACAATGGAGGCACGAGTTTCACGGTTTCCGTGTGGGTGAAAGGGTGGCCGACTGATGCTTGGGTGCCGTTCGTTTCTAAAAATGGTGAGGGGAACGGATGGCAGGCTCGCCGGAGCGGCGGCACTGATCAAGTGGACTGGACGACGCGGGGCAGCGGGACGGGGTTCACGCAGGGCAATGGTGACTTCAATTCCGGCGTCGTGATTACCGGGGCGGGGACGACTTCGCCGGGCATACGCAATACGCAGTGGTATCATGTGGTCTGCACGTTCGATGGGACGAACAAGAACATCTATCTGAACAGCCAGTTGGTCTCGCAGCAGGCGAATCCGGGGGCGACGATTCAGAGTTCCACCAATCTGCTCGTCTTTGGTGCGCGGGATAATGGTGGCATCAACTCGTATTCGCGCGTGATGATTGATGAGGTCGCAATCTGGAACAACGCGCTCAGCGGTGTGCAAATCGCGGATCTATTCTCCGGCACGGACCCGCGCTTTTTGCACTCGCAGGTGACGCCGTGGAATCTCGGCGAGCCTTTCGGGACGCCGGGAAAATGGGGCGTGAAGGAGGCAAAGACGCTGAATGCTGCGTGGCAGATTTCAAACCTGAACACTGCGCTCGGCGTGGCGACGAGCACTCCGGGGATCACGAGCACTGCGTTTTCGGTGATTGATTTCAAAGACCCGAATAATGCGGGCGGCGGATCGGGGACGGCGGCGACGTATCTGACAGATACCGGGGCGGATGATGAGGATTTTGTACAGGTGGCGACGTGCTGTTTCCGGGTGACGACGCCGGGCGCTTATACGTTTGTTTTTAATGGCGACGACGGGTTTCAAGCGTCGATTTTCGGCGTGAACTGGACGAAGATTAACACCCAAAATGGGAATGCTTCGTTCAGCGGTGAGACGCTCACAAACATGGTGCCGACGGGCGATACAAATACGTACGCCGTAGCCACCTTGGCGGCGGGCGACTACAATTTCCGGTATCTATGGTATGAGCGCGGCGGCGGTGCTTACAACCGCGTGCGTATCGCGGCAGGCGACAAGACGGGCGATGATGGATCGCTGAAGCTTCTCGGCGAGGCGACTGGACCGGTGACGCTGGTGGATCAAGCGCCGATGCTTCTCGGCTTTACATCGAACGCCTATTCGGTGCTCACGACGCCTTCGCTGAATCCTGCGACGCTCACGTTTTCGTGGGATACGAAATTCACGAGCGGGCTCGCAATCACGCCAACTCTGCCGGGGAATCCGACGATCACGCCGGGGACAAATTCGGTGACGTTTGCATCGCCGACGACTACGACAACTTACACGCTGACGGGCACGACCGGCGCGCAGACTCGGACTACGACGCTCACGGTTTTCGTGAACCAACCGCCAACGATTTCCAGCTTTTCGGTGAATGACAACACGGTGGTGACTGGCGCACCGATTACGTTGAATTGGAGCGCCATCGGGGCGACTTCGCTTTCGATTGATCAAGGAATCGGGAGTGTCACTCCGGTCACCGGCGGTTCCCTCAATCTCTCCGCCCCTGCGACTACGACGACGTACACGCTCACTGCGACGAACTCGTTTGGCTCGGTGACTGCGCCGGTGACTGTGACGGTCGGTCTGCCTCCCTCGATTACTGCGTTCACCACGCCGGACAATGCGATTTTGCCGGGCGGCATGGCTCAACTCGATTGGACGACTTCGCTGGCGGATTCCGTCACGCTCACGCCACGTCCTGGAGCGGTGGCATTGAATGGTCAGTTCTGTGAAAATCCGTCGGCAAATACGACCTACACGCTCACTGCGACCAACACGTTTGCGAGCGTTTCGCAGGCTCGGACGATTACGATTCCGGGTGCGCTGACGATCTCGGCGGCAGGCTGGAGCCAGACGCGACTTTCATCGCCAGTAGCAGTCACGAGTTTAAGCATCAGCGACCAGTTGTTCGCTGGCACAATCGTGCCGACGGGAACATTCACGCAATCCGGGCTGGCGTTCATCAACCAGGGAGACAGCGCGGCTGGTATTTCGCCCGGTGGCGAGACGCTTCCGCCCGGTGGAAACGGCGACAATTTCGTCGTGAAATCAACGGCGGCGCTGCGGATCGTCTTCGGCGGATACTACACGTTTGGCATCAACAATGACGACGGCGGAAGACTCCGCATCAATGGTGCCGACGTCATCGTGAACGACGCGACCCAGGGACCGACGACTTTTGTCTCTGGGCCGAAGTATCTAGCGGCTGGCGACCACACGATTGAGTATCTGTACTTCGAGCAGGGCGGCGGTTTTGCAGGCGAAGTTTTCTACGTCCGAGGGGATGGCACTTCGTTCCTCCTAGCGACGAATATGCCCATCGCGCCCCCGGTTTCCGGTTCGGATCTGCGCATCACGGAATTCAGCGCGGAAAATACGCTACTTCTCGATTCACAAGCAGATGCTCCAGACTGGATCGAAATCGTGAATCCGACGGCGTCGGCGATCAATCTGGCTGGCTACTACCTCACAAACAGCGCACTCCCGGCGGACGACCACAAGTGGGCGTTCCCGAACTACTCGCTCCCGGCCGGCAGTTACCTCGTCGTTTTCGCCTCGGCAAAAAATGTGACGCTCGGCGCGAATGAATTCCACACCAACTTCACGCTGCCAAAAACCGGCGGCTATCTCGCGATGACAAAAGACAGCGGCTCTCCCGGCGTCTATTCGCTGGTCGATTCCTACACGTATCCGGCGCAGCGCGAGGACAAGTCCTACGGCCGCTACGATACGGAAAACTACGTTGGTTTCTTCGATGTCCCATCGCCCGGCGGGCAGAATCCTGCGGGCATCAATGGCTTTGTCGGCGACACGACCTTCAACGTAGATCGCGGCATAAAGAGCGCACCGTTTGGGCTCACAATCACGACGACCACGCCCGGCGCGGAGATTCGCTACACGCTCGACGGCTCCACGCCGTCTTCGACGAACGGCCTCATTTTCCCAAATGTCGCAAGCCCAACTCCGCTGAATATCAACAAGACGACAGTCGTCCGCGCGGCGGCTTTCCAGAAGGGCTGGAAGCCGACGAATGTGGATACCCAGACGTATCTGTTTTTCGACGACGTGATCACGCAATCCGTCAGCAACACGCTCGCCGATGGCTGGCCCGTTGGCCCTGTCGCGGGGCAGGTGCTCGACTACGGCTTCGACAGCCGCGTGGTGACTGGAAATGAAACGGTCATCAAGGCCGCGCTGGCAGCGATTCCGAGCATGTCGATTGTCACGGACCTCAACAATCTGCTGCACCCGACGACGGGCATCTACGTCGATGCAAACCAGCACGGCGAAAACTGGGAGCGCCCGGCTTCGGTGGAATACATCAACGACACATACAACGGCCAAGTGGGCGGCGGCGGCGCGTTTCAGATCAATGTCGGCCTACGCATCCGTGGCGGATATTCCCGCTCGGATGGAAACCCCAAACACGCGTTCCGCTTGTTTTTCCAAAGCCAGTATGACGGCGATCTCCAATACGCGCTTTTCGGAAAAGAAGGGACGAACCGCTTTGAGAACCTCGATCTTCAGACATCGCAGAATTACTCATGGTCATTCGATCCGTCGGGCTCATCCCCCGGTGGTGCTGTGCAAAACTACACGTTCATGCGCGAGGTCGTGAGTCGCGACAATATGCGCGACATGACGCAGCCGTACACGCGTAGCCGCTACGTCCATCTCTACATCAACGGAAAATACTGGGGACTTTACATGACACAGGAACGCCCCGAGGCGAACTTCGGGCAAAACTACCTCGGTGGAAACGAAGACAATTATGACGTCATAAAATCCGCTGGCGGCAGCGGCGGCTACAACACCGAGGCGACGGATGGGACCATGGCGCAAGGCACAAGCGGTGCACCCGGCTCGACATGGGCGCGGTTCTGGTGGCGCGCGAAGGAACTGCGCGAAGACGTGACGTCCGAAGCGAGCCGCACGACGCGGTATTTTGCCATGCAGGGGTTGCAGAACAACGGCATCACGCCGGACCCTGCGAGCCCGAAAGTCCTGAACCCCGACAACCTCGCGGACTACATGCTCAATAGCTTCCAGACGGGCAGCTTCGATGCACCGCTTTCGACATTCGTCGGTGCGTCGAACAACTGGTTCGGGCTCAAGGAGCGCACGCTGAACAACGGCTTCGTTTTCATCGCCCACGACCACGAACATGGCATGGGAACAGACACCGATGGTCGTTCGGACAACCGGGTCGGCCCTTGGGCTGGCTCGGGGACAAACGCGTTTGGACAGGGAATGCACAACAACCTCGTAAACTACGGAAAGTCGAACCCCGCCTACCTCCACGAAAACCTCGCGTTCAGCCAGGAATACCGGATGAAGTTTGCGGACCGCGTCCACAAAAACTTCTTTAACAACGGCGCGCTCACCAACGCAAACGTCCTCGCGCGCTTCGACGCCCGCGCTGCCGTGCTCGACCCGCAAATCATTGTGGAGTCGGGTCGCTGGGGCGATTCGAAAACCGGCGGCGCGACATTTTTTACAAAGAACGACTGGCTCAGCGCGAAGACGCGGGTGACAAACTGGGTGAACACCGGAACCATTGCGACGCTCAACGCAAACAGCGGCCCAGGACGCGCCGCGACAATCATCACGCAACTCCGCGCTTACAAAGACAATGTGAGCGGAGTGAGCACCGGCCCTGCCGATGGATCGCTCGTAGCGATGCCACTCTACCCAATCACCGACGCTCCGGTCTTCGGGCAATTTGGCGGAATCGTGGCGGCGAACTATTCGCTCACCATCACCGATCCAAACGGCACAAATCCGAGCACGTCGGGCGACACGCGGACAATCTACTACCGCCTCGACGAACAAGACCCGCGTGAAATCGGCGGCACCGTCCGCGCCGGAAACCTCACAGGCAGCCCGGCCACACTCACCCTCTCCGGCCTCGTGAAAGCGCGCATTTTCAACAGCACGAAAAACGAATGGTCGGCACTCACCGAGGCGCTCTTCGTGGTCGGCGCTCCAGCGGCGAGCACAAACCTCGTCATCAGCGAAATCAACTACCAGCCGAAAGGCCCGTTCTTCGCGCCCGCAGTGGACAAGGATGATTACGAATTCATCGAACTCTGGAACCCATCGGCCAGCCAAGTGGAACTCGACGGCGTCCGCTTCACGGCTGGCGTCGATTTCAACTTCACCACGCAGTCGAGCATCACGTCGATTGCCCCCGGCCAACGCATCGTCATCGTGCGCAACCTCCCCGCATTCCAGCAGCGCTACCCGGATGCACTCTATCCCGGCCTCAGCGCGAAGATTGCCGGAACTTACATCAACACCCTCGACAACGGCGGCGAGCAAATCGTCCTCCGCAACACAATCGCAGGTGCCGACATCGCGGACTTTATCTACGACGACGACGGAATCACATGGCCGAAAGGCCCGGACGGCAATGGCTCGACGCTGTGCCTCACGACCATCAATTCGACGACGGTTAATAAGAGCCTCGGTTCAAGCTGGTTTGCCCACGGAACCATCCACGGCAATCCCGGCGGACCCGACAGCGCTGCATTTGGAACTTGGGCGACCGGCTTCTCCGTTCCTGCCTCGAACACGATCGACTCCGACGGAGACAGCGTGAACAACCTCCTCGAGTACGCTCTCGGGACCAATCCCACGAATTCCGGAAGTTCCGCCCTACCAACAGGCGGCACCCTTGTATTGGATCTCGGGGCCGGGCCAAAGACCTACCTCACGCTGGCGTTCACAAGGCCGACGAACACTTCGGACTTGGCATACCGAGTGATGACCAGCCCAGACCTCGCGACATGGAATGTGGACGCCGTGCAACTGCTGCGGACCGACAATGGAAACGGGACGGAAACCTACCTATTCCGAGCCCCTACACCAATCGGCGACTCCACTAAACAGTTCATCCGCCTGTCTGTCGAAGTGCTGCAATAGCAGTTCGTGCCGAGCGGCTACTTCCAGCTTTCGTCGAAAAAGCCGGCGTCCACGATTTGTCCGGGCCACTTTGGGCCGGGCGGGGTGCGGAGGTCCACTACGGCCCAATCGGGGAGCTTCGGCGTCTGGTCGCTGTTGTTGGTGGCGGCGGCTTCGCGGAAGGTCGGCCCGCTGTTGAGGACGATGTAGCGCGCACCTTGGGGATATATCAGGATCGGCGCGTGATGCGCGGCGTCCACTTTTTGGGTGCCGAGTTCGAGAGTCTTTGCGTCCCACTTGAGCGGGAGTTCCTTGGCGTAATGCGCGATGACGGCGTTGGACGAGATGTCTCCCCATAGGACGAGATTGCTAAACATGGCAGACCCGCCGGCCATCCCAAGCCACGTCTGATCATCCACGACCTGCACGTCGCCGCGAAAAACCTGCCGCCATTGCACGATAGCGCGTTCCATCTCAGCTTTTGCCCACGCACCGACTGCATCGTTGAGCGGCTTGCCGGTCGGGCGGACGAAGATGAAGCGCGACATGAAAGCGTGATCAATCGGGCCACAAATATCCCCGAACTTCCCCTTGGGAAGCGCCGTTCCAATTGGCAATCCAGCCTTCCACTCTGGCGACTTCCGTGCCCAAACGATCGGCGATGTCCCCACGTCATCCAAAATCTTCCTCCCATCAATCGTGACGCTTTTAATCTCAGGCGGGCGGTAGTTGAAAATCAAGTAAAGGCTTTTTACGTTCTTCGTCGTAACCGTAACGTGCCCAGCCGTATTGATTGCGGCTGAAACGTCTGCACGTTCCCACTGCTTTTCGAATTCCGTGATTTCGACCCAATCTGCTTTCGGATAAATGAGGGAGTAAGTCACCAGCCGCACCTTTTTCGGAAACGGATCATTCCCCTTCTCCACCGCCGCATCCACGAGCTTGTTGATCTCCGGGATCGAGTCTTTGTGATACTTGTGCGGCGTCTGTGGGCCGATGATGTGGGGGAAGGTGATGCCTTCTTGCGCGGCGTATTTCACCATGATGTCGGCGGCTTGTTTTTGCCCGTCAATTTCGCCGGAGTAGGCCACGGTGGTCGTGTTGGAGAGGTTCGCGGCCATCGTGGTCGCGTCGTACCAGCGCCAGAGGACTTGCTCCCACCACGGCGGCGCTACTTTGCCCTCGGCGAAACTTTTGTAAAACTCCGCCGTCTCCGCGAAGCCTGCGCCCGGCGCTGCGGCGGCCCATAGCCCGGAGTGGTGCGTGGCGAACTGCCACGCTGCCGCTCCGCCCATCGAGAAGCCACGCATGACCATCCGCTGTGCATCAATCGGGTAGTGCGTCTTCACGTCGGCGAGTGCCTCGAAAAGGTCAATCTCACCGGCGAATTTGTTCGCGTTGCAGTAGCGCCCGTAGAGGTAGCAGACGATGGCTCCGGGCGGGGTGAACTCGCCTTTGTTGCGCTGCGCTCCATCAATGAAGGACAGCTCGCTCAGCGTCTCCCCGCGCCCGTGGCACCAGAAATCGAGGCGTCGCGGCTTGGCTTCGCCGGGCTTGAAGTCGTCTGGGATGAGGACGCCGTAGGGCTGCACAGAGCCGTCAATTTTCGAGCGGTAGCCCCGCGCGACGAGACCGGTGGCGGTGTTCCACGGCGTCTCGCCCTTTGCCAGTGCGGCGGCGCGGGTGAGCCCTTGCTGGATGTGGTCTTTCGCGGTGGCGATTTGTTTTACGTCGAAAATCTCGTTGTAGCGCAGCGCCCAGTCGGCGGACTTGTGGAAGATTTCGACGTTCGGCAGTTCATCATAGACGAGCTTGTTCGTGACGAGTTGCCGCAGTTTTTGAATCTCCGCCGCGAGCTGCTTCACTCCTGCCTCAATCTCCGCTCGGTCGGCGGCTGGGACTTCGATCCCGGCTGGTGGGACACGCGGTATTTTTGGTGCCTCTTGGGCTGTGGCGGTGGCGACGGCGGCGAGTAGTGCGACGAGTATTTTCATGCGGCGCGGTGACAACCCGCCCGCTGCAAAAACCAAAGCTCCCGTTCACTCCGCGACGCCGCCGAGCCTGCGCAGGTAACGGAAAGTGAACAGCCCCGTCGCATGGCCGTCGCCCCAAGTCGGCTGGAGCGCGTAGCCACCGATAAGCTGCCAGCCGCGAAGCTCGAAGCTCGTCGCGGTGTAGCGGACTTCGGGCCTCATCACGACGCCCATCGCATCCGGCTCGCCGCAGCACGAGGCGCACGGGCAAGCCTTTCGCAGCGCCTCAAACGTCGTAAACGTCTCCGGCCCGTCTTCCCACGCGATGGCGAGTTCGTTGCCGATGATCTGGATGTTTGATGGAGCGAGCCGTGTTGTCATGCCTCACTCTTCGCCTGTGGCACCGGTTGGACGCCATGCTTTTCCGCTCCTATCGCCAAAAATCGCCGTCCCCACGCGGACGAGCGTCGCCCCTTCCTCGATAGCGATAGGGAAGTCGCTGCTCATCCCCATCGAGAGCTGCGGCAGTCCCACCCGGCACTCGGTTTGCAAGCGGTCGCGGAGTTCCCGCAGCTTCGCAAAAAATGGGCGCATCTCCTCGGCTTTGGGCTGCGGCGGCGGGATGCACATGAGCCCGCCGATGGTGAGCCTGTCGAGCGCCAACAGCTCTTCCATCTGCTCGCGTAACTGGTCCGGCGTGAAGCCAAACTTCTGCGACTCCTCCGAGAGCTTCACCTCCAGCAGCACTGTCGGGCGCTGCGATTCCTCCGTGGCGATACGCTGGATGTCGCGCGCCGTCTCCAGCGAATCCACGCCATGAAACAGCTCGAAAAGCGGCAACGCTTGGCGGATTTTGTTGCGCTGAAGATGCCCGATGAAATGCCACCGCGCACGGCCCGAGACCAAGGGGATTTTCGCCCGCGCCTCTTGCACCCGGCTCTCGCCAAAGAGCACCTGCCCAGCGTGCAGCGCCTCCATCACCGCCTCGGGTGGATGCGTCTTGGAGACGGCGACCAGTTCGATGTCGGCAGCCGTGCGTCCGGCGCGCTGGGCCGCCGCAGTTACCGCAGATACAATTGCTTCCAGCCTCTCGGCGACCGATGAAAACACCTTCATAATTTAATAATTCCAAAATCTCGTATTGCCATGTGAACTTGAAACGTATTCGTAAATGTGCGCCTTTCAGCAAACCACCCGAATTCGCTCCCGGTGAAACCCAAACCCAAAACCAATCCAACAACTAATGTATATCGATTCATTCAAAGTCTTCTGTGACCTCGTAGAAACAAGCAGCTTCTCGAAGTCCGCAGAAAAAAACAAGATCACCCAGAGCGCCGTCAGTCAGCAAGTGCGCAATCTGGAAATTCGCTTCGGCGTCACACTGGTCGAGCGTGGTCGCCGTCAAGTCACCCTCACACCCGAGGGCAACGCCTTCCTCGAAGCATGCACAAAGATTTTAGACATCTGGGACTCCTTTGAGAATCGTCTCGGCGAGCTGAAAAACGAAGTCGCGGGAGAGATCAAAGTCGCGGCCACTTTCACCATCGGCCTCTACGAATTGCCGGCCCTCGTCCAGGCCTTCGCCGCCAAGCACCCCGACGTGACGGTGAAAGTCATTTACGGCACTAGCGAAGCGGTATGCACACTCGTGGAAAGCGGCGACGCTGACGCGGGCCTAATCCCATTTTCCAGCAAGGCTCGGGACTTGATCTCCGAGACCTTCAGCGAAGACGAACTCGTCATCGTCACCGCGCCCCAGCACCCGCTGGCAAATAGGGGCACGGCAGCACTGAGCGCGCTCGACGGCCAGAAAATGGTCACGTTTGCAAGCGACTCCTCCACGCGCAAGTTTATCGACAAGCAACTCCGCGATGCAGGGGCCAAGACGGTCAACTGCGGCGCATACGACAGCGTCGAGACGATCAAACGCATCGTCCAAGTCGAGAACTGCATCAGCATCGTGCCCGCAAAATCCATCGCCAAAGAAGTCGCCACTGGCACCTTGGCACAGGTGACCATTCAGGGCGACGCGCTGAAGCGTCCGCTCGGCTACGTCGTCAGCCGGACTCGCACCCGCGCACCTGGCCTGAAGGAATTTCTCGAACAACTGAAAGGTTAAACCAGACCTTTGACACCCCGGCGCAGTCTCTTTAATCACGCACGGATGAAGCTGTTCATCGCCATCACCGTCGCGGGATTCGCATCCTGCATCGCCGAAGAGACCATCACATTCAAAGGGAGCATCGAGCGTATTGACCCTGCGCTCGATGCTCTCATCTCCCCAAGCACAAACGTCGAGAAGCTCGCAGAAGGCTTCAACTGGTCCGAAGGCCCGACGTGGTATGAGGGCGCGGTGCTTTTCTCCGACGTGCCGGAGAACATCATCTATCGCTGGAAGGAAGGCATGAAGTCCGCCGAGGTCTTCCTAAAACCCAGCGGCATGACCACACCGACGGCGGGCTTTCGCGAGCAAGGCAGCAACGGACTCTCCCGCGATGCACAAGGCCGCCTGCTCGTCTGTATGCACGGAGACCGCCGCGTAGCGCGCTGGGAGAAGGGCACCTTCACCTCGCTGGCAGAGAAGTTCGACGGCAAGAAATTCAACAGCCCCAACGATCTCGCCGTGCGCAAAAATGGCGACATCTATTTTACCGACCCGCCCTACGGCCTCGATAAAGGCAACGCTTCTCCGCTGAAGGAGCAGCCGTTCAACGGCGTCTATCGCGTCACCCCGAAGGGCGAAGTCTCCGTCGTCACGAAAGACGTGAACTGGCCCAACGGCATCGCATTTTCGCCCGATGAACGCATCCTCTACGTCGCCGTCAGCGATGGCAAAGCGCCGCGCATCATGGCCTACGATGTCCAGCCAGACGGCAGCGTCGCGGGAGAGCGCGTATTTTTCGACGCGAAAAAGGCGGGCAAACCTGGCGACAAAGGCTCATGCGACGGCATGAAAGTGGATGCACGCGGCAACGTCTGGGCCACCGGCCCCGGCGGCGTGCTCATCGTCTCGCCGGAGGGCAAGCTCCTCGGGCGCGTCCTCACCGGCCAAGCCACTGGCAACTGCTGCTGGGGCGACGACGGCTCCACACTCTACATCACCGCGGACATGTTTCTCGTTCGCGTGAAGACGCTGACGAAAGGCGCGGGGTGGTGAGGCGGGCTGTGATTTGTGATTTGTGAGAAGTGATTGGTAGCACGCTAGCGACTAGTCACTTCTCACAAATCACGAGTCACAAAATCTCCCCTCACCCATTCAGCGCCGCCAGCACTTCCGGGTCGCGCACATCCGCCCAGTCGCCAGCGAGTTCCACGACTTGCACGACACTGCCGCTCTGCGCGAGGTCGCGGATCGCATCCGTGAGTTCATACTCGCCGCGTGGAGAAAGTTTCAGCTTCGCCGTGAATTCGAAAATGGACGGACGGAACGCATAGACGCCCGCATTATACCATGGGCTCGGCGCTTTACCGGCGGGCTTCTCGATGAGGTCGGTGAGTTCGAAGCGTTCGTTCACCACTACGCAGCCGCCTTTCGCGATTTCGCCCTCGTTGTGCTTCACGCTCACGAGCCCCTGCGCATCGCCCAGCGCTACGAGGCGCTCGTAGTTTGCGGCATCAATGAGGATGTCGCCGTAGCTGAGGACGAACGCATCCGCGCCCGCAAATTCCTTCGCCAGCTCCACCACGCGCCCCGTGCCGTCCTGCACGATTTGCGTGACGTAATCCACCCGCACGCCGAAGCGCGACCCATCGCCAAAAAAGTCGCGCACCACATCCGCACGATAGCCCACGACGATGCAAAACTCGGTGACGCCCGCCGCTTTCAAACCTTCGACGATGTGGAGCAAAATGGGCTTCCCGTGAACTTCGAGCATCGGTTTAGGAAGGTCGTTGGTGAGCTCCTTCATACGGGTGCCCTTGCCTGCGGCGAGTAAGACTGCTTTGCGAATCGTGGTCATGGTGCGCAGCCTCGTAGCACGCCGCCCGCCGGAACTTCAAGGCCGCTAACAGAAAGATCACTTTCCCACGCCCGGTTTCGACGCTTCACTCGCGCCATGAACACGCCAGCCTTCCTCGCCCTTGCCGCACTGACCGCCACCAGCTTCGCCCAGACCGGCTCCGCCTACGAAAAGGCAGCGGGCATCCGGTATGCGAAGCTCGATTTCGCAGAAGCCTCACTGGAAGACGCCGTCGCGTTTTTGCGCAAAGCCTCCGCGCCACTCGCGCCGGATAAAGTGAGCTTCAACCTCGTCATCCAACCCGGCAAATCCGTGCCCAAGCCCATCACTCTGCACCTCGCCAATATCCCCGCGCCCGAGGCCGTCCGCTACTGCGCGGAGGCAGCAGGATACAACGTACGGTGGAGCGGCGGGTTCGCCGTAATCTCAGACCAAAATCCCCCCATGCTCCCCGATGTAGCGTTTCTTGCTGGAGGAGTCGGGTTTGCCAAAAAGATGTCGGGCGTCGTTTTTCCCCGGCTCGAGTTCCGTGCGAGCACAACTCGCGAGGCGCTGGAGTTTGTCGCGAAAAAAGCCCGCGAACTCGCTCCAGCGGGGCCGATTCTCAATATCATCGTCCAATCACCCATCGCCGCCAAAGCAGCGATCTCAGCGAAGGCAATCCCCGGCTTGGAAGGTGCAGTCATCATCGCCGGTCTCGATCCCGCTCCTACCGCACCAGCGCCTAGCGCGACGCAATCGCCCGAAATCGGAGAACGAGAACTCACGCTCACCGTCAACAATACGCCTGTGCCGGAGTTGCTCCGCATCATCGCGTTTCTTACCGGGACCACCGTGCGGTGGGACAGCAATGCCGTCGTCCTCGGCGACAAGGGCAGCGAAAAGCGCCCCGAAGTCGTGAACACCGTCGCCATCAAAGGACGGCTCATCATGGAAAAGCTGGCCAGTATCGAGATTCCGAAGCTCGAATTCCGCGAAGCAAAAATGAGCGAGTGCGCGGCATTCCTCAGCAAGAAACTCAAGGAACTCGACCCCGAAGGCAAAGGCTTCAACCTCCTCGCCAGCGGAGCGTCCGCAGAGCAAACGCTCACCTTCAAGCTCGATAAAATCCCCGCGCTAGAAGCCCTCCGCTACATGGCCGAACTCTCCGGCACCGACCTACGCATCGAGCACAACGCGCTCGTCTTTCAGGCGAAGTAATTTACCACTGGCGAAAGAACTCAAGGATACCGTGGTAAAAGCGGTCGCCGTAACGGATGGCGAGCAACCCGCAGAGGAGCGCGCCGACGCCAACGGCAATCCAGAAGGGGCTGGCAGTGCTAAAGAAATACCGAGCAACGGCGAAAAAGACGACGGTTCCGCCGAACAAGAATCCGCAGCCGAACCGAATGCACTTCTCGCAGCCGTCCGGTGGTGGCCTGTCGTCCATGATGTTGACTACGCCTTCCGACGACGACGACCCATGAGCATCCCGAGCCCGCCGAGGAGTAGCGCAGCGCTGCCGGGCTCTGGCACGAGCAGGACGACATCGTTGCCGCCGTGGAGCGTGCCAGCGGCGGAGTCGCCATCGTAGCTGATCTCGAACATGAAATTATCCACGAAGAACGGTGTCCCTGCGGCAGGGATATTGGCGAAGGTTCCAGCGACTGCATCGACCCCGTCGTTCACGATGATGAAGAGCAGATCGTTCACGAGGAAGTCTGCGCCGGTGGTGATGTTCAGCGTGGCTCCCGTGATGTCCACGGCGCCGTCGAGCACGCCCGTGCCGACGTTGAGCTGATCGTAGGTCGTCCCGGCGACAGGCACCGGCCCGGCACCGTGTGCGAGTTCTACGTTAAAGGCCGAGGCTGCACCGAACGTGACATTGCCGCCGACGCTGAGGATGCCAGCGCTGTTGCCAGGTGCCACGATTCCCGTCGCCGCGGTGACGACGACATTGCCCGCGACTGTGCCGGAGCCGCTGAGAGTGCCGGAGATGACGTCCACATTCGATGTGTCGGCGAGGGTATTGTTGATGGCCAGGTTGCCTCCGAGGATGGATACGTTTCCTGCGATGGTCGCCGTGCCAGTCCCGCCGAGAGTCAGCTTCCCAGCGCCTTGCTTAGTGAGCGGGCCTGCGGCGTTGACTCCACCGCTGAACGAGATGTTGCCAGTCGTCGCATTGATCGTCGGGGATGGTCCGAGGTCCGCCGCGCCTGCGAAATCCACGGTGTAGCCGTTGGCTCCCGTGACGTTGAGCGTCGAGGATGTCATCCCAAGTGTGCCGAGGTGGATCGTATTGCCCGTGGTGAGTCCCGCAGAACGGTTCACGTCGATGGTCGTGCCGACGGCACCGGCGATAGTCACATTATTCCCGTAGGCGATGCTTCCATCGCTGCCAGCCCCGTCGTCGTGGAGGCCGAGGCGGGCGGCGGTCAGCGCGATGGTGCCGGTGCCGAATGGGTTGCCGGTGATAGGCGGCTGCGCCGTGAGCCCCTGCGCGGCGTTGACGATAAACTGGCCGCTGAAGTTGCTGCCGGGATTTTTTACAATGAGCGCGGTTGCCGTGTTATTGGCGTTACCTTCGATGGTGAGGGACTGACTTCCCGTAAGCCGTCCGTTGAGCGTTATGTCCTGCGAGGTTCCCGTACTAGTGAAGCTGCGGAGGTATGCAAACGACGGAGCCTGCACATCCACGTCGCCACCGAAAACGCCGAGGTTTCCCGAGCGGACTTGGAGAGTGCCTCCGTTGAGGACGATGTTGTTTGGCAATGCAAAGCTGTTCGGTGCACCCTTGCTTTGGACCACTAGGATTCCGCCCGTTCCTACGGTAGCGGTTCCACTTCCGATTCCGTTCGCGGTTTGGACTTCCACCGCGCCTTCGTTGATCGCCCAGTTCCCAGTGTGTCCCACGTTGTCTGCAACGATACGCAGAGTTCCCACGCCTTGCTTCGTGATTGGCCCCGCGCCCGTGAGCGAGCCTGCCCGCGTGAGGACGAGGCCATTGCCCGCTGCGCCAGCGGTGACTCGAATCGTACCGCCAAGTGCGCTGGTATTGAGCACCCGCGTCTGCGCGGCAGCGCCCCAATCAAGCGTCCCAGCGGCGGTGTATTCCAGCGAGCCACCGTCAAGCGTCACTGTTTGCGTCGGGCCACCGATTGCATCCGTTGTGGCAAATTGCACGGTACCCTCTTTGATCACCAACCCACCGTTAAAGCCGACGTTTGCAGCGGTGAGCACGGTCGCGCCTACACCGGTTTTCGTCAGGCTTCCCGCTCCCGTAATCAACCCGCCGAGCGTGATGGAAGTCGCCGTTTTCACCGTTCCTCCGCCCGCGCTGAGAGTGATTGCGCGAGCTGTGGTATCCGTTGCTCCCGTGTATTCCAACGTGCCACCATTAAACACCAGCGTCGAGGTAGCCCCGCCAAGCGGCGAGCCGCCCACATCCGTCACCGAACCGACTTGGAGCGTGCCAGCGTTCATCGTCACTGAGCCCGTATTAGAGTGAACGCCGCCAAGCGTCACCAACCCAGCGCCATCTTTAAGGACAGACGCAGCCCCCGTGATCGCTCCCGGTCCAGCGACCGTGTAAGCCTTTGCGATGTTGTTAAAGCGAACGATATTCGGCGTGATGTCGCCACCGGTGAGTGCGACATCCGTGAGCGTCGCGGTGTCATCAAAGAGCACATTGTCTTGTGCGAGGAAATCCGTCGTCGCAGCGGGTTGCCCGACGAGGCCCCAGTTTTTCGGCGCGGCGATCGTCGCCGTGCTCCACTCCGTGCTCGCATTACCCGTCCAAATTGGGACCTCCATCGCGGTGATATTCAGCACGATTGCCGTGTTCAGCGCGTCGTTTTCCACCACTGCCGTGGCGACGCGATTGGGCAATGTACCAGTCTTAAACGCAGTGATACCCGTGCCGCCGAGGATGCCCGCATAATCAATGAGCACATGCTGCCCGAGGCCGGGGTTCGGGCCCGCAAGATTGACCGTAACGGTGTCTGCCCCACCATTCACGATGAACCCGTCCGCGTTGGCGACCGAGATGATGCCCGGTGTCGTCCCGCGATTAAAAGTCAGGCTGGAAGTATCCGTCGCACCTGTACCGAGGGTGAGCGTCGGGACGGTGAGCGTCCCCACGCCCGCAGCACCCGCGACAATAGAGCCGCCAGTATTCACGGTGACTCCGCCGCCCGTGCTCCCTTTGCCCGTCAATGTGCCGGTGCTGTTGATCGTCACGCTGGAAGTGGATAGCGTTCCGTCGATCGAGAACGATCCGCCGTTGATGGTCGTGGCGCCAGTATAAGGCTGGTTGCCGGGTAAGTGAACAATACCAGTGCCTGTTTTCAAGATGCCGCCAGGGCTAGGAACTGGGTCCAATGTCGCGATAACGAGCCGCCCGTCCCGTACTGCGAGCGGGGCCGCAACTGTCCCGAGATTGAGTGTGCCTGTCACATTGAATGTCCGAATCGCGCTATTCAGCTCAATGGCCGAACGCTCCTGCAAAACGATCAGGTTTCCGGCAGTCGTGTCTCGCAAGATATTGGTTGTGCCAGTTGAGGTGAATGGTCCGTTGAGGATGATCGTGCTTCCACGTCCCGTAGCGGCGCGTCCGCTCGGACCCGCGTTGAAATTGAAAGTTCCATTATCCACCGTGATTCCGCCGGAACCCACCTCGAGTTTGCTGTCCTGAATGGGGCCTGTGCGAACCAAAGTGGCGTCCACTCCCGTAGTCGTACTTCCGCCGTCGAACTGAAATACTGCGCCCGAAGCCGCAGTGATTGTATTCGCGGATATTCCGCCACCACGCTGGAGTAACACACTTCCCCCGGCGAGGTTCAGAAGCCCGTTGATTTGGAACGACGCCGATGTGCCGCTCCGCAGAGAGCCGAATGTGCCCCCGTTCACAGTCACATTATTCACCGTATCCGTCTGTTGCGCGAGGGGGCCGACGTTGAGCACATCGCCGAACGAACCCGATGTCAGCGTGATGCTCGCCGTGTCCGGGATTTGATTGGCCGTACCCACTGCTGCGAATCGAAAACTACCCCCATCAATCAGCAAATCCCCGCCGATTGCGTCCGTCCCCGCCGTCTTCCCAGCGTTCAAAATACCCGCCAAGACCCGAGTGATCCCCGTGAACGTATTCGGCACCGCCGCACCGCCGAGGGTGACGCTCCCTGCTCCATTCATAATCAACTCGCCCGAACCGCTGATGATCGCCGGAATCGTCACCGTATCCGTGCGGCGAATCGTCGTCCGACCGTTGTTGGTGATGTTACCAGTGCCCGCCGAGCCATCGCTGATTTCGAGGTCCGTGTTGCTATTTACCGTCAATGCCCCCGTGACATTCGCTCCTCCTCCAAACTCGAGGACACCCTCCGAAATCGTGGTGGTAGCCGACGCCGTCCCGGCGATAATTACTCGTCCTGCGCCCGTCTTCGTCAGAGTTCCGGCGCCGGAGATTGCTCCAGACAGCGTCAGCGTATTTGCCGTCTTGAGCGTTCCGCCGCCCGCATTGATCGTCAACGCTCGGTTTGTCGAAACTGCTGAAGCGCCTGTGTATTCCAGCGTGCTTCCGCCATCGAGAGTCACCAAGGTCCCACTTCCGAGCGAGCTATTCGTCCCACCATCCGCGAGCGACGCTGCTTTGACGGTTCCGGCGTTGACGGTGACGGACCCCGTGAAGCTGTTCGTGTTGTCAAAAGTCACGGTCGCAGCGCCAGATTTTACCAGCGGCGCATTGCCCGCGATTCCGTTCGTACCGCTGAATGTGTAATTGCGCGTCGCGTTCGTAAATGTGAGCGATGTAACCGTCACATTCGCGCCATTGATCACCACGTTTTGATCCGTCGCTGGGAGGTCGTTGAATACGACATTATCGTTCACCCGGAAGTCCGTCGGGCTCGCGTTGTTGGAATTGAGTACCCAGTTCTCCGCACCGCCCTGCGCCCCCAGCGCCCAAGCACCGCTCAGCGCGCCGCTCCAGATCGGGAAATCAATCGCCGTGATCTGGTAATCCACGCGCGAATTCACCATATCATCAATCAACGCAGCAACGGCCCGGTTTGGCTGAGTCCCAATGATGAACCCACCAAAACCAGACCCGCCGATCGTCACGTAATCCAGCAGGGTGAACGTCTGCGGGAGCGCTCCCACTGGGTTGCCCGATACGTTGATCGTCACCTTTTCCGCGCCTCCGTTGAGGACGAGGCTGCCCGTCACATTGACTAAGGAAGTGAGCGATGCATCGAAAGTCGCCGCATTCCCCGCCACCGCGCCAAACGTGAGGTCCTGAAACGTCAGCGTGCCGTTCCCCAGCGCCCCGGACTCAACCGTTCCTCCATTGGAAATCGCCGTCGTCCCGTTCACGGTTCCCGTTCCTAAAATGCGACCGCCAATCGTGCTCGTCGCGCCCGTGCCAATGGTCCCGCCCACACGCAAGGATGCGCCGCTGTTGACGTTGACTGTGTGGTTCGCCGGGAGCGAGCCACCCAAGACCGTCGTGCCTGCGGAGAGAATCGTGGAGGGATGCGTATTCACACCGCCCATCGTCAGCGTGCCAGCGCCCGCCTTGGTCAAAGTCCCCGTTCCCGCGACGACGTTATTCAGCGTGTAAGCGCTCGCATTTTCAAGCGTCCCGCCCGCGACTCCCATCGTGATAGTGCTCGTCCCGAGAGCCCCCGCAGCGGAAACTTGAATGGTTCCTCCATTGAACGAAGTCGAGCTAAACGCATTGGCCGAGGTAAGCGCCAACGTGCCAGCGTTCAATTTGAACAGCCCACCCGAAATCTGCCCGGCACCGCCAATCGAATACGTCCCGCTCGCATGGCTCGCCCGCACGAAGCCCACGGTGATATTCGTCGGCACGTCAATCGTCGCAGTCCCCGTAGGGTCTTGGCTGAAAATCGCCCCGCCGCCCAAATAACCCGTCGCATTCACTCCATCCGTCCAATATGGCGTGCCAGTATTATCGAGCGATCCGTTTGGGGCCGCGCCGACAGCGTGGTTCAGATTATACGTCGAATCAGAAATCACGCTGAACGCCAGCGATACATCATCAATACCCATCAACGCATCCACCCCACCCCCGTCATTGAAGTTCCGCCAGCGGAGCGTGATGAACTGCCCCGGAGCCAAAGTAAGCCCAAGATTCCCGCTGATGTTGGAAATCACAGGTGCCGCGAGTGCCGCCGTGGCAGCATTTGAGGTCGCATAATCAAACGCCCCCACCCGAGTCCATCCCGTATCCGCAAGCGCCGCATTTTGGGCAAACGTATTGCCATTCCCATGCACCGCACCGCCCGAGGCGAGGTCCGTCACCGCCGTCCCGCTGATCTGGTAGAAGAACTGGAAGCCGTCCACATTGTTCGCCGTGGCGTGAGGGACGTAGAGCTCCCCGTTGTAAGAAAAGTTCCCCAGTGAAACCGACGAGCCCGAGTTGTTTTGGAACACCACACCCATCGCAGTAGCTCCGTAGCTGGTGGTCGTGGGCGACCAAGCTAACGCCCGCTCAGTGCCAGTTCCCGCGCTAAAAAATCCACGCGCTCCCGCCGCCGCAGTCGTATAAATCCCCAATGGGATCGGATTCAGCACACCCGCCGCTGGAAACGTGGACATCGAATCCGCCTGCCAACCCACAATCGTACCATTGTCCGCCCAGTTCCCCGCAACCGTCGGGAGCGTGTCGAAATTCTGCGAATAGACTGTTGACCCTGTAATGGAGATCGCCTGCCCATAAGACGTGGCGACAGCGACGACTCCGATGAGCGCAGCGGCACTCGTCGAAAGGATGTGTTTTTGCGAGGAGCGACGAGTCAGGGATGTTTTCATAGGACGGAGTAGTTGGTTGGAAAAAAACAAGGACACAGAGGCTTACAGCACTCTGTAACAGTTACGTTGCAAAAGAGCGAATTTACTCACGCTTCGCAAGAGTGATTTCAATAAACTTCCGTTCTCTTCGCCTCCACGTTTCTCGACGTCACATGAATTCAGACGCGTGGGCCTCCGCTACTTCGCAGCGACATCTTTCACACAACGAAAGCCCGTATTCGACAAGCCGGTGTCCGTCGCCGTCTTCATACGGGCACCGGGGCGGTAGCCTCGGCAGTAGCTATCGGCACACATCCACGAGCCGCCACGCATCACCCGCTTCATCACGCCGGGCTCATCGGGGTCGTAGCTCGTGTCGGGGCCGGGAGGATTTTGCTTCGGCGACATTTTGTAATACTGCGGCAGATACCAGTCGGCGCAAATCTCCCAAACATTGCCCGCCATATCAAAAAGGCCGAATCCATTGGCCGGGAAAGAACCCACGGGAGCCGTCCCCGTGAAGCCGTCTTCGCCCGTGTTCACTTTCGGGAATTTCCCCTGCCACGTATTCGCCATCCATTTTCCGGCGGGGTTAAATTCATTCCCCCACACAAAGCGGCTCCCCGCCGCGCTGCCGCGTGCCGCGTATTCCCACTCCGCCTCGGTGGGCAGACGCTTCCCGGCCCATTTGCAGTAGGCCATCGCGTCGTCGTAGCAGACGTGGACGACGGGGTGCTTCCCCTTCCCTTCCAAGTTCGACTTCTCACCATCGGGATGCCGCCAATTTGCCCCGATGATCGGCACCCACCATTGGCGATAGTCCGCGAGATTCGCCTCGCCCTCCGGCGCACGGTGGCAGATGCCGAGCGTCTTCCCCTCAAACTCCGGGAGCAACCCCGGCAGATCCTTCGATGTCAGCGGTCGCTCCGAGAGCGTGAGATAGCCCGTCGCCTTCGTAAACTCGGCAAACTGGTCATTCGTCACCTCCGTCACATCCATGAAGAACGCCTTCACCGTCACCTCGTGGATCGGCTGCTCGTCCTCCGGCCCATCGGTGCTGCCCATTTGGAAAGTGCCCTCTTTAATATAAACCATGCCCGCCGGAACGACATGCTCTGCGGCCAAGAGCGGGACGACGAATAGCGAAGCGAGAAAGAGCGTTTTCATAAAATGGATGTGCCCTTGCAATAGCGCGCGCGGCGCACTTTGGGAGAGAATTTTGCACCCCCTCCCCTCTGGAACACATCGCATCGCGAAATTTACTACTCCCCTTTTCCCCACGCGCTTCTCTAAACTGTCACACGAATGCGGTTTCTCATCGCCAGTCTTGCCCTCAGTTTTTCACTCTGCGCCGACGTCCACGCCGAGCGAAAGGTCGCTATTTTCATCGCAGACGGCTTCGATTTCCCCGTCGGCAAACCCGACGGCGACGGCTACTACAAAGCCCGCGGATACACACCCCACGGCCATCTCGGCGAAGACTGGAACGGCCGCGCAGGCGGCGACACCGACCTCGGCGCACCCGTCTATTCCATCGCCCACGGCATCGTCGTTTACGCCAACAATTTCTACCGCGGCTGGGGCAACGTCGTCATCGTCCGCCACGCCTACCAAGAAGACGGGCAGATCAAATTCGTCGATTCCCTCTACGGCCACCTCGATAAGCTCCAAGTCCGCTACGGCCAGCACCTCAAGCGCGGCCAACAGCTCGGCACCATCGGCACCGGCGGCGGCCTCTACCCCGCACACCTCCACTTCGAGATGCGCAAAGACCTCCGCGTCGGCATGGCCCGACTCTCCTTCCCAAAAGACGACAGCGTCTATTGGAGCGGCACCCAATTCATCAACGACCACCGCAAACTCGCCATCCCCTCCGCCACCGTCATGGCCCCCATCGACACCTTCTCCCCCGTCACCGGAAAAATGGACGACAGCGAACCAGCCGAGCCCCGCGGCTTCACCCTCCCCGGAGCCAAACTCCCACCCAAGCCCCTCCCCGGCGCAGTCCCAGGCCGCTACGACGACCTCCGCAAGCTGCTAGAAAAAAAGTAACCCTGCTTTGAGCGTCACTGGCCGCCTATGCGCCAGCCGTCTTTGCGGCGAGCGCGGCTGCCTTGGCTGCCATTTTCACATCACCCGAGCACACCCCATCTCAAATCACGCACCGCAGCTCCAGCTTGCGTCGCGGCGAACTCTCGGGTGTTGTGCATAGCGCAATGAATCTATCTCTTTTCGATCTTACGGGTGAAGTCGCAGTCGTCATCGGGGCCACAGGCGTGCTGGGCGGGGCTCTCGCAGAAGGGCTCGCGGCTGCGGGTGCCAGCGTCGCGGTACTTGGGCGCAATCAAGAACGCGGCGAGGAACGCGCACGGGCCATCATCGCCAAGGCCGGAAAAGCACAGTTCTTTCCCGTGGATGCCATGTCCCGCGAGAGCCTCCACACAGCGCACGAAGCCGTAATCGCCGCGCTCGGTGCGCCCACCATTCTCGTCAATGCCGCAGGCGGCAACGACCCGAAAGTCACCGTCACCCCCGAGCGCCCCATCGAGAGCATCGCCATCGAAGACTGGCGCGCAAATTTCGACCTGAACCTCGTCGGCGGCGTCCTTCTTCCCTGCCAAGAATTCGGCCCCGGCATGTGCCAGCGCGGGCGCGGCAGTATCATCAATATCGCCAGCGCCAGCGCCCGCATTCCGCTCTCCCGAGTCGTCGCGTACAGCGCCAGCAAGGCCGCGGTGCTCAGCCTCACGATGTTCATCGCACGCGAATGGGCGCTCAAAGGCGTCCGCGTCAACTCCATCACCCCAGGCTTTTTCCCGGCGGAGCAAAATCGAAAGCTCCTCTTTAACGACGACGGCTCCCCGACGCCCCGCACCCAAGCCATCTGGGGCCACACGCCCATGAAGCGCTTTGGCGAAAGTCACGAACTCGTCGGCGCGTGCGTCTTCCTCGCCGCGCATGGGGCGAGCAGCTTCGTGACGGGGACAGACCTCGTCGTGGACGGCGGGTATCTCTCGCAGACGATTTAACGCCATGAAAAACTTCAAACCACTCGCACTCCTCATCCTACTCTCCATCGGCGGCTGCCAATCGCTCGACGGCGGCGGCGCGCGCAAATCGCCCAGCGCAGCAGTCCGTGGTGCCATCGCCGCAGGAATCGCGGCGGAACCCAAAGCTGCTGCTTACTACATCGGACGGCGCTACTACAAAGTGGACTACAAGTTCTGGGGCTGGGTACGGAAATCCGGCGAGCCCTGGTCAAGCGCGAAACTCGTGATGATGAACGAGCAGACGCGCATCATCCCGGACCGGCAAGCCGGCAAGATGGGCTCCGACAACGACTACGAATACAAGCTCCTCGGCAACTACTCCGGCGACACCGTGTACGAGCCCGCCAGCAACGGCTTTTACCCCGAATTCGTCCTCAAAGGCTATGAACTCATCTCCGACAAACCCGGCTACATCTACCAGCAAAGCGGACTGACCGACCCCGCCCGTCGCGTCATCGCAAAGCCTTACTAGACTCCATCGACGGCCTCGCAGAACGACTGCGGGCCGGCAAACTGGAGAAGCTTCGGGCGTCTCCCCGGTTTCGTTCTCTGGAGTTCTTTCACTGTTTCGCTGCGCCGGTGATTTCCGCGAGTAGCTTGAAAAAGCCGCGTTTGCGCTCGGAGCTGAGGCCCCAGTTTACGGGCGGGGACTGGTAGCCTTCGTCCATGCCTTCGCCTTTGCGGCGGTAGTCGAACCAGCCCCACGAGACGTGTTCGGCGAGGGAGGTGGTGAAGTTGTTCACGGGTTGATCGAAGTTTTCGTGGTCGTCCTCGTTGATCAAAACCGGCATCGGCTTGTAGGTCGGGACGGCGCGCGTCTTGCGAATCAGCTCGGTGATATGCGCCGGCTCTTTCGCGCCGTTGCCGTGAATGAGTGCAAAATCGGAGACTGCGATTGCATTGGCCGATGGCACGACGCGCCCGCCGAATGAAGTACCGACGAGCAGCTTGTGTCCGTCGGCGGCTTTTGCGGAACGCACGCGCTCGATCAGCTCGGAGACACGGTCCGGGCGCAGGATCGGCGGCTTGTAGTTTGGGTTCGACTCGTTGTTGATTTCGACGAGAACATTCCGCCATCCGCCGTCGAGCAGCCAGCGCGTGGCGGCATCGGTCGCGCGGATTGCGGCGTCATCGCCTGCGAGGCGCGGCGATTGGCCGAAGTAAAAATAGCCGAGGATGACAACCATTCCCTGCGCATCCGCGGCATCCAGGACACGCCGCATCCGCGCGGCAAACTCCGGGCGCAAGTCGCCCTCGGCGGTGAATGCGCCGCTCTCCCACGTCTGCTTACCCGAATAGCCTTCCGGCGAGCCGCCTTGGAAATTGACCGTCACCGCGAGCAAGCCGTGCGCTTTCCACTCTGGCATTGCTGCGATGAACTCGCGAACGTTTCGCTCGGCGTCCCATTTTCCCGTGTCCGCGTAAGCCCAACGCTTGGCGGTCTCGGGATTCAGATCGTCGAATGTGGCCTGCACCATTCGCGAGTTGAGCAGCAGGCCTTCGATGCGATGTCCGTTCCACGTCCGGCCCGCGTACGTGGGCTTTCCGTTGATGTGAAAATCCTCGCCGACAATGCTCACGCTCGTCTTCGGAGTGACGGGCTCGGCGGCAGTGGAGGAAACTCCGAACGCCGAAACGGCGAAGCACGACAGGATGAAAAAAGCGGTTTGTTTCATGGTCATGGTTCTCATGTTTATTTTGAAAGCGTCGCGGGATTGTAAATGCCGACATCGCCCGCCGGTCGCGCGTGTGTGGCGCGGACGCCGGTCAACGAATCGCCGAGGTCGGCGCGGGCCTTTGCGACCTCCGCTTGCACGCGTGCGACGACTTCGGGATTCGCATCGGCCACGTCACGTGTTTCGTTGGGGTCGTGCTTGAGATCGTAGAGCGCGAGACCGATTTTCTCGACTCGATAGCCGTGCCTGCTGGCGATGCCGCGGATGCCGGAAACTTCGATCGAGAGCGGCTTCATGTTCTCCCAATTCGACGGCTTGCCGCCTTTGCCCGGTGCCGCGGCGACCGTGAGATATTCGTGCGGCAAGTGCAGCTTCCAATCGCCGACCCGCACGGCCTGCAATTCCTCGCCGGAGTAAAACCAAAACTTTTCGCGCCCTTTCGCGCCGTTTTCATCGAGCAGAAATGGAGTGATACTAAATTTCATAATTAAAGTGACATTTTAGAGTAAAAAGGCAAGAAAGCGAAATGGCAGGAGTGAAACTCAAACTTGGACTACCGGAAATTGCAGCGATCATAGACGAGCGGCACGCGAACGAACCCGATGGGTGGAGCAAAAA
>CAMDQC010000035.1 GCA_945905735.1 Prosthecobacter debontii | reverse complement strand
CATCTTCCTTTCAGCCACAGCCGCCGGCCTCGCGCAGGACTCTGCGGATGTCATCGTCTATGGCTCCACGCCCGGCGGGTTCTGCGCCGCCATCGCTGCGGCGCGCGAGGGAGCGTCGGTCATTTTGCTGGAACCGACGGAGCACGTCGGCGGGCTGAGCACGGGCGGGTTGAGCCACTGCGACTCGAACCAAATGGTGCGCTCCACGCTCATGGGGCTCTTCGACGAATGGCATACGCGTGTGGTCAAAGACTACACCGACCGCGGCCTCACGGCGCCTTACGATCCAGCGCTCAAAGACACCGCGAAATGGACGTTTGAGCCGCACGTCGCCATGCGCGTGACGAACGCGATGCTCAAGGAAAGTGGAGTCACCGTGAAGACCGGGAGGTATCTCACTTCGGCGATAAAAGACGGCGCTCGCATCACGTCGCTCGTCACGAAGAACGGCACTTTTTCCGCAAAGGTTTTCGTGGACGGCACGTATGAAGGCGACCTCATGGCAGCCGCCGGAGTGGACTGGACAATCGGGCGCGAAGGCCGCGCGGAGTTCGGTGAATCCTACGCGGGGAAGCAGTACCCGAAGGCGAAGATGAACATCAGCGGCTTTGACGATGCGGGCAACCTCCTGCCGTTCGTGACGACTAGCGACGCAGGCCCCGAAGACGCGGGCGACAAGAACATCATGACTTACAGCTTCAGGCTCTGTCTAACGCGGGCTGCTGAAAATTTCGTCCCCGTGCCCGCACCGGCGAAATACGATCCCGCCCGCTTCGAGTTGGCGCGTCGTGCGCTGCAGGGGCCGGGGAAAGTGGGGTTCGATCTCTATCCGCTGCCCGGCGGAAAATTCGATGGCAACAACTCGATCCACGGGCAGGTTTCCCTCGGCCTCGTCGGAGCTTGCAACGACTGGCACAGCGCCGACGAAGCGGGCCGCGCGAAGATTTGGGAAGACCACAAACAATACACGCTCGAGTTCATCCACTTCCTCCGCACCGACCCCGCAGTGCCGCAGAAAGTCCGCGCCCAGTATGCCGGCCTCGGTCTTTGCAAAGACGAGTTTGCCCAGACCGCTCACTTTCCGCCCGCTCTCTACGTGCGCGAATCGCGGCGCATGAAAGGACTCCATGTGATTTCGCAAAAGGACATCATCACCTCGCCGGAAAAACCGGACGCCATCGCCATCTCTTCGTTCCCCATTGATTCGCACGACTGCCAGCGCGTGGCATTGAAAGACGGCGGCGTGATCAATGAAGGCACGATTTTACCCGTGCGAGTGCCGGGCACCGGAGTCGGCTACGCCTACCACGTCCCGTATCGCTCCGTGCTGCCGAAGGCGGAGCAATGCACAAACTTGCTTGTGCCCATCGCGCTCTCCAGCACGCACGTCGCGATGTCGTCGCTGCGCATCGAAGGCGCGTGGATGGCTATCGGCCAAGGCTCCGGCGTCGCAGCGGCGCTCGCGGCAAAACAAGCCGTCGCCGTGCAAGACCTGCCGTATGCGGTTTTGCGAGAGAGGCTGCTCGCGCAGGGCCAGGTGCTTGCGCTTCCTGCAAAAAGCGCGGTGGCAAAAGAGACCGGCATCATCCCAGAAAAGCCGCTCCCCGGCATCGTGCTCGACGACGCCGACGCCGAACTCACAGGCGAATGGACGCAGTCCACGAACTTCAAACCGCATATCGGCAGCGGCTACCGCGTCCACGGCGCAAAGGATGTCCGCGCCGACGGCAAAGCCTCCGCCACGTTCCGCGTCAACGTCCTGAAGTCCGGCAAATACAGGGTGCTCATCGCCTACTCTCCACACGAAACCCGCGCCAAAAACGTGCCCTTTACGATCGTCAGCGGTGGTCACGAAACGAAGTTCACCGTGGACCAAACGAAGCCGATGACTGCGGGCGAGCGCTTTCAGCCCGTCGGCACCGCGACGCTGACAGCGGATAGCGAAACGACCATCCAGATAACGAACACCGACACTACCGGATTTATCATCCTCGACGCGGTGCAGTTGCTGCCCGTGAAGTAAGGCACGCAGTGCGGCGCAAATCCGTGAATTCCGCCGCTTGATGAACTGGTTTTCGACGCTCGTTCAAAGATTTTAGCACGGTGTATAAAAGCTACAAATTGACCGCCGTAGGGGAGGGGACGAGGGTGGCGAGAATACCGAATGTGAAACGCGAGTGCTTAGTTGGGTTGATGGACAGGATTTAGTCCCCGCCGCCGCCGCCGCAACCACCGCAGCCGCTACTTCCTCCACCGCCACCATCTCCGCCGCCGCTACTGCTCCCTCCACCACACCCGGCGCTTGAGCACCCGCCGGTGCTGCTTCCGGCGTTCTGTGGCGTGAGTCCGCGTTCGAGTTGACTCATCCCTGTCCCGCCAAGGGCCATGCTTGTTCCATAAAGGGCGGCGACCATCGCGAGCTCGCCTGCCCCCACCGCCGGGGACGCAAGCTGCGTGCGCCTCTCGATGCTGGGCCTCGGGTTCTCACGCCGCATTTTCGCCAGCACAGCGTCGCCCTTTTTTGTGCGGAAAGGTCGGCTCGCCCATACAACAACGATCGGGACAAACAACACGATGGTCGCAATCACGAGGAAGGAAACGGGCTTTTCTCGCGACAGCCCAATCCAGATTTTCACAAAGCCGAGAAGGGGAATCAGCAGCAGCAGCCAAAATGTCTGCCGTCGCAATTGAGCGACCTTACGTTCCGCCAATACAAGGCCGCGTGTGCGCAGATGCTCGATCATTCCTTCGATCCACGGCTTCACATGCAGGCGCACTTCCTTCATGTCGCAGACGCTTCCTTTGATGCCGTCATATACTGCCCGCTCGAATGGATGGAGGTCGTCGGGCGGCGTCGCCGAGAGCCTAGTGACACTTCCGCTCGGCGTGACAGACGCCATTTCCCGCCGTACCAACTCCACCATCGCCGTATTCACTGTCAGCGTGCCGCCGCCATTGAGCGTCGCGACGGAGTAGATGTCATCGGGCACATCACGCGGCTGTAAATTACCGGCAGGTCCGCGCCCCACACTGCGCAAGATCGCGGCAACCGCAAAGACACCCAGCGCAAAGAACGCAAAAAACATGAGGAATTCATCCCCGCGCATATCGAGAATCGGCACCGCCGCCATCGGGCTGAAGCACCCCGCCGCGCTCACGGCCATCACGCCGCCGGCAATCATCGCCGCCTTTTTCATCCAGCGCGGCTTGGCGATGACCCAGTTTCGCCGTGTGTTCACGCGGGAAAAAGCCGCATCTTCGCCAAAGCGCGCCGCCGCCGGATGCCACACGTCCTCAGGCGCATCCTCGCCGAACGCGTCGCGATAAGCCGCCAACGTCCGGTCATACATTTCGTGATGCTTCACATCCTCCTCCCGCCCGCCACGCGTCGGTCCGTGGTGCAACGGCCTGCCAAGCACCGAGCCGCACAAATCCTCCCAATAGCTCCGAGTATAAGTGAGGTGCAAGTGCCACGCTTGGTCCACTGCGTCGCTCGGGCACATCGGGCTTCCCGCAGTCATCGTGAGAAAAAGGAACCGCTTGTATTCGAGTAGGACCGCCCGCGTATACGCTGCGCTCCATCCATTTTCCTTCGCAAGGCGCGCACCGAAAGTCAGGCGCGTCTCCGGCGCGTCGAACTCGAAGGCTTCGATTCGTGACCACAGCGTTTGTTGTTCGGGATTCATAGACGTTGGATTTCTTCGCTCCCTTTAGCAGCCTGTGTGAACCGTGGCAACTCCGCTGCAACAGCCTTTGTGGTTCTGTTTAGTGGTTCAAATTGAGCTGCCACCGAGACTCTCGACATTTCGCGGCGCATCCGCTTTTCTTCGCGGCCTTATGAACAGTCTCTGGGATCGCTTTCAAAAATACCACCTCTCCAACGAACAACTCGGCCTCTCGCTCGACGTGAGCCGCGTGCGCTTTTCCGATGAATGGCTCGCGGGCATGGAGCCGCTGGCGCAGAAGGCGTTCGTCGCCATGAAGGCGCTGGAGGGCGGCGCAGTCGCCAACCCCGATGAGGGCCGGATGGTGGGGCACTATTGGCTGCGCGCGGCGGAACTGGCTCCCACGCAGGCGCTCCGCGAGGAGATCGTGACGACTTACGCCTCCGTCAAAGAATTTGCGATGAGCACGCACAAGGGCGACCGCTTTTCCGATGTGCTCGTGATCGGCATCGGCGGCTCGGCGCTCGGCCCTCAATTCGTCGCCGATGCACTCGGGACGGCGGACGATAAAATGCGGCTGTATTTCTTCGACAACACAGACCCCGACGGCATTGACCGCACACTCCAGACGCTCGCCCATCGGCTCAACCACACGCTCTGCGTCGTCATCTCCAAAAGCGGAGGCACAGCCGAGACGCGCAACGGGATGCTCGAAGCCGAGGCGGCCTACAAGAAAGCGGGCGTCGATTTCCCAAGCCACGCCGTAGCGGTCACGGGTCCCGGCTCCCAGCTCGACAAATACGCGACGGAGAAGGGCTGGCTGAAGCGGTTCCCCATGTGGGACTGGGTCGGCGGGCGCACGAGCGTGATGAGTGCCGTGGGCCTCGTCCCGCTCGCGCTGCAAGGGCTGAACGTCGGCGACATCCTCCAAGGTGCCGCCGAGATGGACGACTGGACGCGCATCGCCGAGACGACGAAAAACCCTTCGATGATGCTCGCCCTCATGTGGCACTTCGCGGGCGGCGGCAAGGGCAAGAAAGATATGGTCATTTTGCCGTATAAAGATCGGCTCACGCTGTTCTCGAAGTATCTCCAGCAACTCGTCATGGAGAGCCTCGGCAAGAAGCTCGACCTCGACGGCAACGTCGCCGAGCAAGGCATCGCCGTGTATGGCAACAAAGGCTCCACCGACCAGCACGCCTACGTCCAGCAGCTCCGCGACGGCGTGAATAATTTCTTCGCCACGCTCATCGAAGTCCGCAAATCCCGCAGCGGTGACAGTATCGAAGTCGAGCCCGGCGTGAAGACCGGCGACTTCCTGCAAGGCTTCCTACGCGGCACCCGCACCGCGCTTTACGAGGCCCAGCGCGACAACCTCACCATCAGCATCCCCGAAGTCACCCCGCGCATGATCGGCGCACTCATCGCGCTCTACGACCGCGCAGTGGGCTTCTACGGCGCCCTCGTGAACATCAACGCCTACCACCAACCCGGCGTCGAAGCGGGCAAAAAAGCAGCCGCCTCCGTCCTCGCTACGATGCTCGCCGTCCGCAAAACGCTCACCGCCACACCACAAACCGCAGCGCAGATCGCCTACGCAATCAAAGGCGACGCCGAGGAAGTCTTCCACGCCCTCACGCATCTCGCCGCGAATGATCCAGCGGTGAAACGTGTCGTCGGTGGAGCGCCAGCCGCGCAGACCTTCACGGCTGGGTAGAGAAAGAAGTAAGAGCGAACACGTTTTTCACGCGGCACGCAAAACCGCTACTGCGATTTCAGCCCCGCAGTGTTCACCGCGACGACGCGGTAGCGGTATTGTTTTCCAGCCTCCGCCTTTGTGTCGGTGAAGCGCTTCGCGACCAATGGCTGCGTGGGCGTGTCGCTGTATTGCAGATTTTGGAAAACAGGACGTCCAAACGGATTCTTGCCCCGCTCCGGAATGGTCGCGACGACTTCGCCGTCACGCTCGATGATGAAATGTGCGAGTCCACTTTCGAGGTCGGCCTCGGCGTCCCATGTGAGCTCGTTGCCGCTCACGCGAATGTTGGTCGGCGCGGGAGGTGGCGTGGTATCACTCACGGCGGTGTCTTTCATATACTGCGTCCACGCTTTCGAGATGGACTCATTTGGCAGCCACACAGACTTTTCCTTTGCCCCGGTGAATTGCGCGACCGCAACCGGAGTGATAACTGCCGTGCCGACCGCAGGCAGCGGCGCGAGCCACGCGCCCGCAGCGGGCATGGGCTTGAGCGACCCACCGGCTTCGGACGGCAGGCGGGCCGTGAGACAGGCGTCGAGCCACGGGATCGCGAGGTATCGTTGGTTGCCGCATTCGTGCGCGGTGAGCGGATCGATGGACACGCCGATGACTCCGCCGCGACCGCGAACCGCCGCAAAGAACGCTTCGTTTGCAGGCCACGCGCCAGCGAACCGCCCGTCCTTCACGCTGAATCCCTCTTTCGTTCCGAGATTGCACATCATCGGCACGGTCAGCGCGGCGTCGGGCAAAATATGCGTTTTGATTTCGGAGCGCGCTGCGTTTGAGTGGAGCAGCGGCACTCCCGACCGCAGCCACGCGGCCACCACACGCTCGGGATGAAGAAGCGTCATGCCGCCCGCCCAATGCCCGCCGCCGCTGTGTCCCCACAGCGCCCACGGAACGCGCGCCAGTTCGGGATGCCCCGATTTCACGCCCAAATCGGCGAGCCCTTTTTGAAACGCCGCGTCCGAGCCGTTGCGCGGATCGCACCACATCTGGCAGTTCGCCTTCTCCGGTTGCCCATACGACGGAGCCAGGAGCGCGCAATCGTGCTTTTTGGCGAGCGCCTGCCAGTGCAGGTCGAACGCGCCTGTAAGCCCCGATTTGCACGACCCCTCTCCGCAGCCGTGTTGATGAACAATCACCCCACGCACCGTCTTCACACCGGGCGGAATCCAGACGGTGTAGTTCGCCGGAAAAATCAATTCGCCCTGCTTGGCGGAAGCCTCATAGCGAACCCGATAGTACGGCACCTCCGCCGCAGGAAAGATATCATACGGCGGCTGCTGGGCAAAAAGCAAACCGGCGAGACCGAGGAAGAAGACAGCGAAACGGTGCATAGATTCTACTGAGGCTGGCGACGGTCGCAGAAAAGAGCAAGCCGCTCAGCGCGCTGTCGCCTTTAGCCTCACGAAAAACTGGGCGGCCCCGTTTGGCGGGGCGACGCGCCATGTTTGCGTGAGCATCGTGCCGCTTTGCACTGCGGAGAGGACGGTTGGCGTGGCGGGTGTAAATGCGTTGAGCGCTGCGCCGGTTTCCAGCGAGAGGACTACGTCGTCGGCGTTCAGGCGGGAGGTGAATGTGAGTGTGAGCGCGCCGTCGGGCTCTCGGGTAACGGCGATGCCGCTGGTGTTTGCGACGCCGTCGCTGGTGCCGAGGGCGTGTTCGAGGAATGCGGTGAGTCCGTCGCCGTCGAGGTCGGCGGTTGGTGTGCCGGTGAATGTCGCGGCGTCGGAGTTGTTTGGATTTCCGCCGATTGCGGTGCTCGCACGGAAGCTGGATGGGACGGTGCGATCGAGCGCGAGGTCCGGCGCGACTACGATGAGCGAGTGGCCGGGGCCGTCGGTTTGCGGGAACCATGCGTCGTTGTAGGTGATGGATTGGACCACCGCGCCGGTAGCGTCCACGAGCGTGAGCGTCTCGCCGCCGTTGGAAAGAACGTCGGCTGGGCCGTATGGGCCGACGCGGCGCGGCACTGCGCCGTAGCGGGCGTTGAATGCTGCAAGGTGTCGCGCGACGTGAATGTATTCGCCTGGGCCGAGCACCGTCGGGGACGGGAATGTGAAGTCCACGCCGACGGTGAATTTGCAGAGGCTGATGTCGAGGTTCTGCGTCGGGTGGAAGTTGCGCAGTTCGATGAACTCAAAGTCGTCGTTGTCCGTACTCGCGGCGGTTTCGCCACCAGCAGGGTCGGCGGGGTTGTAGTGGATTTCTGTGATGCGGAGATGGTCGCGGGGATTCGGCGCAGGGAGCGTGCTGGTGATGGTGATGCTCGCTGTGCCGACCTGCGCGCCGCTGCCATCGTAGGCGATGAGCGTGATTGGATTTGCGCCGAAGTTCAGTCCAACAACGCCAGTCCATGCCGTGTCGGTCGTCCACGTGAGGTCGAGCGCGGCATTCGTATCGCTGCGGCGGATTTCGCGGACGTTGATCCAGCCGTTTCCGGCGAGCGTGGTACTCGCGGCATTTACAGTGAAATTCGCTCCACCGTTTGTTGTGATCGAGAACGGTACAGTCGCGGGGAGTTGCGACAGGACGCTGGTGCGGCGTGCCTCGATGTAGTTCACGTTCCCCGTGTAATTCTGCCCGACGACGCTGCCATAGTGCGAAAGCCAAGGCGTCATGTAAGTGCTGTTGTAAACCGTCTGGCAGAGGTCGTGCAGATGGCCGTAGTAGGCGTGGCGCGCGCCGGGAACGGTGTTCATGACGCGCAGCAAATTGCCGCCGACAAGAATCGCAGGGCTGTTCGTGGCGAAGTTGTGGACAAAGTCCATGTCCCACGCGAGCGCGGTGACGTTCATTCCGTCGCTCGGGACATGCACGCGGAAGTTGTGCTGAAATCCGTTGGTCATGTAGCAGTCAGCCACACCGAAGAGCGAGTAAAGCGCGGCGCACCGCATCCATTCATCGACGTCCATTCGGGCTGCGATGTTCGTCGCGAAATTCGGACCGGTGTCCGCCATCGCCTGACTGAATGCGATGAGCCCCGTGTAATCGTCCGCACGGCTTCCCGCGCGGGGATCGAGCTGCCCGCGGTACTGCTCCTTGTCGATGCCGAGGTTTGTGAAGTCCGCCTGAAGCTGCGCCGCGAGCGGGACGGGGTTCTTGAAGCTCTCGAAATTCCCGTCGGTCGTCGTGGATGGTTCGTAGGTGCCGTCCATATTGAACACGGTGCCGTCTCCGCCGAACTCCGAGCTCACAAATTCACTGCCGTAGCCAGCCATCTGCATGATCGCGGTGCCGGTGTGGATCCCGTTCGGCGAGATGAAATAGACGAGATCATCGTAAGTGCATGGCACGCCCGCCCTGTGAAATGCGTGCTTCACATAAATCTCGTGCTGCTGCCGGATGACCGGCCCGCGCCCGCTGCGATCGATATTTAAATTGTTGTGCAGCCCGCGGAACAAATGGTCGGCGGCAAATCCGACATCGTAGCCGGGATAATCCTCGCCATCCCGAATGCGGCCCGCCGCAGTTCCCTGCAATCGCACGCCAACATCGTAAAACACCTCACTGCGGCGATAAACTGCGGTGCCGCCGATGCGCCCGTCGCTCAAGCGATTCAGCGGGGCAAGCAGAGTCGTGGAGTCCGCAGGGAGCATGATGACGCGCAGTTCGTGCGCGGCGAGCGCAGTGCCTGCGCCGTCGTTCACGAGATACAGCGCGCGCGAAGCTGCGCCAGCGGCGGGCAGCACGGAGGTTGCAGCCGCGCTGTCGGCGGCCTCGATATAAAACTGCACGATCGTGGCGGCGGCCTGACCGGGTATTTGCGCGGAATACGTCGCGCCGCTCGCGGTCATCGGCACGCTGGCAAAAGTCGCGCTGCCATTGAGCGCGTAGCGCAACGTCAGCGACGCCACGCCATTCGGATCGGTCGCCGTCGCGCTCACGCTCACGGGTTCTCCAGCACTTGGAATCGCAGGAGAGTGAGCCAGACCGCTCAGTGTCGGGCCGAGATTTGCGACTGCGCGGGAGTTCACCGCGCCGGGCGTGCCGATGCGTGTGGCCATTGAGAGTTCCGTGGTGCGAGCGAGTCGCGAGTAGTAGCCGCGGGTGTTGAGCTGGTTCGTGCCGGACAGCCAGCGCGCGCGGAAGCTCACGGTGTACGTCTGCCCGTCCACAAGCGCGGTGTTTCCGGTGAACGACGTCTCAATGTGATTGTGGTTCCACGAAAATGGGCCGGTCGAGCGGATGCGCAGGACGTGGTTCGACGGGACGCCCGGCTCCGACTCGATGGCGCTCGCGCCGTGATTTCCGAGCACGCGCCATTTTGCAGAGAGCGACTCGAAATTGCCGCCCTGGATGAGTTGCTGGCTGTTGCTCACACGCACAACGCTCACGTCGTCCACGAGGCATTCGCCAGCGTCGAGCAAGCCGAGGCGGAATTCGTTCCAAAGTGTCTGCCCAAAAGTCTGCCCGGCGACCATTGTGTAGCTCACGTTTTGCCACGCCGTATCGCTGCTTTCATCGCTCGCCGCCCACGCGCTGCCGATGGAGTTGTCGGCCCGCGGGTCGCGCAGTTCCAGCGATGCGCCGCCGCCGTCCGGCGTCTCGGGCCATGCGCCGCCGGTATAGTAACGGGCTTCGTTCACGGGATTCCCGACTGCGTCATCGAGCACGATGCGGTCGGTCGTATTGGAAAGCGATCCGGAGAAATTGCCGATGATGCGTGTGCTGTGCTCGGGCCATTTTGCAGCGAGCGTCGCCGCATCTTTTGCCACGACAAGAAAACCGCCCGCCGGAATCGTCGTGCCCGCGGGAATCGTGAATGAAACAGCGTCGTCGAGTCTCCAGCCCGCGACGCTCACGGGGGCGGCGCTCTTGTTGCGAAGCTCGATCCACTCCTCGGGATTTTCCGTCACCGGCCCGGAGTTCGGAGCGAAATGATACATCACTTCGTTGATGACAATGTCGCTGTTCAGCGCGAACGCATTCGCTCCGCCAAATGAATCCGCCACCGGCACGAGCATCCGCCCCTGACTATCGCGGGCGCGGGTTGTCGCCTTCACTGCGGCGGCATCGATCAGCACAGCGCTGCCGGCGGTCATTAAAAAGACGCGGTCGTCGAGCAGCGGACGAAAGCCGAGCGTCGCCTGGTCCAGCACGAGCAGACCACCCGGCGGGAGCGTCTGCGCGGGGAATGTGTATCCGCCTGCGATGCCGCTCGCGGCGATCACAAGGCCGCCGACATTTATGGAGGAACCGCCCGTATTCTGGATCTCCAAGCGCCACGTCCCTGCGCTCGATCCCGCGATTTCCGAGATACGCAGCGAGGGCGGGATTGGCAGCGGGATGATCTGCCGCGTTTCCAACGAAGCTCCCCATACGATATCGGGATTCACCGGCGCGTAGATTTCCAATTCGTCGATGCACGCGCCGTCGGGCGTGAGAACGCGCAGGCCCGTGGCATTTACCGCCGCGAATTCATAGACGTGGCGTTGCGAAGGCGATGGAAACGAGCCGTCCACATTGATCACGCCGATGGTCGTCCACGATGCGTCGGGCGTCGATGCAGTTGGACTCGCCACTGTGGTGTATTGCACCGTGTATCCACCGAGCGTGCGGTCCGTGTAGGTGGCCGTATTGTCGCGCCCGAAAGCGATGCGTCCCATCGGCCGAGCCGTCGCGAAGCTGATTCCGCAGAACGAATTCGACGTATTGCCAATCCACGAATTCCCGTTGCCAAAAACACCGTCGTTCAAGTTCGGAATCGTATGTGTCGGCGCATGCGCACCGTTGCCGATAAGGTCCTTCGCAAACGCAGTTCCGGTCCGCGCCATATCGCCTGCGGTATCGATCAAGCCACCCGTGGCCATCAGCGAGAAAATTGCCGACGCAGCCGCGCCAGAAGGAGCAGCCTCCAGTTCATCGACGCACGCGCCAGTGCCGACTCCATCGCCCGGCACCGTGAGCCGGATGCCCGTGGCCATCACCGGAGTGAACGAAAACGCGTGGCGCTGGCTGTAAGGCAATCCATCTGCCGGATACGTAGCCGTGCCGATGGTCGCCCAGCCTGTCGAGGGATTTCCCGTCTGCGGGGTCGATGCTGTCGGGCTCGGAACGGATGTGTATTGAAGAGTGTAAAGACCGACGGTGCGATCTCCGGATGTCGCGGTATTATCGCGTCCCCACGCAACACGACCCACGCTCACCGCTGTCGCGCCAAAGCTCACACCGCAAAACGAATTCAGCGAATTGCCAATCCACGACGACGGGTTTCCATACGTCCCGTTGTTCAAATTCGCAATCGTATGTGTCGGCGCGTACGCACCATTGCCAACCAGATCTTTCGCAAACGCCACCGCTCCCGGCTGACGCGAATGGTTCGTCGAAAAAATCACGCCGCCGACTTGATCGAGCGTCAGCCCGCTCAGTGTCAGCCCGCCCGTTCCCGGCGCCGAAACCAGCGGCATGCCTGCCTGATGCACCTCGACGCTCAGCGTGTTCGTGCCGTTCACCAGCGCCGCTGTAGGCAGCGTCAAATTCTCAAAACCCGCGTTCCCGACTTCGTCCGAAGCGCGGGTTGCCGCTGTCACCGAGCCCGTCGCCATGCGCTGCCGTACGACTTCCGTGCCGTTGAGATAAATCACCGCGCCATCATCCGTCAGCGTTCGCAGCGAGAGCTGCACCTGCGATGGCGTGCCGGAAAACGTGAACTGCTTTTGAAAGTAATAAGTCCCCGTGGGATGCGAGGCCGGGGTCGGCAGCACAGTGCCCACCGTCGCCGGGAGCACCACATCTTCAAACGCCAACACGCCATTTCCCGAAAGCCATCCGCCCGTTCCCGCCGCGTAAGAAGTCGCCGCCCATCCGCCCGCGAGCCCCGCGCTGGAGCCGTGATAAAGCCACGCATCGCCAAGCCCGAACACCGCTTGCGGCGCACCCAGCGTCGAATCGAAATTCCCCGCCCCCGGAGTCCCGCCGCGCGACACCGATGCCACCCAGTGTTCCGGCAGAATGCCCGACAAATGACCCGCCCGCCGCGCAATCGAGAACCCGCCGCCATCCGCGCCGAGAGGCCACGCGCTGCCATCGTTGTAGCTCAGCTCATCCATCACGCGCCGAGTGCGGTCGCGCAGGCGGATGGTTTCGCCGCCGTTGTTCAGCGAGCCCGTCCACGGCCCCAGCGCGGTGACGCCGGGCATCGCCCCGGGATTCGACGCCACCACGAGATACCCGCCCGCAGTGATCACCGTTGCATTTGGAAAAGTGAAATTCACTCCGCCGGAAATCTCCCATCCTGAGAGGTCCATATTTACCGACATCTTGTTGTGAAGCTCCACCCACTCCGGATCGGCAGCACCAGACGGGTGATACATCACTTCGTTGAATACGGTCGTCGTGTCCGCCGCGTGCGCCACGCCGGCTAGCAGCAAAGCCACGAGAGCGGACTTCTGGAATTTCATGGATTTCAAGACGATTTTCGACGGCGGAATCCGACGAGGGCACCGAGGCCGCCGAGCAGGAGCACGGCGCTGCCGGGTTCCGGGACGGCCATGAGTGCGACGTCGTTGCCGCCGGTGAATGCAGCGGTGCCGGAGTCGGCAAAGTAGCTCACGATGAAGTCCTGTCCGCCGCTTGCGAAGACGTGTCCGCCGTCGGGGACGCCTGCGAAGATGCCGCTGACGGCGTCGGTGCCATCGTTGAGGATGAGGAAGAACAAGTCGCCCGTAACAGCGGGTGTGGTGAGGTAGCTGCCGGAGAGCGTGAGCGTGCCGTCGCCGAGCGCGACGGTGCCGTTCACGGCGAGTTGGTCGTATGCGGAAGTGCCGTTGATTTCCATGCTCAGCGTGCCGCCCGTGTTGAGCGCGAGTGCGCCGGTCGTGAGCAGGCCGGGGCTGTTGCCGGGCGCGAGCGTGCCGCCGGAAAGGACGTTCACGGATCCCGTCGTGCCGCTGCCGCCGAGCTTGCCGCCGCTGTTCACGGTCGTCGTGCTGCCGGAAATGCTGCCGTTCACCACAAGCGTGCCGCCGTTCACAGAAGTCGCGCCGGTGTGCGTAGCAGCGCCCGAAATGATCTGCGTGCCCGGACCTGATTTGGTGACGGCGAAGTTCGGAAACGAGCCACCGAGCGCACCGGTGAAGTCGTGCGTTTGTCCGCTCGCCACATCGAGCGTAAGGCTGCCCGCTGCGGTGTTGAAGCTATACACGGTGCCGCCGCCATTGAGTCCGGCGATGGTGAGTGCGCGGCTGGAGAAGTCAAAGTTTCCGCCCGCTGCGACCGTGACGACGCTCGTCGCCGCGATGCCTTGGTCCACGCCGGTCGGCATCACGAGAAAAGCGCCCGCGCTTACCGAGGTCGGTCCCGCGTAGGTCTGAGGATTGGCAAGCCGAACGATGAATCCATCCTGCACAAAACCACCCGAGCCGCTGATGACGTCGGGGTAGGTAAAGTCGTCGCCGCGTTTAATGACCACCGTTGCATTGTTCACGATGTTCCCCGCGACACTGCCGGAACCGCCGCCGTTGCCGAGCTGGAGCGTGCCGGCGTTCACGGTCGTTCCACCCGAGTAGGTGTTGTTCGCAACGAGCGTGAGCTTGCCGTTGCCCGCTTTGGTGAGCGCGCCAGTGCCAGTCGTGCCATTCACCACGGCAGCGGAAAGAACGACGTCGTTTCCGTTTGTGTCGAGCGTCGCATTCACACCGTCGCGGATGCGGAGGTTGCTGCTTACCGACACGTCCATCGTGTTCCCGGCGTCCCACTTCAGTGTCGAAGTGCCTGAGAAATCGGCGAGGTAGTACCCCGCTTTTTCGCCTGGAGTGAAAGCACTGCAGCCCGTGCTGCCTGAAATAATCAACGTTCCTGCAGTGAGCTCGATTCCGCCGAGACCGAAAATGCCGGGCGTGCCTGCGCTGTTGGCGCCGTCCATCGAACTGGCAAGATGCATCGTGCCATTGCCTGTCTTTTGGATGCCGCCCCAAGCCACGAGATGCTGATGACTGAGTTTTCCGGTGACCAGCAAATCCACGGGCGCGGCCCCGTCCGCCACATTGAAGACATGTGTTCCATTCATGTGCATTTCTGCAGATATCGTAGATGGATTATCGCCGGAAACAATCACCTGCTGCCCCGCGCCACTCAGGAAGAACTGTCCGAGATTCAAGTCGCTCACATTACCATTTGCCGCGAGCGTGCCGCCGGTGAGCGTGAGATTTCCCGCGAGGTTGCGCTGATTTGCACCGCTCGCCACATCGGTCGAGACCGTGCCGCCGTTGCCGATGGTCACGGATGAAAGAGTGCTGACCGCTGCATTCTGCAGGCTCAGCAAGCCGCCGTTTACCGTGATTGGACCACCGCCGATGGTCCCGGAAACGAGCAGCGTGCCCGCGTTCACATTCGTCCCGCCGGACAAACTATTCGCAGCAGCAAGCGTGAGCGTTCCGTTACCGGCCTTACTCAGTGCACCGCTGCCTGTAGTTCCGTTGACGATGGAGGTGGCGAATGTGACGTTGTTTCCGTTCGTGTCGAACGTCGCGTTTGCGCCATCGCGGATACGCAAATTGCCGTTGACTGAAACATCCATCGTATTTCCCGCATCCCATTTCAGCGTCGAGGTCGCTGAGAAATCGGCGAGGTGATACCCTGCTTTATTGCCCGGCGTCAGTGCGCTGTATCCCGTGCTGCCCGAAAAAATGAGCGTGCCGCCTCCGAGTTCAATTCCGCCCAGTCCAAAGATTCCTGTCGCCCCTGCGGAGTTCGTCCCGTTCATCGAGCTGGCGAGGTGCATCGTTCCATTCCCGGTTTTTTGGATGCCGCCCCAAGCGGCTCCGTGCCAGTGGCTGAGTTTTCCAGTGACGAGCAAGTCCACCGGGGCAGTCCCGTCGGCCACATTAAAGGTGTGTGTCCCGGCCACATGCACTTCCGCAGCGATGGTTGATTGAGTATTGCCAGAAACAATCACCTGCTGTCCGGCGTTGCTCAGGAAAAACTGCCCTTTGGCGGAATCGCTGATGTTCGCGTTGCCGCCGAGCGTGCCCCCGGTGAGCGTCAAGTTACCCCCGAGGTCGCGCTGATTAATGCCACTCGCCACATCGGTCGAGAGTGTGGCCCCGCTAGCAACGCTCACGGAGAACAAAGTGCTCGCAGCCGCATTTTGAAGACTCAACGTGCCGCCATTCACCGTGGTCGGGCCCGTATAAGTGCTCGCCCCTGAAAGTGCGAGCGTTCCGGCACCGCTCTTGGTGAGGCCGACGGTGTTGCTTCCACCGTTCGTGTTTCCGATCGCAGTGGCATAGTTGAATACGCCTCCACTTGCATTTGTCGTATCGAGGCCCAAGAAAGAGCCGCTCTTGAATCCCCCACTGGCTGTCCCGAGCCCCTTTAAGGTGTCGATATTGGCACTGGTGAATTCTCCCGTGCCTCCGACGCTGAAGACCGCAGTCGCGCCGCTTGCGACTACAAGATTCGTCGCGGTCCAGCTCGATGGCGTGTTGTTGTAAAGCGCCACCTGCTTGGTAAAGCGAATCGCGCCAGCGTTGATCGTCGTGGGACCGGTAAGCGGATTTGCGGTGGAAAGGATTACGCTGCCGGTGCCGTTCTTGGTTATGCTGCTCGCGATGCCACCGGTGCCGTTGAACGAGTAGTCGTTGCCGGTCGAGTTATTAAAGGTAATGGATCCGGGCGCGACCGCTGCATTCAGAGCCACAGCCTTCGTCGCCCCGCTGTCATCGAATGTGACGGCATCTCCCTGGAAAAATGTGTCGGCTCCTGCGTTCCAGTTACTCGCCGCGTTGATGTCCCACGCGGGGCTCACGCCGGACCACGTGAGCGCTTTCGTATCGAACGTCAGATTCACCTGATTGGCTGTGGCGGTTGAAAAAACCGGGTTGCGGAACTCCGTAGTCGCGAGGTTCGCCTCTGAACCGGTGAGCGTGCCGGAATAGTTGAGCACGCGAATCGTCTGACCGAGCCCAACGACTGCCGGCGTTCCACTGGCCGCGACATTGACGGTTCCGTTCAGCGTCAGATTCCCGCCGACGGAAAACGCTCCGGCAGTGCTGCCATCGACACGCATTGTCGATCCACCATTCAGTGTCAGGCTTCCCGTCGCGCCGATACTGCCTTCTCCAGCGAGCGATGCACCGGAAGCAACCGATGCCGCTGTATTGCCGAGCGATCCGGTGACATTCAAAGTGCCCGCACCGACAGCAGTTGCGCCGGCGTATGTATTGGCCGCCGCAAGCGTGAGTGTGCCAGTGCCCAACTTACTCAGACCACCGGTACCAGTCTGGATGACGATCGGGCTGGCGAATGTGACGTTGTTTCCATTCGTGTCGAACGTCGCCGTGACACCATCGCGGATACGCAGATTGCCGTTGACTGAAACATCCTTGGTATTTCCGATGTCCCATTTCAGCGTCGAGTTCGCGGAGAAATCGGCGAGGAAATATCCCGCTTTGGTGTCGCCAGCAGTCGAGCCAAACGCGCTGTAGCCGAGGCTGCCGGAGAAAATGAGCGTGCCGCCCGCGAGTTCGATTCCACCCAGTCCGTAGATACCGTTCACGCCAGCGGAATTGGTGCCGTCCATCGAACTGGCAAGGTGCATCGTGCCATTGCCTGTTTTCACGATGCCGCCCCAAGCAGTCAGGTGGTGATGGCTGAGTCGCCCGGTCACGAGCAGGTCCACATCCGATGCGCCGTCTGCGACCGCGATCGTGTGTGTCCCACCGAAGTGCATGTCGGCGGAAATCACCGACTGTGTGTCGCCGTGGACCGAGATCTTTCGGGCGATTGAATTGGCAAAAAAGAACTGCCCCGTATTTGTGTCGCCGTAGTATGAGTTCCCGGCGAGCGTGCCGCCCGCGAGTGTGATGTCACCGGTCACGTCGTTGCGGTTGGTTCCCGAGGTCGCCTCCGCGGCAAACACCGCGCCGTTGCCGACCCACAGGCCCGGAAGCGCGCTGGTCGCCGTTCCTTGCCGACTCAGCTTTCCGCCGAGGACGGTCGTGACGCCGCCCTGCTGCATCGTGCCGTTCAGCACCATTGTGCCTGCGCCGCGCTTCACAAAGCTGCCGGTGCCCACCGACTGCCGGATACCGCCGTTCACGATAAAATCAGCACCTGCATCGCCAGTCACATTTTCCACATCGAAAGTCGTCGCGAGCACTCCGAGTCCTGCGCCGCCGCCGAGTTGATTGTAAGTGCTCGCCGCGCTGCCCGAGACCGTCACATTCCCCGTCATTAAAATCCCGCCGAAGCCTCCTCCGTGCTGCCCGCGATCATTCACGGTTGCTCCGGTCAGCGTGAGATTATCCACACGCTGAAAGCCCGTGCCCGCGGTGTTCAATGGATTGTTCTCCCACGATCCTGCGATGCGGAATGCGATGAGGTTTTGCGTCGTGGAGAAGAAATCCACCGAGTCCGTCGTCGTGGAAATCAGCGAGGCGCCTTGTGCGACATTCAGAGTGCGACCCGCGACGTTTGCACCGAGTCCGTTGAGCGTTCCATTCGAGCCACCGGACACGACAAGCGCGCCGCCGCTCACCTGGATATTCCCCGAGAAGCTGTTTTGGGCAGTGAGCACGAGGCTTCCGTTGCCTGCTTTTGTGAGCCCCGTCGCGGTGGTGTTGTCCGCGATCACCGAGCCGACGATGAATGCCACCGGGCTGTTTTGGAAAACCACGAGATCCTTGCCTGCAGGGCCGCTCAGCGTGCCGCCGTCAATTGCCGAGCCTGCGGTCGCGACCGTCGGTGTCACGAGGATGCCGCCCGTCGTCAGCGTCTGCCCGCCTGCGATGGAAATCGTGCGACCTTCGTTTTGGTTAAAGCGCAGACTCGTCACGCTCGCGCTCGCAGCCAGCGACGTATCCACGCCGCTCGACACATCCGCATTCCCCGTGAGCGCCGAAGCCGTGCTCTCCGTGTATCCGCCGACCGTCGCCAGCCCCGTGAGATTTGTTCCGCCCACCGACTGCGCAGCCCAATCGCTATTCCCGATGGTCGCAAACGCCACGCCGCCATCCGCGAGGATCGTCCCCGCTGCGCCGCTGCTTGTGATGATTCCATTTGCCGCCGACTCCGCGCCTGTCGGAAGCGTGAACACCGCCGTCGCGCCGACATTGCGGGTGATTGCGCCGAGATTCACCGCGAGGCTCGTCGCCCCGCCCGACACCGCCGCGATATTCGCCGCTCCAGCACGGAGCGTCGTGCCGCTAAACTGCTGCGAATTCACCGCGCCCGCCTTGCCCGCCACCGTCAGCGTCGTGCCCGAAAGCGTCAGCGCAGTATTGCCGAGAATGTTCGTCGCTGGCGAATCCGCCCCCGCAAAATCCAAGGTCAGAGCGCCGCCGTTCACGTTCGTCGGTCCGGTAAAAGTATGCGCGCCCGCGATGGTCAGCGTGCCCGTTCCCGACTTCGTCAACCGCGCCGCGCCCGTGATGCTACCAGCTCCCGCGAACGTGTAATTACTCGACGCATCGACCGTCACCGTTCCCGCATTCAGCGAGCCTTCCAGAGTCACCGTGCCCGCGCCCGCATTTCCGAATCGCACGCTGTCCTCAGCGAGGAATTTGCCATCCGCAGCGCCGGAAAAATTCGCATCGCCGTTGAGATTCCATTTCCCCGTCGCCGCAGCATTTGTCCACGTCATCGTCGAGCCCTGCACTTCCAGTTCGTCGATCGCATTGCTCCCGAAGCCACCCGGCGGAACAATCACCCGGATACCCGCAGAACGCAGCGCGCCGCCCGCCGTCGCGATGGAGTACTGATGCCGCAGCCACGACGTAAACCCGCCGCCCGTCGTCGCGTCGTCGTTGCCCAAGTAGTTGAACGTCCCGAGCGTCTCCCAAGTCGTATTGTCGTTCGGATTCAGACTTTGCAGCGTGTAGAGCCCCGTCGCCCGATCCACGAACTGCTGTTGCGGCGCATCGCTCGTGTTGTTCCCATTATCCCGCCCCCAAGCCACGCCGCTCACATGACGCGCCCCGCCGGTAAACGTCACGCCGCCAAACGGACTCACCGTATCCGCCGTGCCGGAAATCCACGACTTGTTGTTGCCATAGAGACCGTCGTTCAAATTCAGCGCCCGATGATGAGGAATACCCAGCTCCGGCCCGAGATCGCTCGAACTAATCGCCGTCGCACTCAGCGCCAGATTCGCCGGCACCACCGCCGGGTCCGCCGCGCTAAAATTCGCGCCATCATTTCCATCCCATCCGAGCGTGATTCCCGAGCCCGGCGTGATGACAAGATTCGCGCTCCGAGTCCCCGCCGTTAGCCGCGAGTTATACACCTCAAACTCGTCAATCGCGGCACCGTTCGGTGCGATGAGTCGAAGCCCCGTCACCCCCGACAGCGAATACGCGAGGTCAAAGCGGTTGCGCGTCGCACTTCCAGTCAGCGTGATGGTCCCCGCCGTCACCCAGCCCGCGCCATCCGCCGCAGCCCCGACCACGCCCGCCGTGACTCCCGAGCCAGGAAGCGGCAATACCGTCAAATCCGCCGTCGTATATTGCAGCGTATAGGTCCCGTCTGACCGGTCCGTCAAAGCCCCGGCATTATCCCGACCGAAAGCGATGCTCTGAATCGTCCGCCCCGCATTTCCCCACGAAAGCCCGATGTAGCTCCCGCCGATCCACGACGACGCATTTCCGTAAGTCCCGTTGCTCACATTCGGCACCGTATGCGTCGGCGCAAATGCCCCATTGCCAATCACACCATCCGCAAACGGCGTCGCTGAAAACGAAAGGTCGAGCGCCCCATCCAGCGAGCCCCGAGAAGCCACCGGAGTGATTCCTCCCGTAGTGACGATTTGTGCTTGGACGCTGACAGAAAGAAGTGCAGCGCAAGAAGTGAAGAGAATACGTGGTTTCATAGGATTTTCGACGACTGAACGGGTGAAGAACGACAACTTGTTTGGCTGCCAGATTCGGAGAACTTAACCAGAGCAGACAAAAGAACAATACCACATTCGGGGGAGTCTCCGGTGACCGCCAACCAGCGCTGGCATCTCCCCCGTTCGGGGTATGCGGGAAAAGTCGCGACGGCGGCGTGCTTTCGGCATTCTATTTGTCCGTGATTCTTTCCCGCACATTCTTCGCCGCTATCCTTGCCGCCTTCGCGCTGCACGACGCGGAGGCTTTTGCGCAAGGGCCGACGGCGCTTCGGGACCCGGTGCATCCGCGACGGAATGTGGAGGAGTTTGCGCCGGTGAGTACGCGATTCGTGCGATTCACGATCCTGAAGACAACGGGCCGCCAGCCGTGTCTGGATGAGCTCGAAGTGTATGGGCCGGATGCTCCGGCGAAGAACGTCGCGCTCGCGGAAAACGGCACGATTGCACGCGCTTCCGGCACGCTGCCGGAATACGGGATACACACGCTGCGGCATGTGAACGACGGCATTTTTGGGAACGGGCACAGTTGGATTTCCGATACGGATGACAGCGGTTGGGTGGAGCTGGAACTTGCGGCTCCGGTGCGCATCACTCGTATCGTTTGGAGTCGCGACCGCGAGGGGAAATTCATCGACCGACTCGCGACGGAGTATCGCGTAGAAGTCGCGACGGAACCCGGCGTCTGGCAAGTCGTCTCGTCCTCAGCCAATCGCGTGCAACAGGCTGTGCTGCCGACTCTGAACCCCGCCTTTACCAGCCTCGTCGCGCGAGTCTCGCCTGCGACGACGGAACAACCGGGTGCGACACGAGCGGCAGCACGCGGGTACCTATTGGAGACGTGGCAGACTTCGCGCGGACTCCCGGCAAACACTGTGACTTCGGTGCTCCAAACTCGCGACGGATGGCTGTGGGTTGGCACGACGAACGGGCTCGCTCGATTCGATGGCGTGCGGTTTCACCCGTATGGCGAACGCGAGGGTCTGCCGAGTCTGAGCGTGTGGTGCATGTTTGAAGACAGCCGCGGCACTCTTTGGATCGGAACTGATGGCGGCGGACTTGCCAAGAAGGATGGCGGGATCTTTAGCCCCGTCTCGGTCGGCGATGCCCCGATGGACCGCAGAGTATTCTCCATCGCCGAAGACTCCACCGGAGCGTTGTGGATCGGGACAGCCGGCGGGTTGCTGGAGATTCGCGACGGAACGCTCGCGCGGCGGCATAAGGGACTCGTTCCACGCGTAGCCGCCGACAAGGGCGGCGTATTTTTTCTCAACGGAAACCAAGTCGAGCGCTGGGACGGAAAAGCGATGATGCCGCTGCCGTATGACATCGAGCCATCGCGTTTTTCGGCACTGACTGCGCTCGCGATCGGACCAGACGGCGGGATGTGGTTCGGCGGAGCGAACGGATATGTCGGGCGGTTCGCGAACGACGCCGTCACCACATTTGGAGAGGGACACGCGGCGCTGACTTCAAACGCTTGGGAATTGCTTCCGACACGCGGCGGCGATGTGTGGGTGGGTACCTCTGCGACGGGACTCGGGCGATTGCGCGGCTCGGAGTTGCTCCAGATTACGACGGACGACGGGCTGCCCTCAAACAGCGTGCGCGCACTGTGCGAGGACCGCGAGGGAAACGTCTGGGTCGGCACAGCGGGCGGCGGGCTCACGCGCCTGAGCCAGCGCAGAGTCGCGAGCCTCACGACACGCGACGGGCTTTCGCACAACTACATTATGTCCATGGTCGAGGACGCGGCGGGCACTGTGTGGATCGGCACGAATGGCGGCGGCTTGAACCGCTGGCACTCCGGAAAGGCGGAGCCCCACGCGCCCAGTTTTGTGCTGGAAAACAAGATCGTCGCCGCCATCGCCACGCAGTCGGATGGCTCGCTGTGGCTGGGCACTTCGGACCGCGGATTGTTTCATCTCTCGGGGCAAAAAGTAGAGCCCCTCGATACTGCCGACGGACTGCCGGGGAATGCCGTAGTCGCGATGTGCCCCGATGCCGCAGACGGGCTCTGGATCGGAACGCTCGATGGCGGTCCGGCATTTCTCTCCGCCGGAGAAATCACGCTCCCTCCTAGCATCGCACCGCTCGCTGGATTTCCCGTCTGCACCATTCTCGCGGACCGCGCGGGGGCTGTCTGGTTTGGCACGGTCGGCTACGGGATCGCGCGCCTCGACGCTGGAAAACTGAGCCAGTGGACGCGTGACGACGGTCTTGCGAGCCAGTTCATCCGCACGGTTTTTCAGGACACTGCCGGGACGATTTGGGTGGGCTCCAGCGGCGGGCTCACGCGCCGGAAGGACGGGCGCTTTTTCACATTCACACCCGCCCACGGAATCCCGGACGGCCCGGTGTCACAAATCCTCGATGACCACGACGGTCATTTGTGGCTGGGCACAAATCGCGGCATTCTGCGGGCCTCGCTCGCTGCCCTCGACGCGGTTGCGGCGGGCCGCGCGAACTCGCTCGATGTCCTCGCGCTGAACGCCGGCGACGGTCTGCCGAGTCTCGAATGCACCGGCGGCTATCACCCCGCCGGACTGCGGCTCTCCGATGGACGACTCTGCTTCGGCACCGTCGCAGGCGTGGCAATCATCGACCCAAAACGCTTCGCCGCGACTGCTCTACAGCCGCCGGCCGTCATCGAAGAAATCGCAATCGACGGCACGGCGCTCACGCCGACTGACGGACGCACGGTGATTCCTGCCGACGCCGGGCGCGTGGAGTTTCAGTTCACCGCGCTTCATTTGTCCGCGCCGGAACGGCTGCGATTTCGATATCGCATGGACGGGCTGGAGCAGCGCTGGCAGGAAGCCGGTTCGGCTCGCAGAGCGAGCTACACACATTTACCGCCGGGCGAGTTCCGCTTTGAAGTCACCGCTTCCGCCGACGGCAGCGCATGGAGCACGCCTGCCGCAGTCGCCCTGCGCGTCCTCGCGCCGTGGTGGAAAACGCCGTGGGCTTTCGCCTTCGCGACGCTTCTTTCGCTCGGCATCATCGCGGGGGTGGTGCGATTTTTCACGCGTCGGCGATTGCAGCGACGACTCCGTACCGTGGAGGCGAAACTCGCACTCGAGCGCGAACGCACCCGCATCGCACGCGACATTCACGACGACCTCGGCGCAACGCTCACGCAGATAAGCCTGCTCAGCGCGACCGGGCAGGAAAAGCGCGACGAACCGAAAGTGGTGAGCGAGCAATTCACCGCCATCACCACCGCAACCGGTGAACTTGTGCAATCCCTCGACGCCATCGTTTGGGCCGTGAATCCGCGCCACGACACACTCGAAAGTCTCGCCCGATACATCACGCGATTTGCGGGCGACTTCTGCGCTCAATCGCCTGTGCGGCTGCGGCTCGACGTGCCGCCGGAACTACCCGACGCGGTGCTCAGCTCCGAGGTGCGGCACAATGTTTTCCTCGCTGCAAAGGAAGCGCTCAACAACGCACTTCGCCACGCCGCCGCCACGGAGATTCGCATCCGCATCGCCGTCGAGTCCTCACATTTCACCATCGCCATCGAGGACGAGGGACGCGGCTTTTCCCCCGCCCCGCAGGACCACGGCAACGGGCTCGAAAACATGCGCCGCCGTCTGGCGGACTGCGGCGGGACGTGCGAAATCTCCAGCGCAGCCGGACGCGGAACGACCGTTCATTTCAAAATCCCGCTGCCACATTCCACATGAGCAAAACCATCCGAGTCGCCATCATCGAAGACAACGCCAAGCTCCGGGCCGAGCTCGAAAAACTCATCGCCGCCGCCGATGGATTTGCGAATGCCGGAGCATTCCCCGACGGTGAATCCGCCGTCGCAGGGATGAAAGCCATCGCACCGGATGTCGTGCTAATGGACATCCAGCTTCCGAAAATGAACGGCGTCGAATGCGTCGCGAAAATCAAGGAACGGATGCCCGACGTGAAAGTCGTGATGCTCACCGCCTACGACGACAGCGACCTCATTTTCCGCGCACTCGAAAACGGGGCGAGCGGCTACCTGCTCAAGCGCACACCGCCCGCAGAACTCCTTCGCTCCATCGCCGAAGTGCAGGGCGGCGGCGCACCGATGAGCAGCCACATCGCGCGCCTCGTCGTGCAGTCATTCCACCGCCGCGGAAAATCCGCGAGCCAGACCGAAAACCTCACCGCCCGCGAAGAAGAAGTCCTGCGCCTCGTCGCGCAAGGATTCATCAACAAAGAGATCGCCGAAAAACTCGGCATCGGCCTGGAAACCGTCCGCCAGCATCTCAAAAACTGCTACGCGAAACTCCACGTCCGCACCCGCACGGAAGCCGCGCTGAAGTTCATGAAGTGATAGTAGGACAGATTTCCAATCTGTCCCCGACCTCCGCAAGCCAATCCCACGCCCGCTGTTCAGTGGCACGCTGGGGACGGCTTGGAAAGCCGTGGATCCCTAGTTCGGGGTACGCGGGAGTAGTCGCAACGGCGGCGTGGGCTATAATGTTTCCGGACCTTCGGCCCTCCAGTTCATCACACCCGGAATGTAGGGGAACGTCCGCTTTCATTTGCGTCCTCGGGTAGCGGCGGATATTGCGGCGGCGTGCAAACAATCGTCATCGGTCACAAAAATCCAGACATGGACTCTATTTGCGCGGCCATCGGCTACGCTGAACTGAAGCGGCTCGCGGGCTGGCAGGATGTCATCGCGGCGCGTGCCGGAGCGACGAATCCGCGCATTGATTACGTGCTGGAGCGGTTCGGCGTGGAGGCTCCGGTCCTGCTCACGGATGTCTCGCCGCGCGTGCAGGATGTGATGCAGCAAAACGTCGTCTCCGTGCACGCAGACACGCCGCTCTACGATGCGATCCAGCTCATCGATCGCCGCCGACTGCGCGGCCTGCCTGTCGTAGATGATAAGCGGCACTGCCTCGGGCTGCTGAACGCTTTCAAGATCACCCACCACCTTTTCCCGCCACGCGAGGAGGCCCACGCAGCGCGGACTGTCACCGCATCGCTCGCGGATGTCGCGCGGACGGTGGGCGGGCAGTTGATTTGCGGGAGCCTCACCACCGAGGAGGAGGATTTCTTTCTCCTCGTCGGCGCGATGCGGCAGGACAGCTTCGGCCCCCGGCTTGCGAAGTATCGCGATGAAGGGCGCAAGGTGCTCGTGTTTGTCGGCGACCGCCCGCACATCCAGCTCCTCGCCATCGAGCACGGAGCCCGCGCCGTCGTCGTCACCGGCGGCTACACCGTGGAGCCCGACGTGGAAATCGCCGCGCGCGCCGCTGGCATCCCGCTGCTCTGCGCACCGGCGGATACGGCGACGACCGTGCTCATGTCGCGCGGCAGCGTCCGCGCCGGACGGATGCTGGAGCACACGCCCCTCTCGTTTCACCGCGATACACGGCTCTCGGACGCACGGCACAAGACCGCGGCGGTCAGCGCGTTCCTCTTCCCCATCGTGGACGACCACGGCGTCATGTGCGGCATCATTACAAAGTCGGACTTCATTAAAGACATCCCGCGCCAGCTCATCCTCGTGGACCACAACGAACTCGACCAGGCCGTGCGCGGCGCGGACCATCTGCCCGTCGTGGAAATCCTCGACCATCATCGGCTCGGCGGATTCACCAGCACGACGCCCGTGCTCTTTTGGAATAACCCCGTCGGCAGCACGTCCACCATCGTCGCGCTGTGCTACCGGCAACTCGGCATCCCAATCTCGGGAAAAATTGCGGGCATCCTCATGGCCGGCCTCATCAGCGACACGCTGAACCTCTGCTCGCCCACGACGACCCCGACGGACGCCGACATCCTCAACCAACTCGGAAAGCTCGCCGGCGTGGAGCCCGACGCCTTTGCCAAAGACCTCTTCAGCGTGGGCAGCCCCCTGCTCACCCTCACGCCAGAGCAAGCCGTGACGGCGGACTCGAAACCCTACACCGAGCAAGACAGACGCTTCGTCGTCGCCCAGATCGAAGAGCTGACCTTCGCCCACTTCGCGGAGAAAAAGGACGCGCTCCTCGAAGCGCTCGAAACCCGCCGTGAGGCCGAGGGATTCTACTTCGCAGCACTGCTGGTGACGGACATCAGCACGCAAAGCTCGCTCCTCCTCGTGCGTGGCGACGCGCGCTTCACCGAGCAAATCGATTACCCCGCCGAAGGCCCCTATATCTGGCGACTCGAAGGCGTCGTCTCGCGCAAAAAGCAGCTCCTCCCCTACCTCATCGAGTGCCTCGGGAAGATGCCGCCGGGTTAAACTGCGCGCCTACCGCGTGTTCTTCCGCGAGGGGCGCTCGAAGGGGCGCTTGGGCAGTTGCTTCGGGAGCCGTTGCCGTTTTACAGGCGCGCTCTCGGGCTCGGGCGTGAATTCGTGGTTGAGCCGGGCAAGGTAGATGACGTGCTCAAATCGCTTCGCTCGCTCGTGCGCTTTCACGGGGATTTCGGAAGCGAGGAAACCGGCACGCCCGAGTTGCTCGATGAAGAATCGCTCGTTCGTCGCCGACCAAAAGGCCACCTGACCCTCCGGCTTCAGCGCACGCTTGATGATGCCAAAGCCGCGCCGATCATACAGGCGAGAATTGCCCGGTTGGACGAGTGAAGTGGGGCCATTATCCACATCGAGAAGGATAGCGTCGTAGCTGGCGGGCGGCGCTTGCTTCAGCACCGCGAATACATCGCCGACGATGACTTTTACACGTTTGTCGTTGAGCAACGCGCCGTTCACATGGCGAAGAAACTCGCGGTTCCACTGGACTACATCCGGCAGCAACTCCGCCACTTCCACGACGGAATCTTTGCGCACAAAATCCAGCGCACGCCGCAAGCTATAACCCAGACCGAGCCCGCCGATGAGCACGCGCGCACTTGGCACCCGCTCCAGATTTTTGCACGGCAACTCCGCCAGCAGCAGCTCCGACGTCGTCGAAGTCGTGCTCATGAGCTGCCTTCCGTTGAGCTTCAAGAAAAACTCCCCATCGTGCTCGTGGAGCGAAAAGTTAGAGCCGTCAGGAGTGCGCGTAGTGCCGAGTGTGCGGTATGGTTTCAAAGTCCGCACACGATGGCAGCTTGGAGGAATTGAGCACGCAGGAAATACGCGCATGCTCGCCGAAAGATGCCTCCGCGCGATCACCCTTCTGCCTTCACACCCTTCTGGTAAGTCGTGTAGAGGAAAATCGGGATATTAAGCGCCCCCAGATGCTGCTGGATCAACGGCTCCACCTGGTCCCACTCCAAACCGCCCACGCCCGTCGCGAGCCGCGGCAGAGCGACGCTGGAAATCTGCTCCTCCTCGATCAGCTTGTGCAACTCGCGCAGGCAATGATTCACATTCCGGTAAGTCGCCTTGCCGGGGTGCGCGTGTTCCGCTGGCGCGGGCTCCTGCGTGAATAGGTTGATCACCCGGCGTCCATCCGCTCGGGTCCACACCCACAGTCCCCCTGGTTTGGGATGGGCCGTGTGCAGGTAATGCCGGAAGTCCTTGTGCAAAGCCGGCCAGTCCTGCCTCAAACTGAGCGCCAGCCCCGAATCAAAATGGTCATTGGGCGCAATGCCGTGTGCCACGGCCTGCGCGTTGCTGAGAAGAATATCACCGGTAACTTGTTTAATCATATCCACGCGACCATGCGCGACCACTCCGCCCCCGCCTACACGTTCCTTGGCCGGATCTGCGCTGCAATTGTCCAGCGAGCAACTCAAGAAGCTCGAAACGAAGCAATACTATGGCAGCCGCCGCAGATGGGCAAACCACGCGTCCTCTTTACTGCCACGGAGATCGGCGAGAGCGGGCACTTTCACATGCGTGGCGCGCACAAATGATGAGCGTGGACGGAGCAGCGGCTACGTATTGGTTGCAACTCGACCGCGTCCTCCGGTAAGGAGCAGGGCATGAACATTACTGGACTTCGCAGCCCTGCCGATAAAGTCGGCTCTCTCGTTTATTTTGGCCGGATGGTGGACAAGATTCGGCTGCACGCGGCAGGTCAGTTGCCGACGGATTACATTGAGAATCTCGGGGACGGATTCGACAAGGTGTGCGCGAATCTTTTTGGCATCGCCTACTCCGCAATCGTGGAGCGCGTGAAGGCGGGCGGGACGGATGAGGAAGTGCTGGCGTGGTGCTTTGAAAATGGCCGCAAGCTCACCGAGCAGGACCTCATGGTGTGGAATGAATTCCTGCGCAAACGGGGATGGAACGACGCGGGCAGCGCACGCCTCGCACAGCGCAAAGCGGAGAGCGGCTTCACCGCGAGGGAGGACATCCAGACGTTCTTCCAATACATCGATGCGGACGAAGGCCGGTGAGAGCGCAGGATTTTTCAAAAGAACTTTGACTAAACCGGGCCGCCTATCGTCTATGGCTCTAACAAACGGGCTGTCCGAAAGGTCGGTGCGTTTGAAACTTAAACACACAAACACAACTCCAATCATTCAGATGAAATTGAAAAACCTGTTCACCATTACCGTCGCCACTCTCGCCATCGCCTTCCCGGCGTTCGCTGAAGAGGAAACGCCACTCGGCAAAGAGATGGAAAAAGTCAGCAAAGCCATGAAGGCCATCGGCCGCGCCTCAAAGGAAGGCAAAGTCACCAAGGATTTGGCGTCCAAGGTGGATGAAGCCAAGACCGCTTTTGAAGCTGCAGCCAAGCTCGAGCCCGCAAAGCTCAAAGAGGTGCCAGCCGCCGACAAGGCGAAGTTCCTCACGGACTACAAGGCCTCGTGCGAAGTAGCGATCAAGGAACTCGCAGTGCTCAAGGCCGCGATCGAAGCCGAGAAGGCCGACGATGTCGCGAAGAGCCTTGAAAAGCTGAACACCGGCAAGAAGGAAGGCCACAAGGCTTTCAAGTCGGAGTAAAAAAACGCGCTGTGATTTGTGACTCGTGAATTGTGATTAGTCTCACGCGAGATTCGGTGGGCGCTTCCCACGAATCACATCTCACAAATCACCACTCACAATCTAGCAGGGCGGCGTGCGAGAGTGCGCCGCCCTTCTTGCTACTCACACCATGACACGAAACGAACTGCTCGACCTTTATTTTATGGATGCGCGCGCGAAGCTCATCGACATCGCGGCGTTTCTCGACCGGCTGGATCGCGGGACGGGCGATGCGGATTTTCGCCTGCCTGCTTTTCTCAAAGCGATGGAGGAACTGGCGGGAAATGAGCCCGAGCGCGCGAGGAATGTGCTCCTTTCCCTCAGCGACCCGACGACGGAGCCCATCGCAAAAGCACCCGGCAAAGGTGCCGTGGGGGCGTGGATGAATGACGAAGCGCGTCTCTCAACTCTCAGCTAAAAACTCTCAACCACTGTGCGATATATCGAACCACACGGACACATGGTGTCCCGAACTACAGACGACTACACGGCGATGGCGCTGGCGGGCTGCGCGGCGGTTTGCGAGCCAGCGTTTTGGGCGGGCTTTGACCGCTCGGGGCCGCAGGGATTTTACGATTACTTTTGCCAGCTCACCGACTACGAGCCGAAGCGCGCGGCGAAGTTCGGCCTGCCGCATTACTCGTGGCTGTGCATCAATCCCAAGGAATCCGAGGACATGAAGCTCGCGGAGGAGGTCATCAGCATTATCCCTGAATTTCTCGCTCGGCCCAACGTGCTCGGCATCGGTGAGATCGGCCTGAACAAAAATACGCGCAACGAACTCAAAGTGCTGGAGTGGCACATCGACCTCGCCGCGCGGCACGGGCAGATGATTCTCGTCCACACCCCGCACCTTGAGGACAAGCTAAAGGGCACGCGCTTCATCCTCGATGTGCTCAAAGCGGACAAGCGCATAGACCCCGCGCGCGTCATCATCGACCACGTCGAAGAGCACACCGTCGGCATGGTTCTCGACACCGGCATGTGGGCGGGCATGACGCTCTACCCTGAGTCGAAGTGCACCTCGGCACGGGCCATTGATATTTTAGAAAACTACGGCGAAGAGCGCATCTGGATGAACTCCGCGTGCGACTGGGGCATCTCCGTCCCGCTCGCCGTCCCACGCACCGCGCTGGAGATGCGCAAACGCGGCTGGACGCCCGAGCGCATCGAGGCCGTCATCTACGGCAACCCGCTGCGCTTCATGTCGCAGAACCCGCGATTCAAGCTGTAAGCGTGGCGACCCTACTCCGCGCCCGCCACATCCTGCCCATCGTCGCACCCGTCATCCACGACGGCGCTGTCGTCGTGGAAAATGAACGCATCCTCGCCGTCGGCCCCTTTGCCGAAATGCGCAACGCGCACGCGGGCGAAGTGCTCGACCTCGGCGAGCAAATCCTCCTCCCCGGCCTCGTGAACGCCCACTGCCACCTCGACTACACGCGATTCCGACGCGCCATCTCCCCGCAGAAAAGCTTCACCGACTGGATTCGCGCCATCAACTCCCACAAGCGCGGGCTGTACGACGAAGACTACCTCGATTCCATCGCCAGCGGCTTTGCCGAGCTGCGCAAATGGGGCACCACCACCGTCGCCAACATCGAATCCTTCCCCGAGCTCATGCTCCGAATGCCCAAGCCTCCACTGCGGACGTGGTGGTTCATGGAGATGATCGATTTACGCCACCGCCTCAGCACCGAGGCCGCAGTCACTGGCGCACTCGCCTTTTTTGAAACCGAGCGCCCCGGCTGGCTCGGCGGCTTCGGCCTCAGCCCTCACGCCCCCTACACCGCGAGCGGCCCCATGTACGAACTCGTCTCGAAAATCGCCGAGCAACTCGGCATGAACGTCACCACCCACGTCGCCGAATCGCGCGAAGAATGGCACATGTTCCGCGACGGCAGCGGCGCGCTCTACGACTTCCTCCTCACCCTAGGTCGCTGGATGTACGACTGCCACAAAGCCCGCACCCCCTTCGCCCACGTCGCCCACCACGCCAAGCTCGGCCCCCGCTGGCTCCTCGCCCACATGAACGAGCTCGACGACTCCGACTTCGCCCTCCTCGAAGCCCTCCCGCAAAAGCCCAGCATCGTCCACTGCCCCGGCAGCCACCGCTACTTCCGCCACGCCCCATTCCCCCTCGCCAGACTCCGCGCTGCGGGCATCAACCTCTGCCTCGGCACAGACAGCCTCGCCAGCACTGACACCCTCTCCATGTTCGAAGAAATGCGCGCCATCCCCGGCCTCGCACCGCTAGAAATTATTAAAATGGCCACCCTCAACGGAGCCCGCGCCCTCGGGTTCGACGGCGGAAAAATCGCACCCGGAGCCGTGGCAGACCTCATCGCCATCCCCCACACCACCCCCGACGCGGACATCCCAGCCGCAGTCCTCGCCCACCGCGCCCCCGTCCACTGGATGATGCTCAATGGCAAAGTGATCGGCTGACTGTAGAGCTGTTTGCAAAACCCCCAGCGAAAACCGGCCCCAAGCGAGGGGCGTGAAAAAACCGGGTTTGCAGCGGCGCGAAATGCTGCCGTGCCATCCACCGCTTTTCTGTGCTCTCATGTCTATTGTCCATTAATGCTTTTGGTGCACTGACCCCCATTCCCCGTTTCCGTTTCCGCGTCCCGATCGCGGCGTTCGAGTTCATTCGAGATTCACGGCAGGGAGACCGTGATGCGGTAGAATGCGCTGTCGGCCTGCATGGGTTGCTGGAAGATGAGTCTTTGATCGCTCACTAGCGCGCTGGTTTCAGTCACGTCCGTCCACGTCGCGAGATCGGTGCTGCGTTGCAGGCGGTAGCGGCGTCCGGTTTTGCCATCGGCCTCGACCCGGAACATGCCGCCTGCACCGAGGGTGACGGTCGTGGCGAGATGGTCGTGGGCGTTGGCAGGATGAGTGCCCGCGACATACTCGGCGAAGTTGCTGCTTCCATCCCCATCGAGGTCGTTCGTGCCCTTCGCTGCCGTGGCATTGCCAAAGTAGAGAGCCTCCCAATCGTTGGGCAGCTTGTCGGCATCCACATCGAGCGGCATCCCGGGATAGCCGATGCGGCGGTTGGAGACGGTGAGTTCATCAAACGTGGCATGTTCATCCTTCGTCGCCTGCCAGATGGAGCTGCTGCTGCCGCCGAAAAAGGTGCTGAAGAAAACCCACGCGATTTTCATCGAGGCAGTCGGCGCGTCGCGGAAATAGAAGGCGGGATAGTGGGCGGCCTTCACGCCGTCGAACCAGCCCTCCAGCAGTCCGTCGAACTGGCCGGGCGTATTCAGCCGCGTGTGGATTTCGATATGATGCCAGCGACCGGGAATGAACTGCGCCTGGAAGCCTTCCGTGTTCCACCAAAAGCGCTCGCCGGGGTCATACTGGTTGCCTGCGGGGACATGCACATAGAACTCGGCCTTGCCGTTTTCCCGCCACATCAGACGACCCGACCACTCGTGCGTGCGATCTTCAAAGGACACGGCACCGCCGAGTCCGGGCAGCTTCCCGCCGAGCACGAAATCGAAGCCTTCATCGAACCGCACCCAGTAGCTGAAGTAGAGTTCCTCGTGCCCGCCGTTCAGGTCGATGAACCACTGCGCGCCGCTCGGGCCGGACTGCATCGCGCCTTGCGGATAGAGGATGCGCGCGGCCTTGCCGCTGCCGCCGTAGGCGATGGTTTCATCCACGGCGACGCGGCCTTCGTCGGGGCCGTTCGCCCAGTTCGTGCCGGGCCAGAGCGCCAGCCATTCGTCATCCGTTTTTGGGCCGGTGGGGAAAGCATCCATCGTCGAATGCAGCAGCGTGACCGGCGGCGGCAGAGCGACGGTTTCATCCAGCGTGTAGCCGCCGAACTCGCGGTAGAGCCGCGCCAGCGCTCCGGTGAAGCCCGCGTTGTAATCCATCGCCACCTCATTCTGCACATAGTCCGTGCGCACGTCCGCGTAGCTGTCCGAGAAGTTCGGCCCGCCCACGAGCGCGCCGAAGAGCACATGGCGATTGCTCACCGGGGCGTTGATGTCGTTCGTCGTCGAGGCGTGGGAGTTGCGATGGTGCGGGTTAAAGGGCGGATTGTTCCCGAAGCCGCAGACGTAGCTCCGTCCGGCGGGATTTGCGCCCAGCGCGTATTCGATCTGCCGCTTCGCAAAGGTCGTGTAGCGGCCCTGTGGATTGCCGACGTGATCGGCATAGACATAGGCGCAAAAGGCAGTGTTTGCCGCGTAGCGCAGCGCACCCCATTGATCCCGCCACGCCAAGCCGCCCGGCGTGGTCGGCACCTTCTGGCCATTGACGCCGACGGACCAATAATCCAGCCAGCGCTCCGCATCCGCGCGATACGCGGCACCGCCATCGAGCACCGCCATGAGCACGTAGCAGCCGTAGCTTTTGTCATCCCACGACAGCCCCCACTGGTACGGATGATTGCCCGCGCCGCCGCCCGAGAGCGCGTTGTATTCGAGCTTCGCCTTTGCCATGTAGCTCGCACTTCCTGTCGCCCGGTGCAGCCACAGAGCGCCCCACACGAGTTCATCCTGATAGCCGCTCCATGAGCGGTAAAAATTCGCCGCATCAGGAATGGAGTCGCTGTATTTCCCACGATGCGCATCCGCGAAAGCGTAGAGCGCCTGCGCGTGGTCGAGCAACTGCGCGGCATACGCAGGCTCGCTGGATTGGAAAAGCATCGCCGTGGCCGCCAGCGTGGCAGCCGTCTCCGCTGCGAGGTCGGAGCCGGGATTCGCAGTGTCGATTTTGAAAGCCGGGCGGCTCATCGTCATCGCCTCCGCGCGGCCCCAGTAGGCGTGGTCAATGTTCCCATCACCCACCTGTCCGTAGAACGCGGACGTGCTGCCATCCGGGTTGCGCACATGGCATTTCATCAGGTAATCCGCGCCTCATCTCAGCACGTCCCGCAGCGGCACCATCTGCTCCGTCTCCACATACGCATCGGCAAACTCCACGCCGCCCCAAGCCAGCATCGTGAGGCTGAAAGCCATCGGCAGGCCGAACTTCACATGATCGCCCGCATCGTAGAAACCGCCCGTGAGATCGCGCCCGACATCGCTGCCATCCGTAAGACCCGAGTCCGCACGCCACCGCACGCGGAAGTCATCCGGCAGCCTGCCCGAGCGCTGCGCATCGTAAAAAGTGAGCGACTTTTGCAGCACCTCCGCAAAGTTAAACGCGCCCGTCTGCGGCTTGCCGCCCGCGCCGTCGCCATCGTTATCGTAGATCGTCCCGAGCGATTGCGTGGCGCGCAGGATGGCCCCGCTGGCATTGCTGAGAGTGAAAGCAAAAGTCTCCGGCAGCTCCTGCACGCTGTCGCCGATCACCGTGATGCTCACCGACTGCGCGGTCTGTCCCGGAGCGAAAACGAGCGTGCCGCTGGCGGGCAAAAAGTCCGCGCCCACAGTCGCGGAGCCGCCGCCCGTCGCATACGCTACGCTCGCAGCCGTGGTGGCGGCTGGCGCGAGTGTGACGGTGAAAACGAGCGTCTTATCGTCACCGGGATCGCCCTCGATGACCGTCGCATTCGAGAGGCTGAAGCCGGGCGTGAAGTCGTCATTCACCAGCGTGCCCATACCCGTCGCCCGCGCGATCGGCGCACCGCTCGCGTTGCTGAGCACCACGCTGAAAGTTTCGCCCGCCTCCTCCGCCGTGTCCCCGAGGACCAAAACCGCGATGGATTTCGTGAGTTCGCCCGCCGCGAAAGCGAGGCTGCCGGACGCCGCCGTGTAATCCTCCCCTGCGAGCGCCGTGCCATCCGCCGTCGCCCAATCCACCGTGATCGCGGCGCTGGCGGCGCTGGAAAGCGTCACCGTGAACATCCGATTCGCGTTCCCATTCCCCTCATCCGCCGCCGTGTCGCCGATGCTCAGCGACGGGATATTCCCCGCCGGAATCAGCCCGTTAAACGTGAAGTTCGTCGCCCCCACCGTGAACGCGCCGATGGCCGTGAAACCAAACGAGCGCGACGCCCCCGGATTGATCTTCGCGTTCGTCGAGACGTTGCTGAAGACCTTCCTAGTGGCCGTGGACGCACCCTCCGTCGCATTCCACATATTTGAGAAGCCCGACACTGGCAGATCAAAGGCGACCGTCCAGCCAGTCAGGATCGCGGCACTGTTGTTCGTGATAACCACGTCCGCATTAAAACCATCCGCCCACGTCGGCGTGCGCAGATTGAAAGCGATACTGACCGGCGCTGTCTGCGCAACGCCCAGCGCCGAAGTGAGCGCCCAGGCGAGCAGAAATAGGATGCGATGTTTGATCATTCAAAAACTACGATTGGGCATAAAGCAGTGCGATAGACGGCCCGTAAATGCCGAACTCAGTCAATGGGGCTCGGGAAACGGGGTCGTTGCGCCAAGATACACACCGACACTCACTGCGCTTTCCCCCGCCGGAGCCGCATCGGCTCGCTCTTCGCGATGGCGGTGACGAGAGCGGAGAACTTCCAGTTTTCCTTGGCGAGCGATGCGACGATGGAATCCACCGAGCGTTCGTCGTAATACTCCAGCCCGCGACCGAGCGCGTAGATGAGCATTTTCTCCGAGACGCAGCGCCCGAACTTCTCGCGCTGGTCCTTCAGCATGGTCTTGAGCGCGGCGAGACTGCGGACTTCGAGCCCGGGGACTTTGTCACCGATTTCCAGCGGGCGGCCTTGCTCGTCCTTGTCGCGCCAGCGCCCGACGCCGTCGAAGTTCTCCAGCGCGAAGCCCATCGTATCCATCTTCGCGTGGCAGTTCCCGCACTTCGGGTCGGCGCGGTGCTGCATCATCTTTTCGCGGAAAGTGCCCGTCAGTTCCTTGCGCGAATTATCATCAATGCTCGGCACGTTGGGCGGCGGCGGGGGAGGGGGCTCGCCGAGGATTTGTTCGAGGATCCATTTGCCGCGCTTCACGGGGGAGGTGCGTGTCGGGTTCGACGTGACGGTGAGGACACTCCCTTGCGTGAGCAGCCCGCCGCGCGGCGTGCCTGCCAACGAGACTCGCCGGAACTCTTCGTCGCGAAATCCACCTGGCGGAAAGATGCTGTACATTTCGCTGAGCCGCCGGTCGATGTAGGTGAATTCGCCGTCCAGCATGTCGAGGATGCTGCGGTCCTCGCGGGCGATCTCGGCGAGGAAAAGGCGCGTCTCTTCCACCATCGATTTGTTCACGCTGGGCCGCCAACGCTTGAAGACTTGCGTGTCGGCCTGATGCGCGGCGAGGCGGCGGAGTTGCAGCCATTGCATGCCGAAGTTATCGACGAGCGACTCCGCACGCGGGTCTTTCAGCATCCGGTGGACTTGCGCATCGAGGTTCTTGGAAAGCGAACGCTCCTTGGCGAGGCGCGTCAGTTCTTCGTCGGGCATCGTGGACCAGATGAAATAGCTCAGCCGCGTCGCGAGGTGAAACTCGTTCACGGGATGCGCGTCGGGACTCTCCGGCGCATCGTCGGGCTCCATGCGAAAGATAAACTTCGGCGACGACAGCACGGCGACGACAGCTTCGCGAATCGCCTCGTTCAATATCCCACCGCGAGCGACCACCGCATCGGCGACACGCGCCGCGCGCTCGACTTCCTCTTTCTCCACAGGTCGCCGCCAAGCGCGTGGCATGAACGCTGTGAGAATCTCGCGGACTTGCTCCGGCGGCGTCTTGCCCGCGACGCCCTTCATCCAGCGGCGCATGAATGGCGTGGCGTTATCCATCGGTCCTTCCACTTCGAGGTAGCGGAGCCACACCACCGGCGGCGGATTCGCCTCCGAGTCCCGCACCAGCGCGATGGCGACGCGCTCGGTGCCTTTGATGAATGGCAGCTTCACCTCCAGCGTCTGCGCGTCTTTCTCGGTGCGTGCCGTCACTTCCGCTTCTCGCAGCACGCGGAAATTTGCGAGCTGATTCACCTTGTCGATCTCCAGCCCAGCCGCGCGATCCTTCTCGGGATTCTCGATGCTGCCGCCCGTGACGATCATCGCCACGCGCACCGGACGTCCCGATGGCGATTCGGCGTAGATCTTCGTGCGGAAGACATAGTCATTCCCCGGCGACGGGCTGAACGGCGTATTCACTGGTCCTGTGGCTAGGTTATCTTTCCCCGGCGTCATGCTCCGCCATTCCTTGTTCATCGGCAGCGTGGCCGCCGCAGGCTCGGTGTAACGTGCGGACATATTCCGCTTGTTGGGCGGTGGGAAAGTCGCGGGGAGAGCCGCGTTTGCCACGGCGATGGCGGCATCGAGATACCGCTCCATGAGCACCGGCGAGACGGAGAGCACATCGGCGATATTGTCGAAGCCATGTCCCACATCATCGCTGGGGAAATCCGCCGCAGGCGCAACGTCCAAGCCCATCAAATCGCGGATCGTGTTGTTGTATTCCACCCGGTTCAAGCGCCGCAGGGTCACGCGACCGGGGTCCGGTTTCGCGTTCTTATCAAACTCCGCAAACACCGCCCGCGCGCTCTCGATGAAAGTGCGGCGTTCCTCGTCTGAGGGCTGCGGCTCATCATCCGGCGGCATCTCGTGCTGCTCCACGGCACCCACGATGCCCTTCCATTTCTTTCGCTCTTTCAGCAGCGAAGCCGCATCGCGAAACGTGTGCAGAGTCAGGTCGCCCTTGTGTTTCTCCTTCCCATGGCAAGACACGCAGTGCTTCTCCAAAAAGGCGACGCCCGCCTTTTCAAACACCGCCGGAGCTGCCGAGCCCACCGCCACCAAGCCCAAGAATATCACATCAAAAATTCGCATAGAACGCGGTGACAACCAACGCCGTCGGCGAACCTTTGGGTTACCCCAGCACTTCCGTCGCACGCACTCGCGCCCATGCGTCAGCGGCGAGGATTTCCTCCAGCGACGCATGAGGGATGTGCGTGTGGTCGCGCATCACTCGCTCGACGGTGCGCCAGATCGTGGGGAAAGCGCAGCGTCTTTCGAGAAAGGCGGCGACAGCGACCTCATTCGCGGCGTTGAGCACGGCGGGCAGCGTGCCGCCTGCTTCGCCGGCCCAGCGGGCGAGGTCGAGCGCGGGGAAATCCGCACGGCGCGGTTCCTCAAATGTAAGTTGCCCGAGTGTGGCGAAATTCAGCGGCGGCAGACGGTTCGGCACCCGCTCGGGCCATGTCACCGCGTATTGAATCGGGAAGCACATATCCGTCGCCGAGAGCTGCGCGAGGATGGAGTTATCCGCAAACTCCACCATCGAATGCACGATGCTCTGCGGATGAACGATCACATCCACACGCGACATCTCCACATCGAAAAGCCAGCGTGCTTCGATCATCTCCAGCCCTTTGTTAAAGAGCGTCGCCGAGTCGATCGTGATCTTCGCTCCCATCGTCCACGTAGGATGTTTCAGCGCCTGCTCCAGCGTCACATTCTCCAGCTCCGCAGCGGGCAACGTGCGGAACGGCCCGCCACTCGCAGTCAGAATAATGCGGCGCACTTGCTCGCTCGAACGGCCTTCGAGGCATTGGAAAATCGCGTTGTGCTCGCTGTCCACCGGCAGCACTTGCACGCCGTGTTCGCGCGCCGCCGTCATCACCGCCTCGCCCGCCATCACGAGGATTTCCTTGCTCGCGACCGCGATATCCTTCCCGCACTCAATCGCCGCCAGCGCAGGCCGCAAGCCCGCCGTGCCGACGATCGCGATGAGCACCAAATCCGCCTCCGGCATCCGCGCCAGTTCGCACAATCCTTCCTCGCCGTGCAAAAGTTCGCAGCCCACTTCCACCTCGGAAGGCTCCGCAAGCGATGCGAGACGTGGGCGGAACTCCCGCACCTGCTCCGCGAGCCGCGCCGCATTTTTCCCCGCCGCGAGCCCGACGACTTCCATGCGCTCCGGGATGTCGCGAGCGACCTTCAGCGCGCTCTCGCCGATGCTGCCGGTGGAACCAAGGATGACGACGCGGCGCTTTCTCATAATGACGAGCGGCGAGACGCAAGGTGCGCAGGGCTGGAAAAACGGCAGCGAAGAATAGACATCAGCGGGCGGAGGAAAGACGACCACCAGCGTAGGGCGAAGCAAAAAGTGAATTCTTCGGTCGTCTCTCGCGAGATCGCTACTCCATCCAGTGATGAGGCATGGGCTTACGAGAGGCGCGTCTGTTACCATTCGCTATTTTTCATCCCTCTTATCTCCCGGTTTCTTGTCCTACGTTCAATCACGCCCATATCACCGGGTGAGATTGAATTCGGCTTGCGCAGAATTCGAGCGATGGCTACCCGACACGCGATGAAACTCCGGACAATCGCGCTCGTTACGTGTTCTATCGTAGCATTCCACCAGTCAGCTCTAGCCATTGAAAAGGACGCGGCAGGGGGCGATCTTTCCACACTCGAAGCCGAAGATAGCAGCAAGGTGCTCGACGTGCTTTTGAAAGGCACCGGGCTGCGGCGATTTAAATTGAACGACAAGGCCGAGACGCAGGGGGATTTTTCGAAAAGACGGCTCGCATGGCTTAAGAAGCGTGGATTTGAGCCCGAGTTGGAGCGTTTGCGGAAGGAGCCGGGGATGCCTGAAACCGTGAAGTTTATCGAAAAAGTCCTGTCGTTCGACGGCAGAATATCCAGCGATGAGGCTCAAGCGATGAGAAAGGGTAAGCCGAGCGGGGGATTGACTGAGTTGCTTCAGATCACATGTGAGGTCGCGTTGGATTACCAAGGCGTGTTCCAGAAGAGTGTGTTGCCGAAAGTCTTCCCACTCAGCTCTGATACTAAATTTCATAATTAAAGTGACATTTTAGAGTAAAAAGGCAAGAAAGCGAAATGGCAGGAGTGAAACTCAAACTTGGACTACCGGAAATTGCAGCGATCATAGACGAGCGGCACGCGAACGAACCCGATGGGTGGAGCAAAAA